>JBNJFE010000053.1:0-10544 GCA_051746505.1 Campylobacterota bacterium
AATCTATAAACATGGGCTTCTTTGGCATCGTCGCCGCCTTTGGGTTTGCCTCTGGCTTTGGCAACGTAGACCGCCGAAGCCGTATGCAGCCTGGGATCACGCGCGGGATCGGAGTAGATACCAAGCAGCCGCGTCAGGGTCACCGCAAGGCCCGTTTCTTCTTGCATCTCTCTTTTGCAGGCATCTTCGACGCGTTCGCCGCGGTCCACAAAACCGCCCGGCAGAGCCAAGCCTTCAGGCGGATTTTTGCGCTTTATCAGCACGATGCCTTCAAAACGGTCATTATTGTACATTTCTATAATTGCGTCGGTTGTCAGATAGGGTGTTTTTGGATCAAAAGCCATACGTAGAGTATACCAAAAGCAGCTTCTTAGCCAAAAGGGGTCGGACCCTTAGCGGTGAGAACTTCCCCGAAAAAGGGGAAGAGAAAGACAAATTAGAGTCTTGCTTCGTAACGCCGCATCATGTACAGCTTTTTCAGCATCTTCTTGCGGGCCGCGATCTTTTCTTTCTTTCTGATCTCGGTTGCAGGTTCGTAGAATCTTCTTTGTCTCTTTTCAGTGACAATCAAGTTCCTGTCGGTTTGTTTTTTGAACTTGCGGTACGCTTGTTCAAAGGTTTCGTTGCTACCAACTTTAATACCGGGCACTTGACATCACCTCCTCTCATGTTAAATTTAATCGTTATCATAGCATATTTTGGATAAAATACCCTGAAATTAAGCAACTACATTGCATACAGGGATGGATATGAGCGAATACGGTGCAGGAAATATTAAAGTATTAAAAGGTCTTGAAGCGGTCCGAAAACGGCCCGGTATGTATATCGGCGATACGGCGACCAAAGGGTTGCATCACTTGATCTATGAAGTGGTTGACAACTCCATAGACGAAGCGATGGCCGGGCATTGCGATACTATCAAGGTCACCCTTGGTAAAGACGGCAGCGCCAGCGTAGAAGACAACGGCCGGGGTATTCCGGTTGATCCGCATCCCACCGAAAAGATCGCGGCGGCGACGGTGGTCATGACGGTACTGCACGCAGGCGGCAAGTTTGACAAAGATACATACAAAGTCAGCGGCGGTTTGCACGGCGTGGGCGTAAGTGTTGTCAATGCGCTGAGTTCCAATCTTGATCTGACCGTATACAAAAACGGCAACGTCTATGAACAAAACTTCAAAGAAGGCATCCCCCAGCATGAACTGCAAGTTACCGGCAGTATGCGCAAAAAGGGTACCAAGATTACGTTTTGGCCCGATGAATCCATCTTTACCGAGGGCGTGGAGTTTGAGTACGATATTTTGGCCAAGCGCTTTAAAGAATTGGCGTACCTGAATCCAAGTATCACCATTAAGCTTGTGGATGAAAGAGACGATAAAAAAGATGAGTTTCATTTTGAAGGCGGCTTAATTCAGTTTGTGGATGATATGAACAGCCGCGAAGCGATCTCTGAGACACTGTATTTCAGCGAAGGCGTGGATGATATCGAGATGGATATCGCCATGAAGTACTCCACGGCTGACAGCGACCGGGTCCTTAGTTTTGTCAATAATATCCGTACCCCCGACGGCGGTACGCATGAAGCGGGCTTTAGAGCCGCGGTGACCAGGGCACTGTCGCAATATATCGCCAACAATGCCAAAGCCAATGAAAAAAGCACCAAGATAAGCGGTGATGATTCCAAAGAAGGGCTTGTGGCAGTTGTTAGCGTGCGCGTTCCCGAACCCCAGTTTGAAGGCCAGACCAAAGGTAAGCTAGGCAGCAGCTACGTCCGGCCGTTGGTACAAAAGCTTACCTATGAAAAGCTTACCAAATTCATGGAAGAAACCCCCAATTCGGCCAAAGCGATCATGGAAAAAGCGATCCTGGCGGCCAAGGGTCGAGAAGCGGCCAAGCGGGCCAAAGACCTGGTCAAGCGAAAAGATGCGATGAGTGTGGGTACGCTGCCGGGCAAACTGGCAGACTGCCAGAGCAAAGACCCCGAAATCAGCGAACTGTATCTGGTGGAGGGCGACAGTGCCGGCGGCAGTGCAAAGCAGGGGCGTGACAGGGTTTTTCAGGCGATCATGCCCCTTAAGGGTAAGATTCTTAATGTCGAAAAAAGCCGGCTGGATAAGATCTTAAAATCTGATGAGATTGCCAATATGATCACCGCTTTAGGGTGCGGTATCGGCGAAGAGTTTGATGAAAGCAAGCTGCGTTATAACAAGATCATTATCATGACCGACGCCGATGTGGACGGCAGCCATATCCAGACGCTTTTGATGACCTTTTTCTTCCGCTTTTTACGCCCCGTTATCGAAAAGGGGTATCTCTACCTTGCCCAGCCTCCTTTGTACCGGTACAAAAAGGGTAAAACCGACATTTACTTAAAAGATGACAAATCGTTGGCTGATTTTTTGATTCAAAACGGCATCGACGCTATCGAATGTGAAACGATGGGCAAACCCGATCTGATCGAACTGTTCAAACTGGTTTCATATTACAAGATCACGCTCAAAGAGTTAGAAAAACGGTTTTCACTGATCGAAGTGGTGCGCTTTTTGATAGAAAACCCCGATCTTGCGGGCGTAGATCCGCAAAAACAGTTTGAAACGGTCAAAGAGTTCTTGGACGCAAGAGGCTACAACATACTTAACCATGCGGTGGGTGAAGACAGTGTGCATCTTTATGTGCAAACCAAAAGCGGTCTGGAAGAGCTGCTGATCGATGATACGCTTTTTGCCGATGCGCATTATAATGAGGCGATCTATCTGATGGATAAGATCAACCAAAGAGACACCAGTGTGTTTGACAGCGACCTGATCGATCTGCTGGGGCAAATTGAAGCGTATGCCAAAAAGGGTGCGTATGTGCAGCGTTACAAAGGTCTTGGCGAAATGAACCCAAGCCAGTTGTGGGAAACCACGATGGACCCCGAAAACAGGGTATTACTGCAAGTAGGGATCGAAGATCTTGACAGTGCCAGCGACACTTTTGTGCTCTTTATGGGCGATGAAGTCGAACCCCGCCGCCAATATATCGAAAACCACGCAAAAGACGTGCAGCACTTAGACGTATAGGCCTGCTTTTGTACGCGGTCAAAAAAGATAGAACAAGGCGCTTTTTGCTCGCCCTTCGCATGGGCGTGCCTATCTTTTTGCTGCTGTTTACCTCCCTGATTCTTTTTACAACGCCGGCCGTGGCTGATTCGACGGTGTTTAAAGCCGTTATCCTGTCGCTGTCGATTTTAACGATTGTGTATTATATCTTTTATCTGATCAACCAAAGTGCTACCAGTTCGCTGATCGATCCGCTTACCAAGACCTTTAACCGCGACAACCTTGGCATTGAACTCAAAAAGATGCGAAAACGGGGGTTTTTAAATTCCATTTCACTGATCCAGGTGGCCAATATCGCCCATATCAACGACCATTACGGATATGAAAAGGGTGATAAGATTTTGCAAGAGTTTGCGTACAAGCTGGATATGTACCTTAAAAGCGACCGGGATATGCCCATTTTAGGCCGGCTGCAGGGGGCGGATTTTGTTATCGGCAGCGTGTTGGAACCAGACAGTATCCGAAAAACGCTGCAGCAATTTACCAAATACAACAATGTCATGCAAAACGTAGACCTTGATATCAAAAGCGCTGTCAGCATCGACAGTGACAATATCGATAAAAATATCGAACACCTCTACGCATCCCTGCACCAGAAGCTGGACAAGGACCTTAAGCAATCCATCATAGTTCAGGATGTACAAAACTTCACTAAGTTTGAACAAGAAATTATTCAAGCGTTTCATGAACACGATTTTGATATCCGCTTCAAACCCGTTCTGTCTTTGCAGCGTGGCAGCGAAGAGATATATGAAGCCGTTATCAAAGTCTGTACCAAAAGCTTTGGCAAACTGCCGCCAAAACGCTATATCCCCGTGATCAACCGGCTGGATTTGGAACAAAAGTTTGACCTGGCGATTGTAGAAACCATCGCGTTGATGCTCAGCCAGAATACCAAACCCTTTGCTGTGAGTTTCAACCTTTCCCCCTTTTCGCTGCGCAGCGAACATTTCGCGGGCGATCTTTTTGCCATTATCGAAAAATACAAGGTTGATCCAAAACGCTTTATCATCGAACTGTATGAAAATAAGGTGTATCACGACATCAACAAGTACAAAAAGACGCTCAACAGACTCAAGGGTTTTGGCCTGCGCCTGTGTCTGGATAACTTCGGAGCGATGAACGCTTCCTTGGAATACATTAAATACCTGCCCATCGATATGGTCCAGTTTGATAAAGAGTTCAGTGCCAACCTGGATGATCCTTCCTATAAAGCAACGCTGAAAGCCTTTATATCCATGAACGAAGAACTTGGCATAGATACGGTCTTAAAATGGATTGATAACAAAACCCAGATGGAATCAGCCAGGCAGCTGGGAGTCGGATACGTCCAGGGCTTTTACGTGGGTAAACTCAAAACACAAAAGGAATTGCAATGAGTGAAATGAAATACGGCGAAAAAGAGATAAATGCATTTGATATCAATGACAAGACGCATTTCTGGCCCAATGAAAACAAATATAATTACACCATTAAGATTGAACTGCCCGAATTCATGGCTAAATGCCCAAGAAGCGGGTACCCTGATTTTGGCACCTTTTATCTGCACTATATCCCAAATGAAAAAGTGATCGAACTCAAAGCACTCAAGCTGTATATCAACAGCTTTGCCAACCGCTATATATCCCATGAAAACGTGGTCAATGAAATCTTTGAAACCCTGTATGACAAACTTTCCCCGCACTGGATGAAACTCACTGCCGATTTTGAGCCCCGCGGCAACGTGCATACCCTGATCGAACTTGACAGCGATACCATCACCAAATACGCCTGATGCCCTATCACCTCCTGCTGATCCAGTTGCTGCTTGGTGTCCTGGCACTGTTTTTGTTTTGGCAGGGGGTGCGTTATACCCGCCACCTGCTGCTGGTCAAGCGGCTGCAAAAACAGCCTCTGCCTGTGCGCTATAAGCAGATACTGCAGCAAATCCCTTACTACAACGCTTTGCCCCAAGACTTGCAGCTTAAGATGCATTACCATTTGCAACTGTTTATAGAAGAAAAAGAGTGGGAAGGCATTTACACCGATGTGACCGTGCAGATGAAAGTGGTGATCGCGTTTTTCGCGTGTCTGCTTGGTATCGGCAATAACAGGGGGTATGAGAACGTATCCACGGTGTTGGTATACCCTTATGAGTTTATCGCCAAAGAGGTGCGTGCCTACGGCGGCGTGTTTAGCAAAGAAAAGTTTATTTTAGAGGGCCAAAGCAGCGAAGATACGGTCGTGATTTCGTGGCACAGCGGCAAAAAAGAAGCCGGGCATTTTGGGATGCACAACGTCATCATCCATGAATTTGCCCATCAGATGGATTTTCAAAGCGGCCATGCCGACGGCGAACCCCCGCTGGAGCCTTCGCTGCACGCCCTGTGGGCCCATACGATCTATCCCGTGTATGAAAAGCTCAATAAAAAAAGCCTCAAAAACCGCTTTTTAGGCCGGTACAAACTCTTTGGCTCGTATGCCGCGGGCAATGAGGCTGAATTCTTCGCCGTGGCGACAGAACTGTTTTTTCAAAAGCCCCGTCAGTTGCACACCCACTTTCCCAAGGTGTACAATACGCTCAAAGATTTTTACAAGCTCGATCCAAAAGGTTTCAAACTAGGTTGAAATCCGCTCGCCGGCTTGCAGCTGGTCCATATATTCGCATACGATGGAGTTGTCGTTGCAGTTGCCGATAAAGCCGTCATCTTCTTTCAGGGCTTTTTCGAAATTTTGGGATACAAACTCCCAGTTGACCAGTTCCCACCACTTTTGGATATAGGAAGCTTTGTCATTTCTATAGTCTATATAAAAAGCGTGTTCCCACACGTCACAGGTTAGCAGCGGTACTCTGCCGTGGCGGATAGGCGTATTGGCGTTGCATGTTTTTTCCACCTGCAGCTTGCCCTCCTGATCCAGGCTCAGCCACGTCCATCCCGAACCAAACAGCGTAGTCGCCGTTTGCGTGAATTTGTCGATACACGCATCCACACTGCCAAAATCACGCTGCATCGCTTCGGTGAGTCTTTGTGAGGGACCCTCTTGATCGTTTGGTTTTAGGCAGTGCCAGTAAAAGTCGTGGTTATAAACCTGTGCGGCGTTGTTGAAAGCACCTCCGGTCTGGGTTTTGATCAGTTCGATCAAACTCTTGCCCTGCAAGGAAGAATCTTTTTCAACGAGAGCGTTGAGTTTTTTGACATAGGTTGCGTGGTGCTTACCGTAGTGATAATCGATCGTTTCACTTGAGATGAGAGGTTCTAGCGCGTCTTTGGCAAACGGCAGTTGCATCAGTTCATGTTGCATGGTTTCTCCTTTTATTTAATCTAATTTCAGTATATCAGATTTGCAAAAAGGATACAATAGCGTCTATGAATGAAAAAAGACGCGTATTAAAAGAATATTTCGGGCATGATGAATTCAGAGACTTTCAGGAAGAGGCGGTCGATGCGCCCCTGCAGGGCAGAGACCTGCTGACGGTACTGCCAACGGGTGGGGGTAAATCGCTGTGTTACCAGCTGCCAACGCTGTTGATGGATGGGTTGACGGTGGTGATTTCACCGCTTATCGCGCTGATGCAGGATCAGGTCGCCGCACTCCAGGCAAACGGTATTGCGGCACAGATGATCAGTTCGTCGCAAAAAAGTGAAGAGATTCGGGAAATCTATTACAAAATCGCCAATTCGCAGCTTAAGCTGCTCTATGTCGCCCCCGAGCGGCTGCACCCAAACTTTTTGAGCCTGCTTTCAACCGTAAAGCTTAATTTCTTTGTTATTGATGAAGCCCATTGTCTTAGCGAGTGGGGGCATGATTTTCGAAGCGATTACCGGCGGTTGGATATTTTAAAACAAACCTTTGCCAATACGCCCGTGGCTGCCTTTACCGCAACGGCTACGGCCAAGGTGCAGGATGATATCATCCGTACGCTGCACTTGCGTGATCCCAGGCGCATCAAAGCCAAAGCTTACCGGCCCAATCTGCACATCCACGTCCAGCAGCGCCAAAGCGGAGGACGGTCACAGATTCTTTCGTTTTTAAAGCAGTTTGCCAACGAGCGGGGTATTATTTATACCTACACCAGAAAAGAGAGTGAAAACCTGGCGGATTTTTTGGCCAAAAAAGGCTACAACGCCCTTGCGTACCACGCGGGCATGGAGCAGCGCAAGCGCCAAAGCGTGCATGAAGCCTTTATCTACGATACCGTCGATATCGTGGTGGCAACGATCGCTTTTGGCATGGGTATTGACAAAGCCAATATCCGCTACGTAATCCACACCTCCATGCCAAAAACGCTGGAAGGGTATTATCAGGAGATTGGACGCGCGGGACGGGACGGGGCGCCAAGCTACGCGCTGCTGCTGTATCAAAAAAGCGATGAGGTACAAAAACGAAGACTGGTGCTGCAAAACGGTGATGAACGCACCCACGCCCACGGGCTGCAAAAGCTGCAGGCGATGGCCAGCTTCTGCTGTACAAGCCGCTGCCGTCACGAGTTTGTGGCCGAGTATTTCGGAGATAATATAGCAGCATGCGAGCATGTGTGTGATAACTGTCAAAGAGGTGAAGTTAAGCAGGTTGAAGTCACCGTCACCGCCCAAAAGATCATCTCAGCCATCCACCGCACGGGCCAGCGTTTTGGCGCTACCCATATTCTTGACGTGCTTAAAGGATCAAAAGCAAAGCGCATTTTTGAATTCGGTCATGACGGGCTCAGCGTTTACGCAATCGCTGCGGATACGACCAAAGCCAATCTGCAAGCCGTGCTTGATCTTTTGATGGAAAAACAGATGGTAGCTCCCGGACCCCACGGCTCACTGATGCTGACCCGGCAGAGCCTGCCGCTGCTTCGCAGTCAGGAGAGCGTATTTATCGATGAGGATAAACTGGTAGCGCAAAAACAGCCAAAGATTACGCAAAACAGCAGCGAGTTTGAAGCTCTGCGGGCCCTTCGCAAAGAGTTGGCCGACAAAGAGGGCGTACCGGCGTATGTGATATTTGGGGATAAAACGCTTTTGGAGATGAGTACGTTTTTGCCGACTGATAAAGAAATGATGCTGTTAATAAACGGCGTGGGCAAGGTCAAGTATGAAAAATACGGCCAAGCTTTTGTACAGCTGTGCCAAGAATTAGCGTCTTGAGTTTGCCTCGATCTGTTCAATGGGGGCAAATTCCCCCTTGGCGTACTTTTCCACACCCAGGCGCCCCACCATCGCGGCGTTGTCCGCGCAGTACTGCAAGTCGGCCAGGTGCAGCTGCTTACCGTGGGTGGCACACAGCGTTTCATAGGCGGCTCTGATCGTTTTATTCGCGCTAGCCCCGCCCACGATCGCAAAATCCTTGATAGCATTTTGTTCAAAGATACGTCTGCTTTTTAAGATCAGGTGCGTTGTCACCGCTTCTTGGAACGAGGCGCAGATGTCTTCTTTACTGTGGCGGTTTTTTTCTATCTCAAGGCGTACGGCGTTTTTAAGCCCTGAAAGCGAAAAAGCCATCTTCGGGGAGGAGCGAAGCGGGACGGGAAATTCTACCGCTTTTGTGTTACCTGCCTTGGCGTAATCCTCCACGACAGGCCCACCGGGATAGCCAAGATCAAGCATTTTTGCCACTTTGTCAAAGCTTTCGCCCACGCTGTCATCCAGGGTACTTGCCAGCACGTGCATCGCATCGTTTTTATACTCAAGGACCTGGGTGTGACCGCCGGAAATGAGCAGCACAAGCAGCGGATCGATGCGGGGCGTATCGATAAAGAGTGAAAAGATATGGGCTTCAAGGTGGTTGATTTCGATGATGGGAATATCCAAAGAGATGCTGACTGCTTTTGCCATCGCGATGCCTTCAAGCAGTGTGACGCTCAGACCGGGATGGGTCGTCACCGCGACGGCTTTGAGCTTGTCTTTATAAGGTAGTGCATCTTTTAAAATTTCGGGCAGCGCCACGGCGTGCAGGCGGCTGGCCAGTTCGGGCACGACGCCGCCGTACTGCCTGTGCTGGGCTTCCTGGGAAATCTTTCTGTGCAGCACCAGTTGCTTGGTTGCAATATCCGTGATCGCTATGGAGCTGTCATCGCAGCTGCTTTCAATGCTAAGTAGCAAACGTACCCTTTTTTTGATAAAATTATACCAAAACCAATCACACTTAATCAGAGTGAATTTGGTGTGATTTTTCCTCTTAATAGATAACAAGTAAATATCCAAACCTAAAAACACCTAGTAATATTAGGTTTCCAAGTCTAATTTGTGCATAATCCATATTGTAAAAAAGATGAAGGTCTGATAATGCTGGATGAAATACGAGACTATCAAAGAAAAATATTTGCCAAATACAACTTCAGCTATAAAAGGTATTTTTATCACTCTATCAATTTTGATCCAAAGCTTATAGGGATTGTTGGAGCAAGAGGTGTAGGCAAAACCACTTTTTTGATCCAATACCTCAAAGAACTGGATGTGCCTTTTAGCCAAAAGCTTTACATAAGCGCAGATACAATAAATATTCCGTCACTGTATGAAGTAGCAGAACTGTTTGCAAAAGAGGATGGGAAGGTGCTTGTCATCGATGAAATACATAAGTACAAAAACTTTGAGGTAGAGCTTAAAAAGATTTATGACATTTTAGATATGAAAGTGATATTTTCAGGTTCAAGCGCGCTGCAGATAGACCATGCAAAAGCAGATCTCAGCAGACGTGCGATCGTGTATCATTTTGAAGGGTTGTCATTTAGAGAATTTATTGAACTCAAAGACAACATCAGCCTGCCATTTTTTAGTTTTGAAGATATTTTGTCAAATCATATCGATATCGCTTACGAGCTGCTTGAGAAGTTTAATCTCAGGCTCTCTTTCAAAGAGTATCTGCAAAGCGGGTATTATCCATTTTATTTTGAAGATAAGCAGAGTTATCTGCTAAGACTCAACGAGACGATTAATACGGTCATCGAGGTAGATATCCCCTCTATTTTCCCGATAGAATATACAAGTACCCTCAACCTAAAAAAACTTGTACGACTCATTTGCGAGTCTTTTCCCTATAAACCAAACCTCAAAGAGTTGCTTGTAAAAATGGATATGAAAGCTGATTACAAGCGGTTTTACAGGTTTTTAGACTACTTAGACAAAGCAAAGGTATTAAGCGCTTTGCGCTCATCCGCAAAAGGCGACGCTGTATTTGTGAAGCCGGAAAAAATCTATCTGAACAATACAAATCTACTTTCTGCATACTGCCAGGATGCGCGAACAGGAACCGTGCGGGAAACTTTTTTTGCAAGTATGCTCAAACCAGATCACGAGATAAGCATCCCGAAAAAAGGTGATTTTTTCGTAGATGGCAGATACACGTTTGAAGTGGGCGGTCAAAATAAAAAATTTAAACAAATTAAGGACTTACCTGAGAGTTTCACAGTAACTGATGAGACAGAGATAGGCAGCGGCAATAAAATCCCGCTTTGGCTTTTTGGGTTTTTATACTGAT
>JBNJFE010000054.1:0-10241 GCA_051746505.1 Campylobacterota bacterium
GTTACCGGGTTCCTCTTTGGCGCCTTATAGCCCCATCTTATACAAATCATATCTTTACCATATATTTTGTAGAAAACCCTTCTTTTTGGGCTAAATTTTGTCAACTTCGGTTACAAATATGATACAATTTTGAGACTTATTACTACACGGGGGCAAAGGAATACCATGAAATCCATCTCATCACTGTCAAAAATCCAGTATGCCAATATTGTATCATTGGGAATATTTACGATAGCACTTATTATCGAGGTCTATCTGCACGGGTTTGATTTTATCCGGGTGATAAATATTGCCAATTTTGCATTAGCCTGGTATATGTTTATCAACATCCGCAAAGTCCAGAAAACGGTTACGCAGATATCGACAACGATCCACAAGGCCAGAGACGGTCAGCTGGATTACCGCTTAGAAAAGCTTAACGACGGCGGCGAAATGGTCGAACTGGGCCAAACGCTCAACACTTTTTTGGCGCAGCTGGAGGATTTTGCCGACAGCATGGCCAACTCCATTCAAAAAGCCAGCCGCCAGGAGGGATACCCCCAGATCGACTCGTCTGCGTACAAAGGCGAGTTTAAAACCAATATCAAAAGCATGAACGAAGCCGTTACAAGAATGAAAGCCGATACCAAGCATATCGCCGGCACCGACGTAAACGATGCGCTCAGCCAGATCGGGTCGGGGGTTACGGGCGAATTGGAGCTTTTGGAGACCGATTTGAAAAAATCGCTTGAGCATATCGAAAAGATCGTTCAGACCAGTGAAAGCACGTCAAACAATGCCCAAAACAGTACCGAAGAGATGAAAGAGGTTTCAGGCAAGCTTGATGAGCTTATCCAGGGGGTCAACGAATCCTCCGACGGGATAGCGCAGCTGACGCAAAAAGCCGAAGAGATCACTTCGGTGGTGGATCTGATCAAAGATATCGCCGATCAGACTAATCTGCTGGCTCTTAATGCCGCTATCGAGGCAGCCAGGGCAGGCGAACAGGGCAGAGGCTTTGCGGTAGTGGCCGATGAAGTGCGCAAACTGGCTGAGCGCACCCAGAAAGCGACCAGTGAGATCGCGATCTCTATCCAGACGCTGCAGCAGGAATCCAGCGGTCTGCAGGAGCGTTCAGAGCATATGACAGGCATCGCCCAGAGTTCGGGGGAAAGCATCGATGCCTTCAGCGAAACGCTGGAAACCTTTAGTCATGATGCCCACAAGTCCAGCAGCTACGCCGGAAATATCGCCGATATGGTGTATGTGATCCTGGCTAAGATTGATCATACGATTTATAAGTCAAACGCGTACTCATCGGTCTTTCGCCGCAAAAAGCAGGCAGACTTTCCCGATACGGCAAACTGCCAGCTTGGGAAATGGTACAACGGCTATGCCAAGCATTTTGCCCATACGCAGGCGTATAAAGAGATTGACGCGCCGCACAAGCAGATCCACACCCTAGTTGAGGATAACCTCTCTTTTGTCGAGCCACAAGACAGGGTCGTAGAAAACAAAGAGCGCATCCTGAAAAACTTTGAAGCCCTGGAAGATGAAAGCCAAAAAGTATATAAACTGATGGAAGAGATGATCGAACAGGGCCGGTAAGGTTATGACGTTATTTGACAATTGCAAGCATAGCTTTAAAAAGCGGATTGTTCGCATCACCGATGAGTTCAAAAAGAACCGATTCGTATGTGAGGAGTTTTACTCCTTCCGCGCTTAATCTGGCCAGGGCAATCTCCTTGTCGTTTATTTTTCGACTGGAAGTGCAGTCGGTCACGAGATATACTTCATACCCGCGATTGAGCAGGTCCAAACAGGTTTGCGCGACGCAGACGTGGGCTTCGGTGCCTGCTACGATGATCTGGCTTTTGCCGCTTTTTTGTAAAGCGCGGGTAAATTCCTCATTCTTGCAGGCACTAAAAGATGTCTTGTCAAAAAAGCGGGCATTTTTGAGATAGGGGTGCAGGGCGGAAACAGTCGGACCGATCCCTTTTTTGTACTGTTCAAGCACAACTGTATCCACCGCGCACAATTCTAGTCCTTTGAGCAGTTTTACAAGATTGGATTGCAGCTGTTTTTTGTTTTGCATATGTATAAAAAGCTTTTCCTGTACATCCACAAGACAAAAAAGCGCCGTGTTTTTTGAAACGATCATGCATACTCCCTCAATATCTTCATAAAGAAAAATTATAACTCATTTTTTTGTAAAAAAGCTGGAATATAGAAGTAACTCATACATAAGATTGTTGCTGTATAATCAAAACAGCACGATGCCAAACAAAAGGTGGATTCATGGCACGATTTGCAACGCTGTTTGTTCTTCTGGCTGCTTTTTTCTGGGGGTTGACCGGCGGTATTGCCGGGATACTGATGGAACAGGGCTGGGAGCCTTACGTGATGTCACTGTACCGCGGGGGGATCGGGCTGCTGTTTGTACTCCTGTGGCTGGCGGTGCGCCCTCGCTGTAGCGGTTTAAGCAATACGCGGCTGTGGTTTTGGGCGGTTTTCGCTGGTCTTGGCGTTGCGGGCAATTTCTCATTTTATTTCATAAGTATCAACCAAGGCAGCGTCGCCGTTGCCGCAACACTGATGTACTGCGCTCCCGTTTTTGTTTACCTGGTCTCTTTTGCCTTCAAAATTGAAAAACCTACCCCGATGAAGTGGACGGCGATTGTGCTGGTGATGGTGGGCATTGTTTTATTGACGCGCGTTTACAGCATCGATGCAGCCGCGATCGCGCCCCTTGCGGTAGGTGCCGGGTTGCTTTCGGGGCTGTGTTATGCCGCTTTTATCTTCGGCCTCAAGTATGCTGCGCCCTACGGCAGTCCGCAGGCTATTTTGTCGGTGGCTTTTGGCGTTCTTGTTGCCGTTTTGGCGCTGCCAAGCCAGGGCGGGCAGGTCATTGCGGCTCTTGGCTCGCAGCTGTGGCCGCTTTTTATTCTCCTTGGGTTGCTCGGTGCCGGGGTTTCGTTTTTTCTTTATATCAAGGGATTGCACTATACGCCGCCTGCGGTTGCTTCAATCCTGGCCATGGTCGAACCGGTTACGGCGTCGCTTTTTGGGATTGTACTGTTAGATGAAAGCTTGTCCGGTGTGCAATATCTTGGAATGGGACTGATTCTTGTTACCGTTACGATGCTTTCGATTCATTCGGGCAAAAGCAAGGTTTCTCCCCGTACAAAAGCGCAAAAAGCCAGAGAAAAAACCTATGGGGATGTTCGGTGGCACCGGTATCAATGGCAGGGTATGAAGAAAACATATCTTTAAAAAAGGGTAAATATTTTATTAATTTTTCAATTTAAGAATTTGTCGTTTTGAAGTTGGTGGCGGGAGCAGGATTTGAACCTGCGACCTTTGGGTTATGAGCCCAATGAGCTACCAAACTGCTCTATCCCGCGATCAATTAAGAAAGAACTTAAACGTTTTTGTGGATGGGGTGGAGGGATTCGAACCCCCGAATGTCAGTACCAAAAACTGATGCCTTACCGCTTGGCGACACCCCATTGCGTTTAAGTTGGTGAAATTATATAGAAAAACTTTTGTGATGTCAAGACCTTTTAGATATAATCTACAAAATTTTTAAAACATGGGAGTTTTTATGCCAAATGCGATACAAAGAGTAGAAAACGCGATCGAAGAGATCAAGCAGGGGAAGATGGTTGTCATGATGGATGACGAGGACCGTGAGAACGAGGGTGACCTTGTCTACGCGGCGAATTTTTCCACTCCCGGCAAGGTCAACTTCATGGCAAGTTACGCCAAGGGCTTGATCTGCGTTTCGCTTTCTAAAGAGGTGTCTACCAGACTGCAATTGCAACCCATGGTCACGGACAATACTTCCTGTCACGAGACCGCATTTACTATCTCTGTGGACGCTACCGACGCCAAGACCGGCATCAGCGCAGAAGAGCGGGATATGACGATCAAAATCCTGGCCAATAAGATCAGTAAACCGCAAGAACTTGTCAAACCCGGCCATATCTTTCCCCTTGTGGCAAAAGAGGGCGGCGTGCTGGAGCGAACGGGCCATACCGAAGGCTCGGTGGACCTGTGCGAACTGGCCGGCATCAATAAAGTCGCCGTCATATGCGAAATCATGAAAGAAGACGGCTCTATGGCCAGAAAACCGGACCTGGAAGTCTTTGCGCAAGAACATGATATGAAGATCGTGTACGTCTCAGACCTGGTGGAGTACCGCCTGGCCAAAGAATCGCTTGTTTCCAAGCAGGAAACGCAAACCATAGAGTTTTTTGGCAAAGAAGCCGCGCGCGTTGATTTTGTCGATCACGAACAAAAGCGTCACAGCGCCGTGGTCTTTGGCGACCTGCAATCAAAAACAAACGTCAAGTTTCACAATGTGGGGATGGATAAAGACCTCTTTTTAAATAAAAAGCGTTACGAGTATTTTACTGATTCGGTGCGTTATCTGCAGGAAGAGGGCGGTGTGCTTGTGTTTTTAGACCGCGATGACGCCCTGGATGACAAGATGAAAGAGTACGGCGTGGGTGCGCAGATTTTAAAGCAGCTGGGTGTTGCCCACATCAACCTGCTGGTTTCGCATGAAGGCACCGGATTTGTCGGTATCAGCGGGTTTGGCCTCAGTGTGGATAAAGAGATTAAAATAGGCTAGGCGCACTTTGCGTTCTGGCAAAAGGGGGAAGGTCTAAAATCCCTCTTTTGACCCCGCTTAGTACCGCGATATCAAAGCGGTATTTTTTTAGTTGCCCGTACAGCTTTTCTGGATCGCTTGCGGATAAAAAGATCACTTTCAAATGCGCATACTCCGTGCGCAGATAATGGCGAAGCGGAGCAAAATCACTGCAAAACAGCAGCACCTTGGCCCCTTTGCCAAATTCGGTGGGTTGAAAGTTTTTACTGCAAAACTGCGGGTAGAAAAACTCCCCGTATTCAAAACGCCCCGGCTTCGTATCTATCCCATACTCCTTTGCTATATTTTCTGCGGTTATAAAATGCGAAATAAAAAAGGGCGGGACCTTGATATGCTGAAAAAAAGCGCCTCTGTAGATAAAGGTTGTTTCAAAAAGCGAAGCTTTTAACAGTTTGTATTCTTTTTGGGTCACGGCGGTGTTATCGTGGTAATTTTGCGTCAGTTTTCCCAAAAAGGAGCGTTCATGGGCAAAAAACACCCTGGCGGGTTTAAATACTTGCCAAAGAGAGTTATTCTGAGTGCTTAAAAACCCCACGCCGCTGTCACTGGTGGTTTGTGAAAGTATTTCAAACACTTCAGGGGCAAGCAGGACTGTTGTGATGTTTTCTTTATCGATGGTGTAGCGGGCGAGCTTGATGAGGGTTTCACCCAGATCGGGGGTTTTTAGCCACGCAATCTCCGGATCAAGAACCTGCGTGATTGTATCGGTTAAGACCCCGTACGCCCCGTTTTGCAAAGCAAGAGGGATTTGGGACGTGTCATAAGCCACAAACAGATCGCCCCGTTTGATTTTTCTGGCTTCAAAAACAATCCCGTTTACCCCGGAGATGCTTGGCGCGTTCAGAAGCTGCGCGCCGATGAGTGATTTGAGGGTTTCTATCCTCATCCAACGTCGCTGCCTTCTTTTTTGGGCGTCTCGGGCCGGATCAGCGCCAAGCCTTTTTTATCCTTAGCCGCCAGGATCATCCCTTCACTTTTAAGACCCATCAGTTTGGCCGGTTTGAGGTTGGCGACCATACACACCTGCGTACCTTCCAGATCAGCGGGTCCGTACTGCTTTTTGATCCCTGCTACGACCTGTCTTGGTGCTTTCTCACCGATATCAACCTGCAGCAGAAGCAGTTTGCTGCTGCCCTGAACCTCTTTGGCTTCGGTGACGGTGCCGACTTTGATACTTGTTTCAAAGAATTGATCGATCGTTATAAGGTTGTCGGGTTCTTCCTTGGTATCGACGGTTTCATTACCGTCGCTGAGCAGCTCCTTTTCTATGCGCGGAAAAAGCGGCGGAATCTTGTTGATGACAAAATCTTCAAGGACTTCACAGTTTTGGATCAAGCTTTTATAAGAATCGGGTCCTATGTCGATGCACAGGGCCTGCGCGATCTTATCGGTTGTTTTTGGCATGAAAGGGTGCAGTAGGATTGATACCTTGGCGACAATGTTAGCTACAAGAGCCACCAGTGCCATCGCTTCTTCTTCTCTGCCTTCTTTCATCATGACCCAGGGTTGGTGCCTGTCAATCGCCTGGTTTGCCACGCTCAGGGGTTTCCAGAGTTCTTCCAAAAACTTGTGCAGTGCCATACTCGTCATCAACTCTTCGATCCCGTCAAAGATTTCACCGACCTGACGCAGCTCGTCGCCGTAGTAGCGGCTGATGTTGTCGCTTTTGATACTGCCCTCAAAATATTTGCCGCTCATACCGATGACGCGGTTAAGGAGGTTGCCAAGGTCGTTGCCAAGGTCGGAGTTGATACGGTCAATGAGCGCTTTTTGGCTGAAATCGCCGTCTTGCCCGAAAGGCACTTCACGCATCATGAAATAGCGGAAGTTTTCGATGCCATAAGCGTCGGCGACCTCTTTTGGGTCTACGACGTTGCCTTTGGATTTACTCATCTTCTGTCCGTCTCTGGTCCACCAGCCGTGAGCGGCGATATGCTTTGGCAGGGGCAGGTCGATACTCATCAAAAACGCCGGCCAGTATACCGCGTGAAAGCGCAGGATGTCTTTGCCAATGAGGTGATAATCAGCCGGCCAGAAATCCATCTTGTCTTCATCGCCGCCGTATCCAAGAGCGGTTACGTAATTCATCAGCGCATCCAGCCATACATACATGACGTGCTTTGGATCCTTGGCGCTCTCTGGCAGTTTGACGCCCCACTCAAAACTGGTCCTGGTGATAGAAAGATCGTTTAAGCCGCCTTCGACAAAGCGCATGATCTCGTTTCGTTTTGATTTTGGCAGGATGAAGTCTTCATTGTTTTTGTAATGCTCTATGAGCTTGTCCTGGTATTTGGAGAGTTTAAAAAAGTAGCTTTCCTCTTCGATGACGGAGGTGGGTTTGCCGCAATCGGGGCAGAACTCTTCGTTGATCAGCTGCTTTTGGGTAAAAAAGGTTTCACAGCTGACGCAGTAGTTGCCGCTGTACACGTCTTTGTAAATATCGCCGTTTGCCTGCATCACTTCAAACGCTTTTTGTACCCCTTTTTTGTGATCCTCATCGGTGGTTCGGATAAACTTGTCGTAACTGATCTCAAAATCATCCCACAGGGTTTTAAACTTCGCGCTGATCTCATCGGCGTAGGCTTTTGGATCGCTGCCTTTTTGTCTGGCTGATTGTTCGATCTTTTGGCCGTGTTCGTCGGTACCGGTTAAAAAATAGGTATCATTGCCGATCAGCCGAAAATAGCGCGCCATCGTATCGGTGATGACGGTGGTATACGCGTGGCCGATATGGGCAACGTCGTTGACATAGTAAATGGGAGTGGTAACATAGCTTTTATTAGACATTTTCACCTCTTTGTAAATTAAAATTCAAATCCGCCGCCTTGGCCTTTGTTCATGCTCTGGTATACGGCTTTGACGTAATCCGAGCGTACTTTGCATTGCAGCATTTTATCACAGACAAAGCAGCTTTGTACCCCGTGTTCTTCCTGACATTGTGTTAATTTTTGGGTGTATTCCTGCAGCTGCAGTTCGTATTTGTCCAGTTCTATTTCTTCAGCCATAGCAGCGTCTGACCCTTTCTATCTCGCTCATCGATCCAAAAAAGCACGGCGTGGTATCGTGGGGATGGGCGGGGAGAAGATCAAGTACGCAGCCTGTGCCCTCAGTCGCGTCGCCGCCGGCTTGCCTGAAGATAAAGGCAAAAGGAAAGACTTCAAAGAGCATACGCAGCTTGCCTTCGGGTTTGTCCGCGGTTCCGGGATAGCTGAACAGTCCGCCGCCTTTGAGCAGCAGCTGATGCAGATCGGGGACCATGCCGCCGCTGTAGCGCAGTGTGTAGCCCTCCTCAAACATCTGCTCAATCATCTGGCGGTGATGGATGGGCCAATGCTTCTGCGTGCCGCCGGTTGCGTTGATGGTGCCGCTTTTTCGCAGACAAAGTTCCTTGATAAAGACAAAATCCCCCTCATGCAGGCGGTAGAGTTTTGGCGCAAAACCTGCTTCTGCGAAGACGAGTTCGACCCTGGGGCCGTAGACGACATAGCAGGCGGCTTTGATGTTTTTGCCTTTGGCGTCACCTTCATAAATCCCAAAGATCGACCCCACACTCAGATTGACATCGACCAGGCTTGACCCGTCAAGCGGATCGTAGCACACGGTATAGATACCTTCATCGTTGATATGGGTAAAGCCCTCTTTTTCTTCGCTGGAGATGGTTTTCACGCACGTCGTGGCTTGCAGCTGCTTTTCGATAATAGCATCACTTTGCAGATCAAGCTTGAGCTGATCTTCGCCGGAGCTGTTTTGGTTGTCGCTGTAGCTTGCGTCTTCTTTGGCAATGGCTGATGCGATCTGTTTGGCCGCGGTTTGGATGGCTGAAAAAATTTCCTGCATCTGCTTACACTTCCTTTGCGTTGGCATCGATCCAGTCGATGATGGAATCGATATCGTTGAGATTGAGCACATCGATATGGACAGGGATTTCATATAAGCTAATATTAACGCTTTCATCGATAGCGATGGCTTCGCTGTATTCAAAATAATCTTCGTTGATTTCGTTTCGAAAAATAGCGATTCTTGGCAGCGGCAGGGTTTTGAGCCCCTCAACCAGCAGGTAGTCAAACCCGCCCAGCATCGCGATAATCTCGTCAAGTTCTTTTGTTTTTTGTGAAAAATAGGTTGTGCGCGTGGGGGACGTGACCACTACATCAGCCCCTGTCTGGCTGAATTTGTAACTGTCTTTGCCTTCAATATCAAAGTGCGCTTTGTCTTTGGGATCGTTTTTGATGATAGAAACCCGGTATTGCTGCAGTAATCGTGTCGCGATTTTTTCTATTAGTGTAGTTTTCCCGCTATTAGACGGTCCCGTAAAAGCAACGGCTAAACGATTGGCCATATTCTATCCCCGCAATTTATAAAGTTGGCGTGATTATAACGAATTTGACCTTAGAGATCATCAGCTAAAAGCCGTTTTGGCTTTTAGCGAAATCTGTTTAAGCGTAGACGGGGGCACCGCCGTTAAAGCTGGGTGCAGGGGAGTTTTGCGGATCGATCATTTCCTGTACTTTCTGTGCCTGATCTTCCTGACTTTTTTTACCTTCCTGCATCTGCTGGACTTCCTGTCTGACTTCACGTACCTCATTGGGCTGCATTGACTGCAAGCCCTGTGAAATTTGTTCCTGCTGATTTTTTGGCATAGCCTGCACGACTTCTTCACGCATCTGGTCGATGCCGCTTTGTCTGCCTTGCTGACTTTGCATCTGCATTTGCGACTGGGCCATTTGTCCCATTGAATTGATATCCATGTCCAATCCTTTTTGTTTAAGTGTTGTAACAATGATAGCACAAAAGGTTTAACAAGATACAAACAGGATGTATACAAATTATTAATTAACAAAAAAGTGCTATGAATGAATTACGCTATGTATTATAATTACGGGCAAGATAGCAAAACGGCGGTATGACATCCACAGTTTTCATATCCTATCTCAACTAATATAAAAACTGCCCCCTAATACCCTGATGTGTCTGCCCCGTTTGCTATCTTGTTGTATAATAGGTATAAAAAAACAGGTTCTATCATGACAGATACATTACAACAGCACATAAAAGAAGTCTCCAAAACAGCCCTGCAGGGGTATTATCAAACCAATGAATTAGAATACAAATCCAAAGTCGATCTTGTCACCGAATATGACAAAGCCGTCGAAAAAGAACTGACTGAGCGTTTTGCAAAAGCGTTTAGCCAGTATACGATCATAGGTGAAGAATACGGCGGTGACCGGTCGGCGCAAAAGCAGATTATTATCGATCCTATTGACGGAACCACCAATTTTGTCCATCAGATTCCCATCTTTGGCATCAGCGTGGGTGTCGTGGAAAACGGACAGCCCGTTGCCGGCGTGGTATACAACCCGGTATTGGATGAAATGTACACCGCCCAAAAGGGACAGGGCAGCTACTGTAACGGTAAAAAACTCAGTGTATCGGGGGCGCAAACCCTGCAGGAAAGCCTAATCGCTACGGGGTTTCCCTATACCAAGATCCAAAAGGGAGCTGATTATCGCTGGGTGGTGGACAGTTTTGAGCGCATCCTGCCAAAAACGCGCGACATAAGGCGCCTGGGCGCGGCCAGTATCGATCT
>JBNJFE010000055.1:0-10162 GCA_051746505.1 Campylobacterota bacterium
TAATTGCTGCAGGCTAAAAACTTGCCCCGGCGTCCGCTTTTTATCACCATATCGCTGCCGCATTTTTCACACTTTTGGTCGCTTTTTTCCTCCTGTGGCTTGTCACCGCTCATATCTTCGGTGTATTTGCACTTGGGAAAACCGCTGCAGGCGACAAATTCGCCAAAACGCCCTTTGCGTAGCAGCAGTTCGCTGCCGCATTCGGGACAGTTTCGGCCAAGCGGTTTGGCCACTTTCTGGCTTTTGATGTTTTGCTTGCCAAGAGCGATTTTGTCCATAAAGGGTTCGTAAAACTCTTGCAGCGTGTGCTGCCAGTTGGCTTTTTGCTCGGCGATTTTATCCAGAACCTGTTCCATATCCGCGGTAAAGTTACTATCGACAATACTTTCAAAGTGCTTTTCAAGCAGTTCGATCACGGTAAAGGCGATCTTGGTGGGCAGAATCTTTTTCTTTTCGATTTCGATGTACTGCCTGGCTTCCAGGATCGAAATAGTCGGCGCGTAGGTACTGGGACGCCCGATACCAAGCTCTTCGAGCTTTTTGACCAGACTGGCTTCAGAAAATCTCGGCGGCGGTTCGGTAAAGTGCTGCTTAACTGTAAGCTTGTCAAGGTTTGTTTTCTGGCCCTCGGTCAGATCAGGCAGCAGGTTTTCCTTTTCACTGTAACCGGCTGCTTTGTAAAACCCGTCAAAGATCAACTTTCGTCCGCTTGCTTTAAACACGCTGCTTTGGCTGGTGTACTCGATACTCTGGCTTTCAAATTTCGCAGGCGGCATCTGGCAGGCTAAAAAACGGTTATAAATCAGTTCGTACAGCCTTGCTTCATCACGGCCCAGATATCCTTTGGCCTTTTGGGGCGTAAAGGTTACGCGCACCGGGCGGATCGCTTCGTGGGCTTCCTGAGCGCCCTGGGATTTGGATTTGTAAAAGATCGGTTTGTTTGGCAAGTATTTGTCGCCGTAGGCTTGCTGGATATGTTCGCGCGCGGCCATAACCGCTTCTTTGGAAAGATTCAGACTGTCTGTTCTCATATACGTGATCAGCCCGCTGTTGCCCTCATCGGTTTTTAACCCTTCATAGAGTTTTTGCGCCAGTACCATCGTCTTTTTGGGGCTAAAGCCAAGCTTGCTCGATGCGGTTTGTTGCAGCGTAGAAGTCATAAACGGCGGGGGCTGCTTGGTCTGGGTGGCTTTTTTGGTGATCTTGCCCACATGAAAAGCTTCGCCGGTGAGCCTGTTTTCAATCTCTGTGGCCTGGTCCTTGTTTTTGACACCGAGTTTGTCAAGCTTTTTGCCATCAAATTTATGGATCAACGCTTCCACGCCTTCAAAGATACCCGTGATCTTCCAGTATTCCTGAGGTTCAAACGCTTTAATCTCTCGTTCTTTATCCACTACCAGCTTCAGCGTGGAAGATTGCACGCGCCCGGCACTGAGCCCTTTTTGGATCTTGGAACTCAGCAGCGGCGAAAGCTTATACCCCACGATGCGATCCAACAGTCGCCTGGTCTGCTGCGCGTCCACGCTGTCCATATCGATATGTCTGGGGTTTTGGATAGCGTTTAAAATCGCTGTTTTGGTGATTTCGTGAAAAACGATACGGGGCAGCTTGCTCGGGTCTTTGCCGATAGCTCTGGCGATATGATACCCGATGGCTTCGCCCTCACGGTCCTCATCCGTTGCGATATAAACTTCCTCGGCCTTTTTGGCCAAATCCTTAAGCTCTTTGACGGTGGCGGAGGAATCTTTTGGCACCCGGTACTGGGGGATAAACTCTCCCTTTTCAATCTTGATGCCAAAAGAGGTCTTGGGCAGGTCCCTGATGTGGCCCTTACTTGCAACCACTTTATAATCTTTGCCCAGAAAGTTTTTGATCGTTCTGGCTTTTGCCGGTGACTCCACGATAACTAAATTCATTCAATCCCTTGATTGCGGGCTTGCATGGCTTTTGCACAAAAGCGGCCCGCTAATTTTTTTTAAATTGTAACATTTTTTACAAAATTCACTAAACAAAAAATCAGGCCGTCCGATCTAGTCTGTAGAAGCAAGGATGCTTCACCCAATACATATACATGAGATAAAAAGGAGTTTATCATGGGTTTTAGAATTAACACTAACGTTTCTGCGATGAATGCACACACAAATTCACAGCAGACTAATAGAAATCTCAGCAACTCGCTGGAGAAATTAAGTTCAGGTCTTCGGATTAATAAAGCCGCAGATGACGCTTCAGGTATGGCTATTGCGGATAGTCTTCGCTCACAAGCCAGTTCACTGGGTCAGGCGATCAACAACGCCAATGACGCCATCGGTATTACCCAGATTGCGGATAAAGCGATGGATGAGCAGGTCAAGATTCTTGATACCATTAAAACCAAAGCCACTCAGTCTGCCCAGGACGGCCAGACGGCGGATTCCAGAAACGCGCTGCAAAAAGATATCAGACGTCTTATGGAACAGCTTGACAGTATCGCCGAAGATACGACCTTTAACGGTCAGCAGCTGTTAAACGGCAGCTTTTCCAATAAAGAGTTCCAGGTCGGCGCGTATTCCAACCAAACCGTTAACGCTACTATCGGTGCAACCGAAAGCGGAAAAATCGGTAATATCAGAACCGAAACCACCACTATTACGGGAGCCGGCAGCGGGGTTATCAAGTTTGGATCAGGTGATGACCAGGTTTCGCTTGAAACAGGTATCATCTCTACCAGTGCGGGTACCGGTATCGGACAAGTTGCCAGCGTTATCAATAAAAACAGCGCCGACACCGGCGTACGGGCGGCGTGGACCAATGAACACGCTATGGAAATCAGCAGCGGTTCGGTGACGGGCTTAAATATCAACGGCACTAACATCGGTGATATCAACAACATTGAAAAAGATGACAGAAGCGGCGTCCTGGTGGATGCGATCAACGCGTACAAAGAGGAAACAGGTGTTGAAGCATCAACCGATAAAGAGGGTAACCTTGTAATGCGCAGTATGGACGGCAGAGGCTTTACCGTATCCGGCGGGAACACCGGCGGTATTGACCTGTCCAGCAAGGTTGAATCATACGGCAACTTAACGCTGACAAAACTTGACTCAAGCGATATTGTGATCTCAGGCGGCGGAAGCGGCGGTCTGAACTTTGCGGGTTCGTCCACGGCTGAAGCCAATGTCAACCTTGGAAGCGTTACCGGAACATTTGACGCTGATGTCGCAAGTGCGGCGGGTGCAAACGCTACCAGCCTGCAACGAGCTGCGGGCAATGACCTGGGAACAGGTGTAAGCACACTTCAAGGCGCGATGCTTACGATGGATATCGCCGAAGCGGCGACGGGCAAACTGGATGAGATTCGTGCGGACCTTGGTTCGGTACAAAACCAGCTGACAAGTACGATCAACAACATCTCCGTCACGCAGGTTAACGTCAAAGCGGCTGAATCACAGATCAGAGACGTGGATTTTGCGGCGGAAAGTTCAAACTTCCAGAAACAAAACATTCTTGCCCAGTCAGGCAGTTATGCCATGAGCCAGGCAAACGCCGTACAGCAAAATGTAATGAGACTGCTTCAGTAGTCTTGACTTCTTCACTTTGGAGGCTTTGGGCCTCCGGAGTGTTTTTTCTTCCTCCCTCAAGGGGTCCGACCCCTAGTTATCAATGGAACACCCTTTGCTTTCTTCTTACAAATACTTTGCAAGGATTGCATCAATTTTAAGGAGAAAACATGGGCTTTAGAATTAATACGAACATTTCTGCGATGAATGCGCACACAAATTCACAGCAGACCAACAGATCTCTCAGCAACTCGCTGGAGAAGCTAAGTTCGGGTCTTCGGATCAACAAAGCTGCAGATGACGCTTCGGGCATGGCTATTGCCGACAGTCTTCGCTCACAGGCCAGTTCACTGGGTCAGGCGATCAATAACGCCAATGACGCCACGGGGATTGTCCAGATTGCGGATAAAGCGATGGATGAACAGATCAAGATTCTTGATACCATTAAAACCAAAGCGACACAATCGGCACAGGACGGCCAGACGGCTGATTCCAGAAACGCGCTGCAAAAAGATATCAGACGGCTGATGGAACAGCTTGACAGTATCGCCGGAGATACGACTTTCAACGGTCAGCAGCTGCTAAACGGCAGCTTTACCAACAAAGAGTTCCAAGTCGGCGCGTATTCCAACCAAACGGTCAACGCAACCATCGGTGCTACCGAAAGCAGCAAAATCGGCAATGTCCGTGCCGAGACGATCACGCTGACAGGCGCCGGAAGCGGTGTTATCAGTATGCAGGTGGGCGGAAAGATGATGGAGCTTGAAACAGGCGTCATCTCAACAAGTGCCGGTACCGGTATCGGACAAGTCGCCGGCGTTATCAATAAAAACAGCGCCGAAACGGGAGTCAGGGCCGCATGGACCAATCAGCACGCCTTTGACGTAAGCAGCGGTTCGGTTACGGGACTGACGATCAACGGTACTGATATCGGCGCGATTTCCAACATCAAAGAAGATGACAGAAGCGGCGTTCTTATTGACGCGATCAACTCGGTCAAGGAAGAAACCGGGGTTGAAGCTTCCACTGACAGAGAAGGCAACCTTGTCATGCGCAGTATGGATGGCAGGGGCTTTACCGTCTCTAGCGCCGGAGGAAGCGCTATTCCCGGCATCAGTACAGACCATGTAGCATCCTACGGGAATCTGACGCTAACCAAGCTTGATGCCAGTGACGTGATCATCTCCGCCGGTACGCTTGGAACCAACTTCGGGGCTTCGGATGGCAACGTGGCAGAAACCAACGTGAATCTAAAAGATGTCGTCGGCGAATTTGACGCAGACGTAAGAAGCGCGATCGGGGGCAATGAGCATAATTTGCAGCGACTTGCCGGAGACAGCCTTGGCACGGGGGTAAGCACGCTTAAAGGTGCGATGATTACGATGGATATCGCAGAAGGCGCGACCAATAAACTCGATGAAATCCGTGCCGATCTAGGTTCGGTGCAAAACCAGCTGACAAGTACGATAAATAATATCTCAGTCACGCAGGTTAACGTCAAAGCGGCCGAATCACAGATCAGAGACGTGGATTTTGCGGCGGAAAGTTCAAACTTCCAGAAACAAAACATTCTTGCCCAGTCAGGCAGTTATGCCATGAGTCAGGCAAACGCGGTACAGCAAAACGTAATGCAGCTGCTGCAGTAAGCAACCAAGGGCTTTGTGCCCTTTGTGCTTTTTGTTTTATAAAAGCTTTGCGAAGGTTTTATTAAACAAAGAGGTCCTCAATGGAAATTTTGCAAAAAAACATTGCCATGCTGGCAGCGTATAACCAGGGCTTGGCCGTAGCCCTCAACGATCTCAAAGAAAAACAGCTTGATTACGAAGTCAGTATCGGCGACGATCCGGCAAATATCAATATTATCGATACAAAGTCATTTACACCCCTGTATGAAGGTATCCCCCTTCAGCAGACCCAACAGATGCTAAATGAGCTCAAAGAGTATGAAAAGTACCCCTACCTTTACTTTTTCGGTCTTGGCAACGGGATTTTATTCAAACTGCTGCTGGATAATAAAAATCACAAACGCATCGTCGTTTTTGAACCCGATGTCCAGATCGTTTATATTGTTCTCAGCCTTATCGACCTCAGTTTAGAACTCAAAGAGCAGCGCCTGGTTATTCTTACCACCGACCAGATGAATCTGGAACAATACTACGCGCTTCTTGACAACGACGCAAAGATATTTGCCAAAACGTATAACCTGCAAATTACCAACAGCTTTTACGCGAAGAATTTTCATGATCAGATCATGCAGATCAATCAAAACGCCACCCGTGTTTTAGAACACGTCGTCGTTTCACACGGCAACGATATCAACGACAGCCTGATCGGCTTGGAAAATTTTCTGCAAAACGCTCCCCAGGTTATGCAAACCCCGACACTGCAGGAACTTATCGACAGCGTCAAAACGTCTCAAACCGTCGTTTTGGCCGCCACGGGGCCTTCGCTGTATAAACAGCTGCCGCTTTTGCACGCTATCCAAAACAGTGTGACCATCTTCAGTATCGACGCTTCTTTTCCCATCCTGCTACAAGCGGGAATCAAACCCGATGTCGTCTTTTCTATCGAACGGGTAGAACCCACGGCCACCTTTTACACAAAGGTCAAAGAGGTATTTGGTACCAAGGCGTTTGAAAACGTCACGATCGCCCTTTCAAGTCTGGTGCATGAACGAACCAAGGAGGTGACGGTACTGGATGAAAACCTGCCCCAAAGCTGCCACCCGATGCTGATTAACAGGCCGCTGAACTATACCAAGATGTTTGGCCTGCATGAGTGGGGATATATGGGCCGGGGGATGAGTGCTGCGAATATGGCGTTTGAACTGACCTACCACGGCGGTTTTGACAATGTGATCCTTATCGGACAGGATTTGGCGTACGGCAAAGAGGGCACAAGCCACTCCAGAGGCAACGTCTGGGGGGAAGACCAGATCGCGCAAACCGATGAAAAAACTGTACAAACCCCCGCATACGGCGGCAGCGGCACGGTTGCAACCT
Organism: Campylobacterota bacterium; assembly: GCA_051746505.1. Lineage (GTDB taxonomy): Bacteria > Campylobacterota > Campylobacteria > Campylobacterales > Sulfurovaceae > TCS-49. The sequence continues at coordinate 6,542 of JBNJFE010000055.1, forward strand.
CCCGGACATGGAAACTGTTTTTAAACTTTTATGAAAAAGATGTCGCCGACGTCAAATCCCTCAGCCCCGAAGTCAATCTCATCAACGCAACCCAGGGAGGCGCCCGTATTGCGGGTATGCAGGAGATGGATTTTGAAAAGGCGGTGTTGGAATTTGTGGACCTGACGCACCGAAAAAATCCGCTTTCTGTAACGCAGCCCTCGCTTGCGCTGCAAAAAGAAGGCGCCAAGACACTGCAGGACAATGTCGCTGCTTTGATCAAAGCCGGACGCAAAGTACTGAGAAAAAACAAAAAGGTCTTTATAGAGGTGGCGGATGAGTGCAAACACCTCGAAAGGCTCAATACAAAAGACCGTTTAAACGAGATCGATTTTGATTATTTGGCGCAACTGATTGCACAGATCGATACGGTCAAAGAGTTAACCGGACAGCAGCCTTTTAACCAGTTTTATATGGACCTTATCGCACCTTTTATCATCTCTCAGGAGTTGGAAATGGCAAAGGTACAGGTTGCAAGCGCCGCGACCAGAGAGGATAAAAAAGCCAAGATGGTAGAGTGGATTTTTGCCCACAGGTACTGGCTTTTTGCTCTGGCGGGGGCAACAGAGTCCATCTTGTCGCTGCTGGAACAAAACCACGGCCCCATCAAAGCGCTGAAGGTATAACCCATGTTTGATAATAAAAATATCCTCATCACCGGCGGAACGGGAAGCTTCGGACGAAAATTTACGCGCAAACTGCTCAGTCAGCATACTCCAAACAAAATCATAATCTACTCCAGAGATGAACTGAAGCAGTATGAAATGAGCCAGGAGTTTGCTCATAAATGTATGCGCTTTTTTATCGGCGACGTCCGGGATGCAGGCCGCCTCAAAGAAGCGATGCGCGATGTGGATTACGTCATCCACGCCGCCGCGCTCAAGCATGTCCCCGTGGCCGAATACAATCCCATGGAGTGTATCAAAACCAATATCAACGGCGCGCAAAACGTCATCCAGGCGGCTATGGACAATGAGGTACAAAAAGTGATCGCGCTGTCCACGGATAAAGCCGCCAACCCCATCAACCTCTACGGTTCGACTAAACTGGCAAGCGATAAGCTCTTTATCGCCGCAAACAATATGGTGGGCAAGCGCAATATCCGCTTCAGTGTCGTCAGATACGGCAACGTCATCGGCAGCCGGGGATCGGTGGTGCCTTTTTTCAAAAAACTCATCGAGCAGGGGAACCAAACCCTGCCTATAACGGATATGGATATGACGCGCTTTTTTATTACGCTGGATGAGGGGGTCGAGTTTGTCCTGAAAAACTTCCGCCGTATGCACGGCGGTGAAATCTTTGTCCCCAAAATCCCTTCGATGAAAATCTGTGAAATGGCCAAAGCTCTGGCACCGGAAGCAAAACTGGAGATTGTCGGCATCAGGGCGGGCGAAAAACTGCATGAAGTGATGTGCCCCAAAGACGACAGCCATCTGACGCTGGAGTTTGCCGATCATTTCGTGATCAAACCCACTATTCAGTTTGCCTATAAAGTCGATTTTACCCAAAACGCCCTTGGGGAAAGGGGAACCCCCGTCACGCAGGGGTTTGAGTACAACTCGGGCAATAATACGCAGTGGCTCAGCCACCAAGACCTTCAAAGGCTGTTAACCGATGCTGGCCTATAGCAGACAAAGCATCAGCGAAGAAGATATCGCCGCAGCCGCCGAGGCGATGCGCTCAAACCACCTGACACAGGGTAAAAGATGCGAAGCGTTTGAAAGCGATCTGGCAGATTACTGCGGGGCAAAATACGCTGCCGTTGTCAACTCCGCCACCTCGGCGCTGTTTGCTCTTTACCGCTGCTTGGGGCTTTGTGAAGGTGATGAAGTTCTTACAACGCCAATCAGTTTTGCCGCCACGTCCAATATGCTGCTTGAATGCGGCGCGCGGCCCGTTTTCTGCGACATAAAATACAACGGCAATATCGATGAAAACGGGCTGGAAGAAAAGATCACAAAAAAAACCAAAGCGCTTGTCAGCGTGGATTTTGGCGGCAACCCGGCCGAGGCGGACAGATTGCGGGCACTGTGTAAAAAGCACGGGCTTTTTTTTATCAGCGACAGTTCCCACGCCCTTGGCAGCAGTTACAACGGTAAAAAAGTCGGTTCCCTTGCCGATGCCACTGTCTTTAGTTTTCACGCGATCAAACCTATCACCACCTTTGAAGGCGGCGCGGTGGTTACTGAAGATAGAAAGCTGTATGAAAAGATCAAGCGTTTTGCCAGCCACGGCATCGTGAAAAAAAAGCTCTATAACAGCGATATGAGCGGCCCCGGGTTTAATTTCAGGCTCAGCGACGTCGCCTGCGCGGTTGGCCAAAGCCAGCTGAGCCGTCTTGATGATTTCATCCAAAAGCGAGAACAGGTTGCCGCGTATTACGACAAAGCCTTTGCAGGCAACCCCTACTTCAGTCCTGTCCCAATCAGCGGCGGCTGCACCAGTTCCAGGCATCTTTATCCGATCTTGCTGCATCCGGGTATGCAGTGTGGCAAGGAAGAACTTTTTGCCGACCTGCTGGCAGCGGGAATCGGCGTGCAGGTACACTACAAGCCTATTTATCAATTCAGCTATTACAAAAAGCGCCTGGGGCAGATGCGGCTGCAACGGGCTGAAGAGTTTTACAAAAGCGAGCTTTCCATCCCCTGCCACCAGCTCATGAACAAAGATGACGCAGCTTTTGTCGCTGACAGCGTGCTGGCTCTGGCTGAAAAACACGGCGCGGGGTGCGACAGATGAAAACCTTTATCATCATCCAGGCGCGCATGAACTCGACAAGGCTGCCGGGCAAAGTGATGCTGCCCCTGTGTGGCACTACGGTGCTTGAAGTAATGCTACAGCGCCTAAAAAACTTTCATCAAAGTATCATCATAGCCACAACCGATGACGGCAGCGAAGCCCCGATCGTAGAAGTTTGTAACAAACACGGCATCAAATACCACAGAGGCGACACCGACGACGTACTGGGGCGCTACTATGAAGCCGCGGTCAAATACGCCGCCGATGACGGCGACGCGATCGTGCGCCTTACCAGCGACTGCCCGCTCATTGACGGGGACATTATCCGCAGATGTATTGAAACATTTGAACAAAGCGGATGTGACTATCTTAGCAATACCGGGGGCAACAGGCGCAGTTTCCCGCGGGGGCTGGATTGTGAAGTATTGCGCTTTGAAGCGCTGCAAAGGGCGTTTTTCAGAGCCAAAAAACCATTTGAACGCGAACATGTCACCCCCTATATCCACACAACGCACAAAGAGGAATTTACCCACGCGTTTATACGGGATAATGAGGATAACAGCAAGTACCGCCTGACCCTGGATGAGGGGGATGATTATCTGGCGATACAGGAGGTGTATAAACACTTTGGCTGCCGCGTCGATTTTGACTATGGGGCACTGTTAGCCACGCTCAAAAAGCATCCCTATATCTGCGATCTCAACAGCCACGTTGCACAGAAAAAGCCGGACTAAACCACCGGCGATTCCTCTTTTTTGACAAGCCGGATCAGGTTTGGAATATGCTTGTAAAACACAATAAAAGAGATCAGCCAAATCGGCGCGTGTGAATCGATATGGGGCA
>JBNJFE010000056.1:0-9837 GCA_051746505.1 Campylobacterota bacterium
ACTGCGTCACTGACGATAACGCCGCTATCTTTCATCCTCTCAACAAGTGCCTGATTGCTAGAATGTATCATGCTGTCCTCATCTTTTTTACTCAATTATACAAAAGCAAATACAAAAACAAAAATCAATCAGAACCATATACCCCTTGATAGGTAGCAGTAACCATCTCTTTGGTTATGTTAACGTAATCTAAGTCATCACTGGAAGGCAGCCTATACTGCAGCGGCATCATCACCTTTTCAAGTATCGTGCGAAGCCCCCTTGCGCCCACTTTCGTGTTTTGTGCTATGGCAGCAATCTCTTCCAGCGCCTCCCGGTCAAAATCCAGCTTGATCCCATCCAGGGAAAAAAGCGCTTTGTATTGTTTGATAATAGCGTTTTTTGGTTCCTGCAGTACCCGCAGCAAAGCATCGGTATCAAGTTCCCGGAGTGTCGCGATTACGGGAATACGCCCGATAAATTCCGGAATGAGTCCGTATGCGATCAAATCCTTTGCTTCTATCTCTTTTGTGCGCTGTGCGTTTTGGCTTTTGATAAAACCCATCTTCGCATCCTGCGTCATACTTTCTTGCTGATGGGACAATTTCACAAAAGCGCCGCCGCAGATAAAAAGCACATGCCTGGTATCAAAAAGTTCTGTTTCCGCGGTCGCGTTTTTGCGGCTTCCTTTCATGGGAACATACACCTGGGCGCCTTCCAAAATCTTCAAAAGCCCCTGCTGCACTCCTTCTCCGGAAACATCTCTGCCCACCGTGGCACTTTCGCTTTTGTTAGCGATCTTGTCGATTTCATCGATATAGATAATGCCTTTTTGCGCTTTTTCTATATCAAAATCCGCCGCTGCCAAGAGCCGCGAGAGAACGGATTCGACATCTTCCCCCACATACCCCGCCTCGGTAAGGGCAGTAGCATCGGCCACGGTAAAGGGTACATTCATCACTTTTGCCAGGGATTTGGCCAGCAGCGTCTTGCCGCTGCCTGAAGGGCCTATCATCATGATATTGCTCTTTTCCAGTTCCACATCATCCAAAACGGGTTTGTCGATGCGCTTATAATGGCTGTATAAAGCAACGGCAAGGATTTTTTTGGCTTCTTCCTGCCCGATAACGTACGCATCAAGATGGCGCTTGATCGTTTCGGGTACGCTCAGTCCCTGCTGAAACCGCTGTTTTTGTTCCCTGCGGCGCTGCTTTTGCATCACCGACGCGCACAGTTGACAGCACGCGTCGCAGATATGGGCGTTTTCAGCGCTGAACATCCTGTCTGCCTGAGTTTTGCTTTTGCCGCAAAAACTGCATTGAAGCTGTTGTGATCGCATCTTTAAAACCCTGCCCGGCTACGCATGACAGCCCGTGCCGTTGTAAATGCCGTACGCTTTATTGGCTTCGATGGTAAAACGTTTCAGATCATAATCGTCCTGCAGCGTGCCCGGCATATCGACATAAAAAACGGCACCGTCCCTGCTGATTAGAAAAAGAGCCTTGTAAAGCAGGTCACGGTAGGAACTGCTTACAATCTGCGTGCCATACATTTGACCAAACTGGCTTTCATCATCGATCAAAAGGTTCATAGCCTTCAGGGTTTTACCTTTTTCAATATCACGGGGGTGGACTTTAGAAGAAAGGATCAAGTAACAAGCCATTGAAACTTCCAGTTTCTGCAACAATTCATCCAATGCCAAAACCTGCGTTTCATAGGGTTTATCCAAAGTGGGGACGCATACAAAAAGCTGCATTCCGGCGGGTTTTTTACAGGGATGCAGCGTGACTTTTTTGCCCGTCCGGTCACACGCGTCAAACGCTTCTGCCATATATCCGGCATCCAAAAAATCATCGACCGTTTTTATTTTTTCCATATCCTCTTCCTATAATCCGTATTTTTGCATTTTGTACCGCAGCTGGCGCTGGGTTATCCCGAGTCTTTCGGCGGCTTTGGGGATGTTGTCTGCACACTCGCGCAGCGTAGCGGTGATAGCATCGTTTTCTATCTCCTGCAGCGTTTTATCCCGGGGTGCGGCGCTGCGAATGTTTTGCAGCTGCGAATGTTCCAGTGCAGGCAGCAGCAGCCGCATCTGATCTGCGTCCACGCCCTCCTGACTGCCAATAAGCACCGTTCGCTCGATCGTGTTTTCCAACTCGCGGATATTGCCCGGCCACGGATAGGAACACAGCTGCTCCATCGCTTCGTCACTGAGGGTGACGCTTTTTTTGTGGTTTTTCATCGATTTTTCCATAAAAAAGTTCACCAAAAGTTTGATATCATCGCCCCGTTCACGCAGCGGCGGCAGGTCGATGGGAATAACGTTGAGGCGATAATACAAATCTTCCCGAAACTCCCCGTCTTGCACCATTTTTTCCAAATCCCTGTTGGTCGCGGCAATCAGGCGCACATTGACCTTGATCGTTTTGCCGCCGCCTACGCGCTCAAATTCACGCTCTTGCAGGACCCGAAGCAGCTTCACCTGAGCCGAGGCGGAGATATCACCGATTTCGTCCAGAAACAGCGTTCCTTTATCAGCCAGTTCAAAGCGTCCTTTGCGCAGTTCTTTAGCGTCGGTAAACGCCCCTTTTTCATGCCCGAACAGTTCACTTTCGATCAAGCTGTCCGTGATCGCCGCGCAGTTGAGTTTGACAAAGGGTTCCTCTTTGCGGCTGCTTCGTTTGTGGATAGCCGAGGCTACAAGCTCCTTGCCCGTTCCCGTCTCGCCCCGTATCAATACGGTCACGTTGCTGTCTGCGATCTGATCGATGACTTTGTACACATTTTCCATCTTTTCGCATTTACCGATGATATCACCGAAATTGTGCACTTTGGAATCCCACTCCATTTTATAATACTGTTTGAGATCTTTCAGCCGCTCGTTTTCTCTTTTGTTCATTTGATACGAATAGATCGCCTGCCCGAAAATGGAACTGATAATGGTTAAAATACGAATTGTTTCATCAAAATCGATCTCGGTGCTTTTTGTCAGATTGGCACTGAGCACCCCCACGATATCTTTATCCACAAGCATCGGAACGGCAACGTAAGAGATCGTCCTGTTGTTTCTGTTGCCCGATTTGTTGAGAAAAAGAATATCGTTGTGCACGTTTTCAACCACCACGGGTTCTTTGCTCTGTGCGGCCAACCCCGTAGCACCCTCTCCCATCCGAAACGAAGAGAGGATTTTCTGCTGTTTTGTGAAATCAACCGAAGCAAAGGTATTTAACCGCTCCTCTTCCAGCAGGTAGATCACACAGTTTTCAAGTTCCAATCCGCTTTTTAAAATACGAAGCGATTTTTCCATTGATGTTTCAAGATCGTAGGTTTTTGATACAAGCAAAGAGATTTCGTATAAAACCCGCAACTCTTTATTCGTTAAGCAGATTTCGCATTTTTCTTCCATAATAACACTCTTTTTCACATATATTTGTATAAAGCATTTTATCAATTATGAAAGTAATATATGCAATTTTTATGGTTATATAGTATTCAATCTGCTATCTTTTTACACACTTCCTCTTTTGGCAGCTTTTTCATTCCGGGTTTGATCCACCATGTTTCTCCGTTTGTCAGTATTACTTCACCGCCCCACTTTTCCTCGCCGTCAAATTCCAACGATTCGATCACCTCTTCCATATCCTTTTTGGCCACGTAAAAGTACACCTTGCCTTCGTTTTCTCTTAGCATTACTTTTGCCATGTCTGTCTCCTTTTAATTGGTTAAATAATTGCGCAGCGTATGCAGCAACCCCTTTTGTTCCCGGGCGATGGTAAAGACTTTATCTTTTTCCCGGACAAGAAGGGAATGTGCGTATTTTTTCTCCTGCTGTGGATGATCCAGGCGCAGGTGCCCACCCCTGCTTTCTGGGCGCTTTAATGCGGCTAAAACCGTCGCCTCGGCGATTTCCAAAGCGTTTCTGAGTTCTAAAATCCCTGTCAGTTCCACGTTGTTAGCCCTGCTTTTATCAACAGTGTGCAATGTGATCGCCTGACGGCGCAGGTAGCGCATATAATCAAACGCAGCTTGCAGTGACTCCCGGCTGCGGAGGATGCCGGCTTTTGCAAACAGCACTTCACCCATGGAGATACGCATAGCGTTGAAGTTTTTGGTCGTTTCGCCCAAAAAGGCGCGGTCAACCAAAGCGATATCCTTTGTCACCATATTGTAATCAACGCACTCAAAATCTTTGTTTGCGCTGAACATCCTTGCTTTTTTGCCGGCCAGCTCCCCGAAAACCGCACCTTCAAGCAAAGAGTTTCCGCCAAGCCTGTTTGCCCCGTGCACACCCACCGCAGCGGCTTCACCGCAGGCAAACACCCCTTTTTGCGAAGTCCGGGTCATATCAGAAGCGATGCCGCCCATGCTGTAGTGGGCTTTTGGTTCCACCGGCAGCAGCTCTTTTCCCAGATCGATCCCCGCCTGCATCATCGCCGCTTTGTACAGACCAGGCAGCCTGGTTTCAAGCACGTGTTTATCAAGATGGCGCAGATCGATAAAAACTTCACTGCCCTGTTGTATCTGATCGTAGACGGCTTTGGCCACGACATCCCTGGTGGCAAGCTCATCGACAAAACGCTTGCCTTCACTGTTGAGCAGGTAGCCGCCCTCGCCTCTTGCGGCTTCGCTGACGAGGTAGTTTGTCTTGGTAAAGCCGGTGGGATGAAACTGCACAAACTCCATATCCTTCAGCTGCAATCCCGCCCGAAGCGCCACGGCGATCAAATCTCCGGTATAATCAGGCGCATTCGTACTGTGGCCTCTGTAAATACCGGCGTATCCCCCGCCTGCGAGAATAACGGCTTTTGCCGGATACACGACTACGCTTGAATCCATCCGCCGCAAAGCGATCACGCCGCTGAGTTTGCCGCCGCTTTTGGCCAGATTGAGTACAAAGGTATTGGGAATAAACTCTACGCCGACGTTTCTGGCTTTTTTGATCAACGCAGCCGTAATGGCAGACCCGGTTTTATCCCCGACATAGCAGGTACGCTGCACGCTTCCGCCGCCAAAACTTCGCTGGGCCGTGTTGCCGTTTTCATCTTTGTCAAATTCCACGCCAAAGTACTGCAGTTTTTCTATGATGCGTCCGGCGTTTTCACACATATACGCAACCGCCTTTTCATCTGCCAAACCTTTTGCCGCGGCAAGCGTATCGTCGATATGTTTACGGACAGCTTCTGTATCCCCGTCAATGACGGCGTTTATCCCGCCGCTGGCAAGAGAACTGTTGGATTTAAAAATATTGCCCTTGGTCATGATCGCCACTTTGTTGCCCGGCGTTTTCGCTTCAATGGCAGCCATCAGTCCCGCGATGCCGCCGCCTGTTACGATAATGTCATAAATCATGGTTACACCTTGTATAGCAGTTGATACAGTTTGGGCTGTACGGCTTTTGTGTTTGCGATTTCACAGTTGTGGGCGATGTGGTCCCTGTCTTTTGACGCAAACAAAGAGGTTATCACCCCCGGACAGGAGCGGACATACTGCAAGGCAAGCTGTATATCGCTTTGCAGCCGCATCTGCCTGTCTAAAATATACCCCACTTCGGGCTTGAAGGGTTTGGCAAACAGATTCATCTGCAGCAGCGAACAACTGCTTATCACGCCGATACCCAACTCTTTTGCCGCCTGCAGCAGGCTTACCCGCGAACCGTCATCAAGCTGCTGGCCGGCCTGGGTCTGCGCCTGGGTTTTGGCCAGGTTAAACGGCGCCTGAATATAGGCAAACCGGTGATTTTTACCGCCGACGTTTTGGGCGATGGTCACAAGATCGCTGAGATTGATGTGCTCCTGTTTTTCCGCGCTTTCAAAAAAGCCGTTCCACACCGCTACCCCGTAAGCTTTGATTATGCCTTCATCAGCCAGCGCTTCAAAGCGCTCAAAAACGGCCTCGACATGCCGTAAGAACCTGTCATAGCCAAGTTTCATCAGCTGCATCTCCGGATTGTGCAAAAAATAGATATCAAGGGCTTGCACCCCAAGGTTTTGCAGAGACTGCCGGCAGGAGTGTTCTAAAAAATCCGGGCTCATACAGTGCTGGTCAAGTTCAATATCTTCTTCTTTAGCCAAGCCTTTTTCGATAATATTTTTTTCGATCCAGCGGTAGGGGTTTTTAGGGAAGGGATACTCCAGCGGAATAAACCCGCCCTTTGAAGCGATGATGAGATTTTGCCGCTTGACTTCGCCCGAACTTATGAGCTCATCCAAAGCTTTGCCGATATCTTTTTCACTTTCGCCGTAGCGGTAATTGCTCGCGGTGTCGATGAAGTTGATCCCGTTTGCGATGGCTTCTTTTACCGAAGCGATGTAATCAAAGTCGTAGTTTTCCTCTTTGTAAGGTTCTTTGTTAAATGTTCCAAGACCCAGCTTGGAAAAATACAGCCCGTTATGGGGCAGATAAAAATCTTTATACCCGCTAAATTGTTTTGCAAAGGCGTATGTGCCGTCTTTGGTTGCTGTTGTTGCCATAATATCTTTCCGTAATGCGTAAATTGTATAGTTTCTAAGTTACAGAAAGTGTTCCCTGCAAAGCTTGTTGTAAAAAATATATACTATGGAAAGTTTCTTGCATAGTCGTTACAAACCAATATAAAAGGCGTAATCATGAATTCTTTACATAAACAAAAAGGATGCGAAGATTTTATTATGGATAGCAACATGCGGGGGTATTACCATGATCATATTTTGCAAATGACAAAAATGCGACACGATAATGAAGCGTTTGATCTTATCGATATCTGCAACAGCTGCGCAAAGGAAAAAGAGTGCAAGAAAGGACTTGAGGCAAGAATCTCATTTGCCAGGGATTATTTTGCCAAGCTTTAGTAATGATACCTACACTGGGCCACAACAATCAGATCACCGATTATTTTATAGACCAGCCGGTGTTGGGACGTGATCCGTCTTGAAAAGTAGCCGTGATAGTTTTCTCTGAGGCGTTCGGGTTTGCCAAGCCCGTTTGGATCGCCGGGGTTTCGTTGTATATCTTTTAAAAGCGCGTTGATACGCTTGTGGATTTTTTTATCAGTCTTGATCCAATGCTGGTAATCTTCCCAACCCTTATCGGCAAATCCGATGATCATAGATCAATATCTTTTTTCTCAAACTCCAGATTTTCAATCTGCTCCACAGCCTCATTAAGCCGGTCTCGGTTTTTTTTGGAAGAAAGCAGATACATCGTTTCTTTCATGGCGCTGTACTCTTCATATGAGATCAAAACAGCGGATTTATCATCTTTTGTGGTAATGATATATTCATCAAAATCATCACATACTTTATTTATAATATTTCGCAGGTTGTTTCTTGCTTTTGAATAGACAACGGCTTGCATACATATCCTTTTGTTGACAAGATATTGTCATAATATCGCAAAGTGTGCTGCGTTGTCAAGGAAGGATTGAGAAAGCATCAGCAAATTTTAAGTTATGATGCAATTGCCCTAGTCAGGTCAAAAGGAGAACTTAGTGTTGCAGCTCAACATCAATAAAACGCTTGAACAGATATATCTCAAAGAGTTTGGCAGTGACAAAGAAAAATTTATCGATTTTATCAAACAAAGTTATGAAAAAATAAAAGCACAAAACGAGTTTCACGATGAGGATTTGCAAAACCTTCAAATAAATTCTATGCAATACACTTGGGATAATGATCAAGACAAGGTTTGGGACAAGCTATAATCCATTATAGGGGTCCCCTTTTTGGTTAAGTAATTTTTCTGAATATTTGCCCTAAATGTGAAGCTAAGATGGAGGAAAAAGAGCTAAATGATTTGGATGAAGTTATGAGTATTTTGAAGTAATTTATATCCAGTTTTCATATTGTAAACGATTGTCAAGCTTTTGGATGGTTGCAAATATTTTATCATTACTTACAAGTATTTCATTATGAGCAATTGCACTTGAAGCGATCAATAAATCTATATCATTTTTTTTCATCGAGTTTTTATTTGTGCCTGTATAGTTTTTATATGCAACTTTTAATTCTGAATAAATCTTAGACTCTTTTAAATCCAAAGAGATAACATCAAAATACTTTTTTATAAAATTGATATTGGTTTGAATCTCTTTTTGTTTTATAGGGTCATTTGTGTTTTTTAAACCATATTCAGCTTCATAAATACTAAGGACCGAAACACTTACGCCCTCATCGTCTGTTAAGGTTGCTAGTTTTTGGGCTAATTTTTTATTTTCACCAATGGCTGAAACAATATTTGTATCTAGTATATAATTCATATTTGGATTTTACTTATATTCTCTTAGTTCAAAACCTTCTCTAAATTCTTTAGAGCATTCTTGCATATATCTAGCTGTATCTGAACTCATCGTACCACTCATCTCATTTGCTACATTTGCCCACTTACTTTTTTGTTTTTTATTTGAAGCTATACTGTCATCAATGATTTTAAAGTTAAAATGTAGCTTCTTTGCCAAATCCAAAAATTCTTGAACTCTGTTTTTATCTTCATTGAGCTGTATTGTAGTCATAATCTACCTCTTAAAATATAACATAGCTTAATTATAACAAAATTTACGATAAATTCAACTTTAGCACAAGTTGTATATGTCATTATACCTGTGTGAGAAAGCATCAGCAGGGAAGCCCCTGCTGAGTTGCCATATAACGGCAGTCGTTCATGAAGTCATTATCTGACGCTGTCGAAGAAGTAGTCTGTTTTGGCGATATCTTTGGTCTCTTCATCAAGCTGATCAAGAACCGCGTTGGCAATCCATGTCAGAAGGTTCAACGCCCCCTCATACCCGCTCATAGAGTATCTGTGCAGGTGGTGACGGTCAAAGATGGGAAAACCGATTCGAATCAACGGAATACCCGTATCCCTGTACAATTCTTTGCCGTATACGTTACCGATCATGAAATCAACCGGTTCGGTAAAGAGCAGACTTCGCAGGTGCCACAGGTCTTTGCTCGGCCAGATTTGGCACTCATCTTTGGCAGGGGATTTTTCCAGCACCGCTTGCATATCCTCTTTCCAGCCTTTTCTGGGCGCGTTATTGCACACGATATGGGCGGGGACTGAACCCATCTCCACTAAGAAAGAGACAAGCCCCAGCAAAAAGTCGGGATCACCCCACACGGCAAATTTCTTCCCGTGCATATACGGATAGGAATCCTGCATCGCATCCACAAGTCTGGCTCTTTGGTCTTTCAACTCCCCTGGAACAGCTTTGCCCGTAAGCTCGCTTAGGGTCATTACAAACTCATCGGTACCGGCAAGGCCGATAGGATTGAGCGCTTTGTAATCCTGTTTCCATTTGTTTTTGATCAGCTTGGACGTACTTTGGGTACTGTACTTTTGCAGGCTGATCGTTGCTTTTGCATTGATCGCCGTTTTCGTATCCTCCAGAGTCGTACCGCCTGCATACAGCTGGTAATTTCCCGCACCGGTATCCCACTGCTCCTGGTGATCGCCGATCATGACAATCTTGTCGCTAAACATCTTTGAAATCTCTTTGATCTCTTTGAGCGAGCCAAGATAGGGTTCAAATCCGGGAATAATGTTGATTCGTTCCTCATCAACCTGTTTTTCCTCCCTTGTGGGGTTGGTTTGTTCCAGGATGGCTCTCATCATATTGTCATAGCCGGTGATGTGGCTGCCTTTAAACGACGGGGTATGCGCGCTTGGAATAAGCGTGTTGTCAAGCTCGCCCTCGGCTTCTTCTTTGGCACTGGAAACAAAAGCTTTGAGATCATCCCCGATAACTTCAGCCATACAGGTGGTACTCACAGCGATCATTTCTGGCTTATACAGCGCGTTGGCATTTCTCAGGCCGTCTTTCATATTCGCAAGTCCGCCAAAAACAGCCGCGCTTTCACTCATGGAATCACTCACACACGGAGT
>JBNJFE010000057.1:0-1910 GCA_051746505.1 Campylobacterota bacterium
ACCAGCCCCATTGACGCAGTCAGCACCGAAGCCGCGCTGTTGTGTTTGTGCTCAATGCCCAGATCCTGGATGCTTTTTCGGATGTTTTGGGCGTAATCCAGCGCTTTTTGCTCGGAACTGGCTTTAAAAACGATGCCAAACTCTTCGCCGCCGAGTCTAAAAGCCATATCATCGCCTCTTTTGGTTTGTTCTACCAGGCACTGCGCGAAGCTTTTGAGCGCTTCATCACCCTTTTGGTGGCCGTAGGTGTCATTGTACTGTTTAAAGTGGTCAATATCCATCAGCAAAAAGCAGACAAGTTCGTCTTTTCGTTTAGCCGCCTGGATCGCTTTTTCAAATACATCGTTAAAATGGCGGCGGTTGTAGATGCCGGTAAGGCCATCAGTGATTGAAATCTCCTCAATCCGCTTTTTATCGGTGATATCCTGGCGGATTGCGGTATAACCGATCTTTTTATTGTTTTCAAAAATCGGGGAAATAGAGGCTTTGACCCAGTAGTACTGCCCGTTTTTCTTGCGGTTTTTGATCTCACCGCTCCAGGTTTTATTGCTTGTAATGGTATCCCACAGCTTTGCATACAGTGATTGTGGCATATCGGGATGCCACACGATGTTGTGCTTGCTGCCGATGAGTTCTTGAGGGCTGTAACCGCTTATTTCACAAAAGGCGGTGGAGACGGAGGTGATTACACCGTCTAAGTCAGTTGAGGAAGTAATGACGTTTTTATCGATGAGGTCGGTATAGCGCTTGAGTTTGTCGTTTTTTTTGGCAATCGCGTCGTAGAGTTCTTGCAGTTGCTGCTGTTTTTGGTGCAGGTTGATATGATTGGCTACACGCGACTTTACCGTAGTGGGCTTGAAGGGTTTGACGATATAATCCACCGCACCAAGCAAAAAGCCTTTTTCCTCATCTTCAGCCGATGCGTTGCCGGTGACAAAGATAACAGGAATCTGCCCCGTACTTGGTGTTTGCTGTAAAATTTCCATCGCTTCATACCCGTCCATACCGGGCATGACCACATCCAGCAAGATCAGATCGATCCCGCCTTGTTTGGCAATCTCTATAGCTTTTTGCCCGCTTTTTGCGACCTTGATTTTGTACTCATCTTTTAAAATCCCTGAAAGTATAGACAGGTTTGAACCCATATCATCAACGATTAAAACCGTTGCGTTGTCTTTACTCATATGTTCCATCCTCGCATAAGCTCTAAGGCTTGTTCAAATTCAAAATCCGTGGCAAGTGACTCAAAACGCTGCCACTCCTGCTGGCTGACAGTATCTTTGATGCCCGCATGCAGCGCATCAAGATCAGCCTGATCAATCAGCTCGTTTTCTCTCAGCTGATTTTCAATCTTTTCAAATAATGCCTTACTCTCTTGTTGTGAAACTGCTTGCTCTGCTTGTTTGTCGTTGTCGTTATCCTCTATTTTATCTAATTTTTCAATCAGTTTGTACTTTTGTTTCAGCAGGTGGTTTCTGTCAGCTTCAAGGGGAGTTTTGCCCTCTTTATACAGCGTATCGATCTGTAAGGCAGCTTGGTACAATCGGTGTGCTCCCACGTTGCCGCTAAGGCCTTTGAGGCTGTGGATCAGTTCGTGCGCGTCTTTGGAATTTTGCCGCAGCGCCTCATCAACAGCCGCAAACTCACCCTCAATAAGCTGGGTTTTAAACTTTTGCAATAGCCTGTGCGCGGCCTCTTTGGAGCCTATGTTTTCTTGCAGATGCCCTATATCCAAAACCGTGTCTGTACCCGTTGAGGCTGCATTTGCAGGGGCTGACTGAGTGCTGCTTGTCACACCGGTAAGCTTTGTCAGCGCGCTGTAGAGCTCATGCCTGTCAATAGGCTTGGCGACATGACCATCCATGCCGGCTTTTTGCGCCCTGTCTCTGTCTTCTTGCATCGCAGCGGCA
>JBNJFE010000057.1:2010-9290 GCA_051746505.1 Campylobacterota bacterium
TGCTTGTGACATGGATGCGTGAGCCAAAGGCTTTGACGATATTTTGCGCGATCACCAGTCCAAGGCCGGTACCGCCGTATTTTCTGGTGGTGGAGGTATCAGCCTGGGTAAAGGGTTGAAACAGTTTGTCAAGCTGGCTTTGGCTCATGCCAATCCCCGTATCCGTGACGCTGAAATCCACAAGCGCGGTGCCCTCATCTTCAAATGAATCCGGCGCGATGCTAAGCGTGACATTTCCTTTTTCAGTAAATTTGATACTGTTTGAAAGCAGGTTGGTAAGCACCTGTGTCAGGCGCAGTTGATCGCCATACACCAGCGCAGGCAGCCTGCCTTTAAGGTGAAAATAGAGTTCAATGCCTTTTTGTGACGCTTTGTGTTCAAACATTACTTTCAGCTGCGATAAGATGCTTTCAAGATCAAACTCTGTATCTTCCAGCTCCAGCTTGCCCGCTTCGATCTTGGAATAATCCAGGATATCGTTGATGATGCCAAGCAGCATTTTTGAGGAGTTGTTGATCTTGCTTAAGATATCTTTTTGTTTTTCATCGTTCATTTGGTCATACAGCACATCGCCAAGGCCGATGATAGCATTCATCGGCGTGCGGATTTCGTGGCTCATATTGGCTAAAAACTGCGTTTTTGCCTCGCTTGCGGCTTCTGCTTTTTGCTTGGCTTCATCCAAAGAGTGCTCGATCTGTTTCTGGCTGTTTTTGTCGATATGGATTCCGGCCATCTTCAAAGGCTTCTTGTCTTGATCATACCGGGTTACTTCACCCCGGCCCTCGATCCATGACCAGGAGCCGTCCTTGCGCTTAAAGCGAAACTCCAAGATAAAAGCGTTTTTCTGCTCGATCTGGGTTTGCAGCTTTTGCTGGGCCTCCTCCAGATCCCGCGGATGGATGAGTTCTTTCCACTTTTCATAACTCATCGCAAATTCCTGATCACTGTAACCAAGCATTTCATACGCGTAGCGGTCCCAGTAGACATAGCCTGTTTGCAGGTTAAACTCCCACAAGCCGATCTTGGCTGCTTTTATGGTCACTTCCAGCCGCTTTTTGGCCGATTCCAGCTCATCCTGTGCCGCTTTTTCCTTGGTGATATCAAGAGCGGCGCCTCTATAGCCGGTGAGATTGCCTTCGCGGTCATACATGGGCAGGCCGTTGACCTTTTGCCATATGGTGTGGCCCTCTTTACTGACTGATTTGTGGATAAGATTGGTAAAAGCGCTTTCTTTTGCCGTAACTTCTTTGGCAAAGTACTCTTCCACACGTTTTGCTTCACTTTCAGGCATAAAAGAAAAGGGAGTTTGGCCAAGACTTTCTTGGATGTTATAGCCAAGCATATCCTCAAACGGTTTGGTCAAAAAGTTGTATTTGCCATTGGCGTCAAGTTCCCAGATATATTCCCCCGAAGCCTTGGCCACGTCGCTGAAACGCTGCTGGCTTTCCTGCAGTTGCTGCTGGAGCTGCTTTTGGTGGGTGATATCGATGTGGCTGCCCACCATTCGCACCGGATTGTCTTTATCATCCCATTCAATCACCTTACCCGAACAGATTATCCATACTATAGAGCCGTCTTTGTGGCGGTAGCGAACTTCCTGGGAAAATGGAATACGCCCTTTGCTTTGTACGTGCGCGTCATAGTTTTGCATCGTGGTGTCAAGATCGGTTTTGAAAATAAGCTTCATCCACGATTGAGGAGCATTTGGCAGCTCGTGGTCTTCATAGCCAAGCATCTTTTTCAGCCCCGGGCTGAGGTATTCGGTATTGTTTTTCAGATCCCAGTCCCAGTAGCCCCCGACCGTTTCTTCCAGGATGAAATTGACCGCTTCTTTTTCCTTTTGTACCTGTCTTTCAAGCTGTTTTTGAGGCGTGATATCGCGAAATACGCACAAAAGGTGCGGGTCACTGTCTGTTTGGAGCAAAATAACCGTGACCCTCATATCCAAGATATCGCCGTGTTTACTCCTGTGCTGCGTTTCAAAATCGTCCCGTTTGTTTGCGAGGATTTTTTGGATATGGGCTTGTGTCTGCTGAGGGTCTTCTTTGGCTTCATAATCAGAAATAGTCAGTTTTGCAAACTCTTCTTGCGTGTAACCAAGCTGGGTGTGGGCTTTTTCATTAAAGCGCAGCGGCAGACCGGTGGCCGTATCGATAAGCACCACCCCATCAGGCAGCAGTTCAAGCATTTGTTCAATTTGAAGATCTTTCTTGCGGCCCATGCAATTTCCTTTATGCCTTTTTATTATGATAGCGCATTGCTTGTTAACGGCACTTGATTTGGTACAATACAAATTATGAAAAGTTACAAATACAGAGTTCAGGGACGGGTTCAGGGCGTATTTTACCGAGCAAGCATCCAGGAAGCCGCCCAAGAAAAAGGCTTTAGCGGATATGTGCAAAATCTGCCTGATGGCAGCGTGGAAGCGGGTGTCAGCTGCGCGGATGAGCGTGAGTGTCAAGAGTTTGAAGCCATTTTACATCAAGGCTCAAAGCTCAGCCGCGTAGATCGCGTTGCGTGTGAAGCCGTTGAGGACCTCTTTAGCGGCGGCTTTGAAATAAAGCGATAAAGCGCGAAAAATTTTGTAAGAGTTTATCTTTTAAAGCAGGCGGGTTTTGATCAATACTTTGCAGATAGTCGACGACCTCTTTTCTGCCAAACATTGAGGCAAAGATAACCGGGTTTTTCATCGGGTGTTTTTCAATGACGGCTTTGTTTTCCACCAGCACTCTAACGATATTCAGATACCCTTTAAAAGACGCCCCGGCCAGGATCGAGTGGCCGTGGTCGTTGTTCTCATTAACGTCGGCTCCGTGTGCGATAAGCATCTGGGCGCATTCTAAGTTGCCGTTGTAACACGCAAGCATCAGCAGCGAGTTGCCTTTGTGGTCTTTGGTGTTGACAGGCAGCCCCGCTTCAATCATGCTTGCAAGCGTGGGAACTTCGCCCTCTCTGGCAAAATCAAGCGCCATCTCCTGTAGCTGGATATAGCGCTGTTCTTCTTCTGCGCTGAGATGATCCATTTATCCCTCTATCGCTTTTTTCACGCCGGCTGCGTAGTCTGGATGCACCTTTTCAAAAAGCGCTAACTGTCGGTCTATGATTTCACGCGGGATACCGTCCATATGGCGGGCGATATTGCCAAAAAGCTGCTGCTTTTTCTCCTCATCCATCAGTTCAAACAGCGCTCTTGGCTGGCTGAAATCATCATTGCCCTCTCTGTGGTCATAGCGGTCGCCGTCGCCGTTTGCCGGGAAAGGGGGTTCGACAAAGCTTGGGTCCTCCGTGGGACCGCCGTAACTGTTTGGCTCGTAGTACGCGTCGCTGGAGGAAGGCTTATCAAAGTTCATGGCGCCATCCATGTGGTACGTGTTGACCTCATTACGCGGTCTGTTTACCGGCAGCATTTCATAATGGGTTCCGACTCGGTAGCGGTGGGCATCGGCATAAGAAAAGATACGCGCCTGCAGCATCTTATCCGGACTCCAGCTGATGCCGGGGACCACGTTTGAGGGGCTAAAAGATGCCTGCTCAATCTGCTGGAAATAGTTTTGCGGATTTTCATTGAGCTCCAGTACGCCCACATCGATCATGGGGTAATCCCCATGGGGCCAGACTTTGGTCAGATCAAAGGGGTTGAAACTACACTCTTTTACCTGGGCATCTGTCATGACCTGGATCTGCACATCCCACTGCGGATTGTTGCCGCTTTCAATCGCTTCATAAAGGTCTTTTTGTGAACTTTCTCTGTCTTTGCCCACGACTTCTTGGGCTTCTTCGTCGGTGAAGTTTGCAATGCCCTGACGGGTTTTAAAATGAAACTTCACCCACGTGCGCTCGCCGGCGTCATTGATAAGGCTGTAGGTATGGGAACCATAACCGTTGATATTTCTGTATCCCTTGGGAAGGCCGCGATCAGACATGAGTATGGTTACCTGATGCAGGCTTTCAGGAGACAGGCTCCAAAAATCCCACGCCGCGGCGTTGCTTCGCATATTGGTACGCGGGTGGCGCTTTTGGGTGTGGATAAAATCTGGAAATTTCTGGGGGTCCCGTACGAAAAAGACGGGCGTATTGTTGCCCACAAGGTCCCAGTTGCCCTCAGGCGTATAAAATTTCAGCGCAAAACCGCGTACGTCGCGTTCGGCGTCAGCCGCGCCTCTTTCGCCCGCGACGGTAGAGAATCTGGCAAGCATCGGGGTTTTGGCTCCTTTTTGCAGGGCTTTGGCTTTGGTGTATTTGGAGATATCTTCGGTGATCGTAAGAGTACCGAAAGCTCCGCTGCCGTTGGCGTGCACGACCCTTTCGGGTACTCTTTCCCTGTTTTGGTGGGCCAGCTTCTCAAGCAGCTGGTAATCTTGGATCAAAAGCGGACCTCTGTCACCCGCGGTAAGGGAGTTTTGGTTGTCGCCTACGGAGTTGCCTCCGGTGGTGGTCATGGTTTTTGTCTCTTTACTCATCTGTAGCTCCTTTAAAAATAGCTGTCATCATTGTATCACTTACAATCTTAACTATTTGTTAATGGATAAAAGTTTTCCCCAAGTAGTGCAACTTCATTTTTGGAATAACTTTTGCTTAAAGTTTTACAAAACGAAAAAAGGTTTTGTGCAATGGTGCAGGCTCCATCGATTGACAAATCACTTTACAATCTCTTCGCCCCCAAGCGGGCCCCGCAGGTTCAGCAGGGTTTTGAGCAGATTTATACGCAGTTCAAACAAGCCCCCGCCCCCGATGCCAAGGGGTTTTTGCAATCACTGTCTGATACCCAAATGCAAACGATCCAAAAGTTTCACTCACTGGCTGACAGCATTGATGTTGATTCGCTTTCCAAAGAGGGCGCAACCAATCTGCTGCAAAAACCCTATGAAAAGCTTGATCTAAACGGCGATGGTATGTATGAGGTGGGAGCGGCTACCACGGGCAGTATCGTGCCCCATGATGCCGGCGAAGAGTTTAAAACCGCTTTGTATGAGGGGCTCAAAGAACTTAAAGATACCCAGGGTAACAAAGAGGCGTTTAGCGTAATGGGGATGCTTTCGTTTGCTTTTAACAGGGATGCACTGAATAATCACATAGAAGGCGCAAACACGCTTTCTTTTGATATGAGTTATGAGGGAGTGCGCGATTACGTCGCTTCAAGAAATAACCCCGGTCCCGGCGAATACACCGATCCAAAGATTCTTGAGGGGTTAAATACCTTCTTTGAAAGTTTCAGCGCCGCCTACGGCAAAAGCGGCAGTGAAGCTACCACCACCCAGGTACAGGCAGTCAGCGATGAAAGCAGCAGTGCCGCAAAAGCGATGCTGCAAAAGCTGCTGGATAAAGGCGCGCTCAATTTTATCCAGGATCTTAACGCCGATAAGATTGAAAAGCTTATTGAGCAAAAAAGAGCCGAGCTGGAAGCTAAGTACCAAAACAGTAATGTCAACGACCCAAAAATCGCCTCCATGATCGCGGAGGAACTGAGCAATTTCAAAAAAGAGCTCATGGAAAAACTCTCCGATAAAAGTGAATTGGATTCGCGCTCTTCTGGGGCTCAGATGCAAGCACACAATGAGCGTAAAAATCCCTACCTGGCCTATCTGTAAAGCCTCTTTACGCCATCCTAAGCCCCTTTGTAGTATAATAATTTTAAAAGCAGACAGATAGGAGTGTCAATGGCAGGACATAATAAATGGTCGAAAGTCAAACATATAAAAGCAAAAGAAGACGCCAAAAAGGGCAAAGTCTTTACCAAAGCGGTTAAAGATATCACCAACGCAGCCCGTGAAGGCGGCGGAGATCCTGATACCAACGCCGCCCTGCGTCTGGCCGTGGAGAAAGCAAAAGCGGCTTCCATGCCTGCAAAAAACATCCAAAGGGCCATCGATAAAGCCACGGGCAACTTAGACGGGATGAAGCTGGAAAATCTGACCTATGAGGGCTACGGCCCAAACGGCGTGGCGATAATGGCTGAATGCATGAGCGAAAACAAAAACAGAACCGTGGCCGAAGTGCGCCTTGCGTTTTCCAAAAACGGCGGCAGCATGGGCGAAAACGGAAGTGTCGCGTGGATGTTTGATAAAAAAGGCATCGTGGTAGTAGATAAAAGCGATCATGACGAAGAGGTGATGGAAGCAGCCATGGACGCCGGAGCTGAGGATATTAAAGACGAGTATGAAGGTATCATCGTTTTTGAAAGCCAGCCAGGCGATTTTGACGCGATGCTGCAGGCTATTGAGAAAACGGGCGCAGTAATTGTGGAATCCAAGGTTGATTACATCGCCCAAAATGAGATGGATGTGGATGATGAAACGGCTGAAAAAGTTGAAAAGATCATCGATATGCTCGAAGACAACGACGACGTGCAGCGGGTCGTGCACAATATGGCCTAAGTCGCGCTTGAACAGATTTTGGTACAATCAATACTTAAAAAAAGGAAGCAAACAATGAAAAAAATAATCACAAGTACTATAACTGCTCTTAGTTTGGCAGTCAGCGTACAAGCGACGGAAGTAATCGCAACGGTCAACGGCCAGGAAATTACCCAGCAGGACGTGCAAAGTTATATGCAGCAGATGCCCCAGCAGATGCGTCAAGGCGGGCAGATGGACCGTGAAAAACTGCTTGGACAGCTGGTACAAAAAGAGCTTTTAACCCAGTATGCGCTTAAAGAGGGCATCACCAAAGATGAAGAGTATCAAAAACTCCTTGACAGGCTCAAGCGCGATCTGGCCCTGGAAGTATGGATGGGCAAGCAGATGGATTCAGTCAGTGTCAGCGATAAAGAGGTCAAAGAGTATTACGAAAACAACAAAGGCCAGTTTGAAAAGATGTCGGACAAGCAGGTCAGGGCGCGCCACATCCTGGTTGAGAGTAAAGAAAAAGCCCAGGACCTTATCGATCAGTTGCAAGACAGCAATAACCTCAGGCAAGATTTTATCGCTACGGCCAAAGAACACTCCACCGGCCCTTCGGCCAAAAACGGCGGTGACCTCGGGTTTTTCGGCAAAGGCAGAATGGTTCCGGCCTTTGATGAGGTCGTTTTTGACATGAAAAAGGGTGAACTCACCAAAGAACCGGTCAAATCCGAATTTGGCCACCACGTGATTTATCTGGAAGATCAAAAAGACAAATTCGACGTTGTCAAGCCAAAGATTGAGCAGACGCTGCGCAATCAGAAATTTGGCAAGATTTTAGATGAAGTGACTAAAGAGCAGAAAAAAGACGCGGATATCAAAACTAACTAAAGGGGTGAAGTAGATGCAGGGTGAAAAATTATTTGACCATATCAAACCCGG
>JBNJFE010000058.1:0-8666 GCA_051746505.1 Campylobacterota bacterium
TGGGCATTAAGCAGCGCCATCAGCGGGATGCTAAAGCGCAAAAACACCAGCACCGCCGCGGATTTAAAAACAACGCGGCGGACTCTGCGGTCGTTTTTGAAACGAAAATAGAGCAAAATATTGCCTGCGGCAAGGGTTAGGATAAACAGTGCCTGAAAAAAGGGCCCTGTTACAATCAACAGCAGTATCTTCTGGACTCCCAGAGAAGCGATGCTTGCCAGCATCACCCACGAAAAGCGCTCGACCAGGTCATTGATGGGATCAAGGACTTCTCCGATGGTAAAGGTGACTCCCGGGGGACCCACCTCCGTACCCTGTGCCAGGGAAACGGCGGCATTAAGGCCCTTGGAGACGCCAAACACTACGGTGGCTTCATGCAGTCCTTCCGTGATCATTTTCTCCCCGCGGCTGTCTATGGACGCATCCAGCGCGGCAACAAACAGCAAAGCAGAGATAAAGGTGACAAACATCCTGCCCGCGTTGCGCGCAAAAAAAGCGTTCACGATACGCCGCCGTCGCTGTCGTCTCTGGGGTCAAGATGCATATTGATAATCCACTCTTTATCCGGGTCCAGTTCCCTGATTTTATCATTAATCGCGTCGCTGATATCATGGGCATCTGCCAGCAAAATCTGTTCGTCAAAGACCAGGTGCGCGTCCACAAAATGGCGGTTGCCGCTGGCTCTGGTTCGCAGGTCGTGGTAGCTTCGCACACGGCTGTCTTTGGTGATGATACGCTCGATTTGTTCCACCAAAGCGTCATCCAAAGCGATATCCATCAAGTTCAAAACCCCCGTTTTGATCAACCCCAAAGCCGAGTATATGATATACAGCGATATCGCGATACCTAAAATACTGTCGATGAGATAAAACTGCGTAAAATAGATAACGGCTAATGAGATCAAAATAACGGCGTTGCTGTACAAGTCGGTCTTGTAGTGCAGGGCGTCGGCTTTGATGACGATATTGTCGGTTTTTCTTGCCACGTAGTTTAAAAACACTACCAGCCCCAGCGTAACAAGAAAGGAGATCACCATCACCGTCAGGGAAGAGTTAAGCGATGTCAACTTTTGGTTGTCGATAATGTTTTGAATCGACTGGTAAAAAATAAACAGACCCGAAGCGGCGATAATAACCCCCTCGGCTACGCCCGCGATACCCTCGATCTTGCCCCTGCCGTAGTTAAACGTGTCATCGGCGGGTTTTTCGGCGTTTTTGATCGCGAAGTAGTTAAATAAAGAGATGCCAAGATCAAGCAGCGAATCGATCGCGGAGGCAAGTACCGCCACTGATCCGCTGATCACACCGAAAATGAGCTTGATACAGGCTAATAAAAACGCCACCAGCGAGCTGACGACGGTTGCTTTTTTCTGCAGGGTCATAAATGGATATCCTTCTTAATAATGGTATAATTATATCTTTATCTGAATTAATCAATTATTAAAGGATTTATAATGTGCATCTTTTGTCAAATCTTGGACGGCCAGATACCAAGTAATAAAGTCGATGAAAATGAAGACTTTTACGCGTTTCACGATATCAACCCGCAGGCGCCCATCCACGTGCTCATCATTCCAAAGCAGCATGTGGAGTGCTTTCAGCACACCAGCGGCGAAACGATGGCGAAAATGACGCCTTTTATCCAGGATGTGGCCAAAAAGCTTGGCCTGGACGCCGACGGTTACCGCCTTATTACCAACAACGGCGACGACGGCGGCCAGGAGGTAAAACACTTGCATTTTCACCTGCTTGGGGGAACGAAGCTCAAATGGGACCGGATGGTTGCCGATCCAAAGGCTGAAAACATTTAAATGGGCAGTTTTTTACTCATCTTTGCCTCGTTAGGGCTGGGGTACGTCCTCAACAAACAGGGCGTGTTTGATAAAAAAAGCGCCGATACGCTCAATCGCTTCGTGATCTATATCTCGCTGCCTGCGATGGTGCTGTATCAGGTGCCAAAGCTGGAACTTAGCAGTGATATCCTGCTGCCCGCACTCATGCCCTGGGGCGTCATGGCTCTCAGCGCCGGCGCGGTACTGCTGCTGTCCAGAATCTATGGCTGGTCTTCTTCGCTGACGGGGGCCTTGCTGCTGGTAGCGGTCCTTGGCAATACCTCCTTTTTAGGCATTCCCCTTGTCTCAAGCTATTACGGCCAGGAAGCGCTTGGATATGTCATGGTGTATGATCAGTTTGGTACGTTTTTAGCCCTGGCAGTGTATGGCGGTATTGTCGTTTCGGTGTATGCCAAAGCTCCTAAAACGGGCATAAAACAGATGGCACGAAAGATTTTACTCTTTCCGCCCTTTCTCTCGCTGCTGGTTGCGCTGCTGTGTATCGGCAGAGAGTTTCCGGCACCGCTTTTGCAGATGCTGCAGCATCTGAGCATGACCATCGTACCTTTGGCGCTGGTGGCGGTGGGTATCCAGCTTCGTTTCAAACTGCCCCGCATCTATCTGCCCGTTTTCAGCGCGGCACTTGCGATCAAGCTGGTGCTGGCCCCGATGGCGGCGTATCTGTTCGTGCTTGGTTTGGGGCAGTTTTCACTGGCGGCCAAGGTGACGGTCATGGAAGCGGCGATGGGACCCATGATCACGGCTGCGGCGGTGGCGACCAACGCCGGGCTGGCTCCCAGGCTCAGCGTAGCGATCGTGGGATACGGGACGATGTTTGCGCTTATTACGACCGGGCTGTGGTATCTGCTGCTGCCCTAAAGGAAGAAAATGACAAAAGAGAAAAAACGAGACAGGATTATACAAACAGCACTCGGGCTGTTTTCTAAAAACGGGTTTTACTCCACCACGATTCCCCAGATCGCGCAGGATATGCATATGAGCGTGGGGAATATGTACAACTACTTTTCTTCCAAAGACGTGCTTGCCAAAGAGGTGATCAAATATATCTCAGGCTATATCGCAAGCCGCATCAAAGATATCAATGAAAGCAAAATGAGTACGCGCGAAAAGACGCAGGCGATCGTGGCGATGTATTTTTCCCTGGCCAGCCGGAAGCCGGAGATGATCGATTATTTTCTGCGGGTGTATCTGTCTAACCGCGAAGTGTTCAAAGACGGCTGTGAGGGGATGACGTGCGTGAGCGAATTTGTCACCGAAATCATGATCTTTTTTGAAGGAGGCGTGGAAGCGGGCGATTTGCGCAATCAGGATTTTTTCAGCGCGTTTGGCCTGTTTATGGGGTATCTTGGCGGGATGGTCTTTTTAAACGGCGAACATATTCTGCCCCGGGATCTGGACTCTTACGTTGATGATATCGCCGAAAATATTTACAACGCTTTAAAAGCATGAGTACGACCAAACTGCTCTGGCTCAACGGTTCAGGCTGCCACGGCAACGCGCACTCGTTTTTAAATTATGAAAATCTGCCCGCGTTTTTTCAAACGTTTGAGTTTACCTACCATCCAATCATTGAAAGCGCTTACTGCCTGCGCGATCTGTGCCAAGATGATATAGACTGTGACATCTTGATCCTTGAAGGTTCGGTGGATACCCATTTGCAAAAAGAGGGCTGCGATCTGGATTTTTTGATCCACAAATACGGCACAAAAGCACGCTATATCGTCACGGCGGGTACGTGTGCGGGCTTTGGCGGCCTTTTTGGGCAGGGCCCAGACAGCGGCGGACTGCTTTTTGACAAGGAAAATCCAAGAGAGCATTACAAAGCCTTAAGGGCAAAAACGATCAATCTGCCCGGTTGTCCGCTGCATCCTGAAATACTGGTCAATACGCTGTTTTTACTGCAAAGTAGCAGCACGCCGGCTTTGGACGCTTATCTGCGGCCAAAAGAGTTTTACGGTTTCAGCGTCCACAACGGATGCATTAAAAACGAATATTTTGAATACAAGGTCGAAAGCCACGAATTTGGACACGTTGCAGGGTGTATGTATTATGAACACGGCTGTCAGGGGCCCTTTACCAAAGGCAGCTGCAACCGGATTCTTTTTAACGGTGTCAGTTCCAAAACAAGAGCGGGT
This sequence comes from Campylobacterota bacterium, assembly GCA_051746505.1. GTDB lineage: Bacteria > Campylobacterota > Campylobacteria > Campylobacterales > Sulfurovaceae > TCS-49. The sequence continues at coordinate 3,988 of JBNJFE010000058.1, forward strand.
ACACCCTGTTTTGGCTGCAACGAACCCTCTTTTCCAAGAGATGATCTGTTTGTAACCCAAAAGAGTATGGGCGTGCCAAAACATTTGCCTTTTGGCGTGCCAAAACGGGCGTATCTGAGTATCGCCGGGGTAGCCAAATCCTTTAAAATCGATCGGCTGCACAAGGGGTTTTTTGATGATTGAACTGATTGAGAAGATAGAGGGCGAAGCCAAACTGCATTTTAACAACAAAAGCGGCAGGATCGGCCATGTAGGCATAGAATTCATGCATTCACGGGGGATTGAAACCATGCTTGAGGGCAAAGCCGCCACAGACGCGCTGGTGATCAATCCAAGAATCTGCGGCATCTGCGGCCACGCCCACCTGATTGCCACGGCCAAAGCGCTTGAAGCCTGCTACGGCGGGTTTGAACCTTCGCCAAAGGCGCAAAAACTGCGGCAGATGACGTTAGACTTTGAGTTGATATTAAATCATATCAAATGGTTTTATCTGGTATTGTATCCCCTTTTTGGCCTCAAGCAGGATATTGCCAAGGTCAACAAGCTCTCTTTTACGCTTTCAAAAGCCATAGCAATTTTTGGCGGGCAGTATCCCCACAACAGTTACGCCGTGCCAGGCGGGATCACTCCGCAGGTACTGCGCAGTGATATCATCAAAGCAAAGCAGCTTTTACAAGAGGTCGGCACTTTTTTCCAAGACCACCTTATCCGTACCAAAAAGCAGTTTTGGCAGTGTGATTCTATCGATACGCTGCTGGGGGCAGGGGGTGATCTGCCCGCTTTTGCCCGGATGCTGCAAAAAAAGGGGCTTTGTGATATCGGCAAGAGTTATGACCGCTTTTTCGTCCTTGGTCAGCATGATTATTTTCGCAGGGGCAAATCGCATAAAACAAAACGGCTGCAGAATCTGGAGTATAAGTTTATCCGCGAACATGATATTACGGGCTCTCAAGCCAAAAACGTCACGTACAAGGGGCGTTATTATGAAGTAGGGCCGCTGGCTAGGGCGATGGTGGGCAAGATCGCTTTGATCAAAGACGCCCACAGGCGGTATGGTGACAGCTTGTTTACCCGTATCATCGCGCGGGTATGTGAAAGCGCCCAGCTGCTGCACCGATGCGAACAAAGGCTGGATGAAATCGATGTAACCCAGCCCTCTTTTATCGCCCCGCCTACACCCATTGAGCGCCTCAGCGGCGAGGGCACGGCCGCGGTAGAAGCAGCCAGAGGCTCACTGCTGCATAGGGTGGTGCTGCGTGAGGGCATCATCCAAAAATATGAAATCATTACGCCCACGCAGTGGAATCTGGGCAACGGTGACAAAAAGCATCCCGGCACCGCGCAAAAGGCGATGCAAGGTGCCCGTGATGCACAGCAGGCAAAGCAGATTTTTAAAAGTTTTGACGTGTGTTCAGTGTGTACGACCCATTAAAGGTTTTGCAGTATTTTCTCCACTGCCGCGGCGGGGTCGGCGGCTTTGTAGACGGGTCTGCCCACCACGATGATATCTACGCTTTGTTCCCTGGCCAGCGCGATATCGGCCACCCGGTGCTGGTCGCCGCTGTCTTCGCCAAAGGGGCGGATACCGGGGGTAAGGGTTAAAAAACCCTCCTTGGTGACATCTTTGATCGAAGCGCTTTCAAAAGCGCTGCAAACTACGCCGTCAACGCCGCTTTTGTAAGCGTCTTTGGCAAAACGGTCTGCTTTTTGATCGATGTTTTCATTATAGATATAGCCAAAGGATTCATTGTCAAAAGAAGTCAGTACCGTCACAGCCAGTACCAGCGGGCGCTTTTGCAGGTATGACAGGCGCTGCATCACCGTTTGCATGGCTTTTTCGCCGCTGCTTGCGTGGATATTGAACATATCTATATCCAGGTTTGCGATCTCCTGGGCAGCGTCTGCCATGGTGTTTGGGATGTCATAGAGTTTGAGATCCAGAAAGATTTTAAAGCCCGGATTGATCTGTTTGAGTTGACGTATGAGCGCTTTACCGTCTCTGATAAAGCTGCGAAAGCCGACTTTAAGCCAAATGTCGTGGTTTTGTAAACGTTTTGCCAAAGCGATGTTTTGTTCGTAACCCGGCAGGTCAAGGGCGACGCATAACTGCATAGATATTCCTTTAGTGAAGTGGTGTTTCTGATCAAAGCCCGTGCAGGGATTGTTCTCATAAATACTCAATAGTAATGTGATATAATAGCACAGATACAATAAAAAAAGGCAGACTCATGTTTGGAAAAAAACTCAAAGAATTTGACTTAAAAGATGTGGAGAAAAACCAGTACGCCAAGATTACGACCAATAAAGGCGTAATCGTGGTCAAGCTTTATCCTGAAGAGGTGGCCAATACCGTGGCTAACTTCGCGCACCTGGCAAAAGAGGGGTTTTACGACGGGTTGAAATTTCACCGCGTGATCCCCGGTTTTATGGCCCAAGGCGGCTGCCCCGACGGTACGGGTGCGGGCGGTCCCGACTGGGCTATTAAGTGCGAAACGGAAAAAAACAGGCACAAGCACCAAAAGGGGACGCTGTCTATGGCTCATGCGGGCAAAGACACCGGCGGCAGCCAGTTTTTTATCTGCTTTGTCCCCTGTCCGCACCTTGACGGCGGCCATACGATCTTTGGCGATGTCGATGACGGCGAGAGTATGATGGTTCTTGATGCAATCGAGCAAAACGATACCATCGAAAAGATCGAGATTACCCAAGAGCGCTGATGCACGGCTTTTACAACGTCGGTGCGGCAACGCTGCACACAAAGGTAGCTAACCCGGCTCACAATACGCAGCAGATGCAGGAAGTGCTGCATACCGCCGGGGAGCAAAACCTCTCGCTTGTGGTTTTTCCCGAGTTGTGTATCACCGGCTATACCTGCGCGGACCTGTTTTTAAACGAGAGTTTGCAAAATCAAGCGCTGGAGGCGATGCACTCGCTGCTCAAAGCCACGGCCAATCTTTCCACCATTTTTATCGCGGGCGTGCCGCTGATGTATCAAAACAGGCTTTATAACTGCGCCTGTATCTGTCAAAACGGCCAGATCAAAGGTATCGTTCCCAAATCCTACCTTGCAAACCACAAAGAGTTTTATGAAAAGCGCTGGTTTCACTCAGGAAAAAAGGTACATTCACAGCATATCACGCTTTTTGGTGAAAAAATTCCTTTTGGCACCGATCTGCTTTTTAGCAAAGGCGAATTTATCCTCGGCGTAGAGATTTGTGAGGATTTGTGGGCCACCGTACCTCCAAGCCTGCACGCAAGTGCCGCGGGAGCGACGCTGATAGCCAATCTGAGCAGTTCAAACGAACTCATCAGCAAAGCACGGTTTCGAAAAGAGCTGGTCAAGCACCAAAGCGCCAGGGTGATGGGGGGCTACGTGTACGCCGGGTCGGGGCCGGGGGAATCCAGTACCGATCTGGTCTTTGGCGGCGACTGTCTGATCGCGCAGGGAGGCAAACTGTTTGCAAGATCAAAGCGTTTTCTGGATCAAAACCAGCTGATTTCGTATGAACTGGACTTGCAAAGAGCGCGCATGAGCCGCCTGCATGAAAGCAGCTACGAAGACGGTGATATTAATACATATCAATTTATAAAACTGGATGAACTGCCCCCGGTAACAAAGCTGGAGCATAAAATCAACCCCCATCCCTTCGTGCCAAAAAGCAACGCGCAAAAAAGCAGCCGGGCCGGGGAGATTACCGCGATCGTTGCGGCCGGATTGCAAAAGCGGCTGCATACCATCGGTGCTAAAAAGGTAGTTATCGGAATTTCCGGTGGGCTTGATTCTACGCTGGCACTGCTGTTTTGCGCCCATGCCTTTGAGCTGATGGGACTGCCCGCATCCAATATCCACGCCGTGACGATGCCGGGGCTGGGGACGACGGGCCGGACTAAAACCAACGCGCACAAACTCTGCCAACAGCTTGGCGTAAGCCTGCAAGAGATCGATATCAGCGCGATGAGCAGGGAGTATTTTGCACTGCTTGGCCACGATGAAGCTGACCACAGCGTGGTATATGAAAACGTCCAGGCCAGGGTGCGCACCGAAATTTTGATGAACACGGCCAACAAAACCGGCGGGATCGTGATCGGCACGGGTGATCTCAGTGAGATCGCTCTTGGCTGGAGTACGTACAACGGCGATCATATGTCGATGTACAATCTCAACGCCTCCATCCCCAAAACGCTGATCCGCTATCTGGTGGGGCATTTTGCCAAGGAGGAGTTAGAGCAGGTGCTGCTTGATATTTTAGATACTCCGGTAAGCCCTGAACTGCTGCCAAACGATGATGATGTGATCGCCCAGGAAACCGAAGAGCTTATCGGCCCTTACGAACTGCATGATTTTTTCCTCTATCATTTCATGAAATACGGCGCCGGGCCAAAGAAGCTGCATTTTTTGGCAGTACACGCCTTTGAAAACTACGACAGCGCGCAGATCAAAAAGTGGCTGCTTGTGTTTGTGCGCCGTTTCTTTACCGCGCAGTTTAAGCGAAGCGCCATGCCTGATGGGCCCAAGGTGGGTTCTATCAGCCTCAGTCAGCGGGGGGATTTGAAGATGCCAAGTGACGCGGATTTTTCAATGTGGATCAAACAGGCCGAGTCGATATGAAACTGCTGGTCTCAGCCCTGGAAGGATCGGCTAACGATCATTTGAAAAAAGTCCTTGATTACTGCGAAGA
>JBNJFE010000059.1:0-8332 GCA_051746505.1 Campylobacterota bacterium
TTAGCTGGTTTTCTCCCACACCGTACCATCTGGCGTATCCATCAGAGCGATCCCTTTTGCGCTCAACGCGTCTCGAATCGCGTCCGCACCGGCAAAATCTTTTTCTTTTTTGGCTTGGCTTCGTTTTTCTATCATCTGTTCAACTTCAGCCACAAACGCTTCATCCAGACCGAATCGAAAGTAAGCAAAAGCATCGGCGGCGCCTACGCCAAGCACCCTTTCTATCAGCCCCAGATTGGCCAGTGCCGCTTTTTTAGCGCCTTTATCCAGGCTGTCGCTGTCAAGCTTCTCATTGGTTCGGGCCACAAACTGATCGATCACGGCCAGTGCCACAGAGGTATTGAGATCATCTTCCAGCGCTTCCATCACGGCGTTTTCAAACGTTTTCTCAGCCTTTTTTGCCGCCCCGCCCCCATGCAGGCGCTTCTTTAAGCGGTAGAGTTTATCCAGCCGCTTTTTGGCCGCTTCCAGGTCATGGGTAGAGTAGTTAAAATCCTGCCGGTAGTGCGATCCCATCAGATAAAAGCGGATCACTTCGCCGTGGTAGCGCGCAAGCGCGTCTTTGAGATAAAAGCTGTTGCCAAGGCTTTTGCTCATCTTTTCCCCGCCGATGCGTACAAAGCCGTTGTGCACCCAGTAACCAGCCAGCTGCTTGCCGCTGTAGCAGCGGCTCTGGGCCGCTTCGTTTTCATGGTGGGGAAACAGCAGATCAGCCCCGCCGCCGTGGATATCCACGTATGAGTCAAACAGCTTGTCAATCATCGCCGAACACTCGATATGCCACCCCGGGCGCCCTTTGCCAAAGGGGCTGTCAAAACTGTGTTCATCATCGCTTGCTTTAAACAGCGCAAAGTCTCTGGGGTCTTTTTTCTCATCGCTGCTTTGGACCCGGTGGCGCACCTGGGATGCATCTTCCAGCATCTTTGACAAGCTGCCGTATGCACTGTCTTTGGCGGTATCAAAGTAGATATCGCCGCTTTTTGTGCGGTACGCAAACCCTTTGTCCAAAAGCGCTTCTATCATGTGCCAGATCGCCTCCAGCGACTGCGTGGCCGTGGGTACGTGATCGGGTTTGCGCACATTCAGCGCCCCGATCTGATCAAAGTAGCGCCGGGTGTACTTTTGCGCCACCTCTTTGATGGTGCATTGCTGCTCTATAGCTTTGTTTATGATCTTGTCATCGACGTCCGTGATATTGCTGGCATAGGTGACGCTGTAGTGTCCCGCCTCCAGCACGCGCCGCAGCAGATCAAATGTCACCGCGCTTCTGGCATGGCCCAGATGCGCGTCATCATACACCGTGGGGCCGCAGACGTATATGGTGACATCCCTGCCCCGTGTGGGCTGAAACTGCCTTTTTTCTTTTGTCCCCGCATCATATAAAACCATTCAAAGCATCCTTCATCCAGATTGTCATGAGGCCAAACACCCCCATCGCCGCGACAAAAAACGCGGCTTTTTTGCGTGTGATTATATCCAAAAGACGGTAAAACCCCACCGCTTTTATCGTCAAAAAAAGCAGGATAAACCCCCCGGCTGAACTGGCCAGCGCAAGCCCTGCCGCCCCCATGGGTACAATCAGCAGGACCGAAAAACCTATATTGCCAAGCAGTGAAACCGTCGCGATCTTGGCTGCTTTGCTCTGCCTGTTTTGCGCATACAGCACGGTAGAAAACAGCCTGCCCGTACCAAAGAATAAAAGCCCGATCATATACATTTGCAACACCACAGCCGTCGCCTGCCGGTCGGCAGATCCAAACTCCCCTCTTTCAAACAGCAGCCATATGATTTCGTGGCTTAAGACAAAACCGCCAATCGTGGAAACCCCAAGCAGATACAGCACGATCCAGAAAGTTTTGTTCAGATACAGTTTCACACTCTCTTCATCGGCGTTTTTGACCGCCTTGGTGACAGTCGGAAACAGTGCGACTGAAGCCGCGATCGCAAAAAGCGCGTAGGGCAGCTGAAAAATCCTGTTGGCGTAATACAGATAACTGATGGTGCCAGAGACCAGAAAACTGGCCAGCCACGTATCCACAAACGCCGCGATCTGCGCGGTCGAATTGCCCCATACCGCGGGAACGAAGTTTTTGTTAAACCTTGCTATCTCGCTTCGCACCGCCGGATACTTTTTTTTAAAATAGCGCGCTGCACCCAAAAGCAGCGGGCACAGCCCGAGCATTTTCACCGCAACAAGATGAAAAACAAGCTGCAGTGCCCCGCCGATGAGGACGGCATAACTCAGCGCGTAAACGATGGTAAGTTTATCCTCATTGGCAAACAGCAGCAGCGCGAAAATCAGGGCGATATTTAAAAGCGCGGTGGCAAAGGCGGTGGTGGCAAAATGGTTTCTATACTGCAAAAGCGCGCCTAAAAAAGTCACCGCGAAGATCAAAAGCAGATAAAAAAAGTTTATACTCACCAAAGGCGCGGCCATCGCTACCGTCTGCGCGTCAAAGCCAAAAGCCAGCAGTTTGGTCGCTTCCTTATTAAAAATAACCACCAAAACACTCAGCGCAGCGATAGCCGCTCCCAGTTTTAATACGACTGCAAGAGAAAAAACACTTCTGTGCCTGCTGGCGGCAAAACTTGGCAGAAACGTCTGCATAAACGCGCCCTCGGCAAAGATACGGCGAAAGAGATTGGGCAGTTTAAAAGCCACGAAAAAGATATCGCTGTAGATGTTGGCACCCACCACCGAAGCGGTCAGCAGATCTCTGATAAAGCCTAATATGCGCGAGAGCAAAATCCCCGCGCCGTTGGTGAAAAAATACCGTAATTTCATGGACAGCTGCATCTTTTTGGTATAATTATATCAAATCCGAGCAAAACAGGTTTGTCAATGAAAATTTCGCCCATTATTCTTAAAACCGATAATATCGCAAAATCTCTCAAAGAAATAGCCTACCAGTATAAAATCCCCACGGCGAAACTGGATTTCAGGCTGCTTGAATACCAAACCATGCTCAAAACTCCCGAACTCAAAGACTGGGCGGAACTTGACGAGGATAATCAAAGCTACATCGACGACCCCCAAAAACTGATTGACGACCGGGTCGATATCAAGCAAAACTACGAAATCGAAATTTTTACCAACAAAGAACACCCCCTGTTTAAATATGTCCATGTTTTAGTCGGAGCCAATAAAGAAAAAAGCAAGGTCGCTGCGGTTTTTGAAAAGGGAAGCAAGCTCAAATACAATAAAAAAATCGAGGATATGATCCGCGACGATATCCAGAAAAAGATGCTCAAAGCCGGCTATCTCATCGGCCTTTTTGACAAAAAAGAGGATCTTGACCGCCTCTTTGCCAAGATCAAAGTCAGCGGGGCTTTTATCTTCAAGCAAAAGGTGCAGGTCATCATCGCCCAGGGCATTCCCTCGCAGCCAAGCATCGACGGCAATTTGATCTTTCACTACCAAAAACAGGCAAAAAACGTCGACCAGTACGACCGGATGGATTACTCCAGGCGGGGGTACGCGCTGGCTGTGAACGAGGGTGATGTGATCATTGAATATATCAAGCCCAAACAGGGCACCAACGGCAGGGCGTGCAACGGCAGGGTTATCAAAGCCCACGAACCCGAAGACAAAAACGCCCCCGATTTTAATATCACTAAAAATATCGAAAAAAAAGAAAACGAAGATTCGATCGAATATATCGCAAAAACAAGCGGCTACGTCGTACTCAACGACAATACGTACGACATCGGCGACGAACTGGAAGTGGGCGAGGTCAATTTTAAAAGCACCGGCAGTATCGAAACGGGTATCGATAAAGACGTCAAGATCAATGTCAAGGAAAAAGACGATTTCAAAGACGCCATCGGTACGGGGATGCGCGTTGAAGCCCAGCAGGTTTTTGTCGAAGGCAGTGTCGCCTCTTCTGCCAGAGTCACCGCCCAGCTTATCAAGATCGGCGGACAAACCCACCAAAGTTCCAAACTCTTTGCCGATAAGATCGAAATCAATGTCCACAAAGGTTATGCCAAAGGCAAAAACGTCCACGTCACCAGATTGGAACGGGGCGTCATCGAAGCCGATGAAGTCACTATCGGTCAGGCGATCGGCGGCGAAGTGCGGGCGAAAAAAATCTACGTGGAAATACTTAATTCCAACACCAAGCTGTATGCCAGCGATGATATCACCGTCGAACACGTCAAAGGCGAAGACAACAGCTTTATTATCGATCCCATGGAGATTGAGAGCCACCACGACGCTATCGAAAAGATTGAAGAGGGTATTGCGAAACTCAAAGACGAATATGATCAAACCAATGAAAAATACGTAAGCAAAAAGAATTATTATCAGCGCAACAAAGCCGCTATCGATCAAATCAAGCAGCAGCTTGCCGGATATAAGGCCAAAGGGGTCAAGCCCCCCGGTACCTTTATCCACCGTATCAAACAGTACCAAAAGCTCAATGACGATTTAAACTCGCTTGCAGCGGATGTCAGCCTGCTGAAAAATGATATCGATCACAAAAAAGAGGAACTGGACAAGATCCAGTCAACGGTTTTTCACGCCCGCATTACCAACAAAGACAAATTCAGCGGTCACAATGAGATTATTTTCAAACTCATCAGCCCCAAAGAAGAGTTTCGCAAAGTCCCCTCCGGCAGCGGTAAACGCTTCCGCATCGCGCAGGAAGGCGACGAGTACGTGATCAAAGAGGAATCACTCAGACAAAAAGAGGAACAAGAACATGAGTAAGGAGAATACCATAAAATGATAGCGGGATTACGCGGAGAAGTCATTGCAAAGCACCCCTCATATTTGCATATTGACGTACACGGGGTTATTTACGAAGTCCATATTTCAATCAACTGCGCGGCACAGGTGGAAAAAAACGCACCCTGTTTTATCCACACCGTAGAAGTGATCAGAGAAGACGCCAGACTGCTTTTTGGGTTTGTCAGCATGGATGAAAAACGGATGTTTGAAACCCTGATCAAAATCAACGGCGTGGGACCCAAGGTCGCCCTGGCCGTGTGTTCAACCTTTGAACCGGTCAATTTTACACAGATCGCGCAGGCTTCCGATGTCACCTCTTTAAAACAGGTCCCCGGTATCGGACCCAAAAGTGCCAAACGTATCCTGGTCGAACTTGCCGATTTCGATCTTACAGGCGATGAACAAAGCCCGCAGAACAAAGCCGCCGTAGAAGCGGGCGCGGCTTTGGAAAACCTTGGATTTAAAAAAGAACAGATCGCTAAAGTCTTCAAAGAGTGCCAAAGCAGCGATACCTCGGCCCTGGTCAAAGAAGCTTTGAAAAAAATGCAAAAGTGAGGCAGTGATGAAAACAATGACACTTCTTTTTGGCGGATGCAGTTATGAACACGAGATCAGTATCGTCAGCGCGATCACGGTGGGCAAACTGCTTGAGATAGAGCAGTTTATCTTTTTAGCCCCAAACCGGCGCTTTTATCTGATAGACAAAGACAAAATGAAATCCACCTTCTTTAGCAGCGGCGAGTACACAAAAAGCACGGAACTTTTTTGCCAGGCAGACGGGTTTGTACGCAAAGGATTCTTTGGCAGCAAGCCGCTTGCGACAGGAACCGTGCTCAATCTCATCCACGGCGCCGACGGTGAAGACGGCAAGATAGCCTCGCTGCTTGAATTTGCCCGGATTGATTATATCGGACCGCGGGTTGAGGCAAGCGTGCTGAGTTTCAATAAACTCTTAACGAAACTTTACGCCAGACAGGCCGGGGTACAAACCCTGCCCTATCACGTCGCGGACAAAGACAACAGGACGTGCGATCTGGATTTTCCCCTCATCGTCAAACCCCTGCGCCTTGGCAGCAGTATCGGTATCAGCGTAGCCAGGGATGAAAGCCAGCTTGAATACGCTCTGGACGTGGCCCTGGAGTTTGATACCCAGGCCCTGATCGAACCCTTTTGCGAAGGCATAAAGGAGTACAATCTCGCAGGTGCCAAATGCGGTGATTTTATCTTTTCAAAGATAGAAGAACCTCAAAAAAGTGAAATACTGGATTTTGATAAAAAGTATCTGGACTTTTCCAGAGAAGAAGGCATCACCGAAGCCAGGATCGATTCCAGCCTGCAGGAAAGACTCAAAGACGCTTTTTGCAAAATATACGGCCAAACATTTGAGGGCAGCCTGATCCGCTGTGATTTTTTCGTGCATGAGGATCAGGTATATCTCAATGAGATCAATCCCGTTCCCGGATCGATGGCGCACTACCTGTTTGCAGATTTTGCCTCCGTGCTTGCCTCGCTGGCCAAACACTTGCCACAATCCCGCGCGATCGAAGTGGATTATAAATATATCAATAATATCCAGGGAGCCAAAGGAAAATAATATGCAGCTTCGAAAATTCGGCACTCTTTACGCGCTGATCGCTTTTTTTGTCGCGCTTGCGCTTGGATACAGCGTTTCAATCGTCTCTATCGAAATAGAATTTGTTACCATATTCATCACGATTTTTATCGCGCTGATTGTGATGCAGTTTGTAACGATGCTGCTGGTAAAAACATATGTGCTGGACAAAGTCCTGTGGCTCAAAGATGAAGTCAAGCGTTTTAACTATACCAAGGTCGAAAAGATGCCCGGACAGCAGTTTCAAAACAGTATCGTAGCCTCTCTGGCCGATGCGATCTACGCCTACCAGAACAAAAACCTCCAAAAGATCCAGACACTGGAAAAAGAACTGGAGGAAAAAAAAGACCTGCTGCGCGAAAACCAGTATTATATAGAACATTTAGAAAGCGCGATTTTAAAAAACCAGGCAAACAAAGGAGAACAGGATGCAACATAGATATATCGGAAAAACAGGCTTAAGAGTCACTGATATCTGCCTTGGGACCATGACCTTTGGCACGCAGTCAAGCAAAGAAGAAGCTTTTGCGATCATGGACAAAGCGTGGGAAGCAGGCATCAATTTTTTTGATACCGCCGAAATCTACCCAGTGCCTCCAAAGGCGGAATACGCCGGCCTGACTGAAGAGTGGATCGGCCAGTGGCTTAAAGAGCGCAGTATCCCGCGAGATGCGATTATCCTTGCTTCCAAAGTCGCCGGGGCGGCCAACGGCTGGTTCGTTCCGCCCATACGCCACGGATTAACAGCCATTGACCGCTTTCATATCAAAACGGCGATCGAAGGCTCGCTGAAGCGCCTGGGTACAGACTATATCGACCTGTACCAGATGCACTGGCCCGATACGCTGATCCCCAAAGAGGAATCACTAAGAGCGTTTGAAGAGTTGATCAAAGAGGGCAAGGTGCGCTATATCGGCACTTCAAACGACAGCGCGTACGGCTTGACCAAAGCCAACGAAGCGGCAAAATACCACAATCTGCCCCGCTTTGAATCGATCCAGAACAATTTTTCACTCAACAATCCGCGGTTTTTAGATGAACTGGCCCATGTGTGCCGTGAAGAGAAAATTTCACTGCTGCCTTATTCTCCGCTTGCCGGCGGGGTGCTTTCCGGGAAGTACAACGGCGCGTTTTATCCCGATGACGGACGCTTTTCCAAATACATCAAAAGCGACAACCCCAGAGTCAAAGCCCAGGCTGACCGTTTTGTCAATGAAAAAAGCCTCAAAGCCACGGGGGAGTATATGCAGCTTGCAAAAGAATTGGATATGCACCCGGTCACGCTGGCAACGGCATGGAGCAAAAACTTTGATTTTGTAGCCTCGACCATTATCGGCGCGCGCACGCCTCAGCAGTTAGACCCGGCTCTTAAAGCCGCCAGCATCACTTTGGATGATGCCACAATGCAGAAAATAAAAGCAATTCAAAAGCAGATCATGTACCCGATGGGCTAGTCACCTCATCGATCCAGCCAAGATACCCTTTTGATCCCGCAGAGATATCCACGCAGATGATTTGGGAGTGGTCATAATAATGCAATAAGCCATTTTTACCGCTCCAGCGCCCGGTCAGAAGCGTACTGCTTGGATGCCGCCATGATTTCGTCACGGCGGGGGATTTTTCTGGCGGCGATATAGCCTTTAAGGTTGCCCTCTTTGTCATAGGAGGGTTTGACAAATGTTTTAACCCAGTAATATTTTCCGTCTTTGCGCAGATTTTTGACAAACCCGTTCCACTCTTCTTCGTTTTTAATCGTACTCCACATATCCTCAAACGCCGCTTTTGGCATATCGGGGTGGCGCAGGATACTGTGGGGCTGTCCTTTGAGTTCAGACTGGCTGTAGCCTGAAATCTCGGCAAATTTCCTGTTGGCGTAGGTGATAATGCCGTCCAGATCTGTTTCGCTGATGATAACACCGCTGTCAAACGTCACCTCTTCATCTACGGGCGTAGGTCGCTGCATACCATATCCTTTCACTTAGATATAA
>JBNJFE010000060.1:0-8308 GCA_051746505.1 Campylobacterota bacterium
TTGTAAGCGCTTTGGGGCTTGATGCCAAACATGCTCAGCGCATTTTTGAGTATATCGTGCCACGCTTTGTTATCATCGACGATAAGCACCTCTTTATCTTCAAAGGTTGCAAACTCATCCTTGCTGGATGTGACCTCTTCAAGGGGCAGTTCGAAGATAAATTTGCTGCCTCTGCCCTGAGTGCTTTCACACCGGATTTCACCGCCCATGAGTTCGACCAACTGCTTGGATATGGTCAAACCAAGGCCGGTACCGCCGTATTTTCTGGTCGTGGACCCGTCAGCCTGGCTAAAGGATTGAAACAACCTCTCCTGCTGGGCTTTGCTCATTCCTATTCCGCTGTCTTTGACGCTGAAACGGTACCGATTGTGACCGACCTTGCTGATGTAGATGCCCACTTCCCCCTCGTCGGTAAACTTGACCGCGTTGCCCGCCAGGTTGATAAGCACCTGCGAAATCCGCAGGCTGTCGCCGATAAAATTCTTGCCGATGGCGGGGTCATAGCTGATAATGAGTTCCAGATTTTTCTCGTGGGCTTTGTGTTCGATGAGATTGACCACGCTTTCAAGCGTTTTAAAAAGATCAAATTCGACGTGTTCGATACTGAGTTTGCCCGCTTCTATCTTGGAAAAATCCAGTATTTCATTGATGATATCAAGCAGCGTGTGGGCTGAATTGTCGATTTTTTGGATGTAGTTTCTCTGTCTTGGGTTTAATTCCGTTTGCAGCACAAGATGCGACATCCCGATGATACCGTTCATGGGCGTTCGTATCTCATGGCTCATATTGGCCAAAAACTCACTTTTAGCCTTGGTCGCGGCTTCGGCTTTGTTGCGTTCCTGGATGATTTTATCTTCTAACTCTTTTTGGCGGGTGATATCCTTGACGCTTACAAGCATACTCTGACCGCCCTCCATCAGCGAAATAGACATATTAGTGGTAATAATTTCGCCGCTTTTGGTAATGCATTTTTTGTGAAAATCGGTAATGTAGCCTTCTTTTTTGACCTTTTCTACCGCTTTTTTGCTTCTTGTTTTATCCTCATCCACGCTGAGTTTCAAACAGCTGGTACGAAGCAGCTCATTAACGCTGTAGCCGGTCATATCCGCGTATGCCCGGTTAACGCTTAAAAACGCCGTGGTTTCGATATCAAGCAGCGCGATCCCGTCTTTAGAAGTTTTATAGATCGCTTCAAACGTCTTTTTCTGTTCATTGAGCTGGGCGGTACGTTTTTGGATGTTGGCTTCTAAGTTAGCCTTTTCATCCTTCCACGCTTTATAAAAGATAATATTATTGGCGGCGTTGGAAAAGTGGGCGATAAAATTTTTCAACCCCAGCATCACCATCTCGTCTTTGCCTATGGGCGTATAAGCGCTTTGTTTTTCATTGCCCACCACAACAACCGAAAAGGGAATATCCACATCCCCGCCTGCCAGTTCAAAATACGCCTCTTGCAGAAAAAGGGATTTGCACAGAGCCGATACCTTGGTATCTGGCTGCTGCGTGGTGTGTACGATAGGCTTGTTTTGCGTGCGGAGGTACTCGATCACTTCGCCTGAAAGCAGCAGGTTGATAATTTGCAAAACGCCCTGCTGCCTGGCATCATCGTATCCGGCGTGGGCTTTGATCGTAAACCAGCCGTTTGTATCGTCATGTTCAAAGATCAGGCATTTTTCAAAGCCAAGTTCTTTTGTCGCAAAATCCGTAGCCGTATCGTACAGATCGGACAATCCCATGGTTTCATTGATATTTTGCCCGATTTCAAGCAGCTTGGAATAGATACGATACTGTTTTTTCTCCGCCGGGGTCATATTATTTATACACCTCCACTTCCAGATAATCATCACCGCACGCGATCGATTTGGTCATCCTGGTTTTATACCCCACCGTGGACCGCCGCATTCTGCGAAACCCCTCTTCGGTTTCAATGCGATGCCCGTTGACCAGGTCGGTATTGTATACCAACTCCATCAGTCCCGTAAAGCCGCCGCTGTTGGCCCAGTTGACCGGATACTCGCTTTTGCCGTACATCCGCATGAAGCTTAAATCCTCAAAATCGTTGTAGTTTCGAAAGACTGCCTTTTGCTGACCAAGCTGCGCGGCGGTATGGTACCCCCAGCCCATCGTGTTGATAACAGAGGCCAAGCCCTTGATCCAGTCTTCTTTTGTTTTCAGATATGGTTGTACAACCTGTTCCCACTCTTTGGAAGTCATGATCCCGCCGTAGGTAAAAAAGCCGCACGCGTGGCCTGCTTCAAGCAGCAGTTCGCCGCCAAGCGTTACCCCGTAATCGCCCGCGACCTCTTTCATCGCTTTGATAAACTCAAACTGCAGCCGGTTGACAAAATCACTCTGGTTTCTGCTGATATAGACGCCAAAAGCGGGGATAAACCCCTCCTCGTTGCCCACCATAGTCGCGTGGGCGCCCAAAAACGCGTCCGTGATCGTTTTTTCATGTTCCCAGCCAAGATCAAGCTTGGGCACGTCGTGAAAGCCAAGCGGCGCTTTTTTTGGATACGTGTCAAAGTTGCACTCTCCGGGTTTTATCTCATGCACGTTTGCCTCATCCCCGCACGCCATGCATCGCAGCTGCGTAGCATTGACCTCTTGCAGGTTTTTACCGTAAATCACGGCATAAGCCGCGGCCAAAAACCCGGTCGTATAAAAATCCACGGGCGAATTGTTGCGGTCAAACTTCATCAGCCACGTTTTGGAAAAAAACGACTTCTTGGTCGTCAGCGTCATACCGTTTTCATCCATATCGCCAAGGTCGATCAACCCGTACCCAAAGGTTTTATACACCTGCTGCGCCATCTGTTTGCTTTGCTGCGTATCCAGTCCCTCGCACAGGTGGCTTAACTGGTTATACACCGAATCCGCCGCGCTGCCGATCAGAAAACGCCTGCTGTCGATGTAGGTCGCATCCAGGATAGTCCGCAGCAGATTGATCAGGTAGTGGTGGCAGTGAAAGATCATCGCCTCATCCCCGATGATTAAACAGTTGTGTTTTTGGTCAAATTCGTATTTATTGATATCAAACATGGCTTATCCTTTCTCCACAAGGTCTTTCGTGACCTCTTCAAAGCGCTCATAAAGGTCTGCATCCACCTTAAAACTCTCACTGTTTTCAATACGCTCCTGCGTAATCTCCTGCCCGCGCGCAACGAGCTGGGGCATCAGTTTGACCAAAGCCCGCTGAATTATCTTTGTATCTCCGTTTTGTTTTGCCCACTGCATCAGAGGCTTGATATCTTTTTGTGTATGCATACTGCTCCTTTATTGGTATCTGTTTGTTATTTCGATAAATGCATCCTGACTGGCTAAAAACGCTTCGACCACGGCGGGATCAAAATGTCTGCCGCTTTCTTCTAGTATGATGCCAAGGGCTTTGTCGTGGCTGAAAGCTGCTTTATACACCCGTTTTGAAACCAGCGCGTCATACACGTCTGCTAAGGCCATAATGCGCGCGCTTAAAGGAATACCCTGACCGCTTTTACCGGTAGGATAGCCGCCGCCCGCAAATTTTTCATGATGGTACAGCGCTATCTCTTTGGCATAAGACAAAAAGGTCGATTCACTCTCCACGACGCTTTTTTCGGCATTGGCCAGGGCTTCATACCCGATGCTGCTGTGGCGCTTCATCTGCGCAAACTCCTCATCGCTGAGTTTGCCCGGTTTGAGCAGGATGCTGTCTTTGATACCGATCTTGCCGATATCATGCAGCGCGGCGGATTTGGAAATGATCTCTATGGTCTCCGGGGTAAGGGTATCGGCGTATTTTTCTTTTGTAGCCAGTTTTTGGCACAAAACCTTGACATATTGAGTCGTGCGCACGATATGGTTGCCCGTATCGGTATCGCGGGTTTCAGCCAGTGAAGTCATAGCGTTTATAGTAATGTTTTGGACATCTTCGATCTCTTTGGTGCGCTTTTTTACCTCTTCTTGCAGATAATCTTTCTGGTTTTTGAGCACATCTTTTGCTTCTTTGAGCAGCAGGTGGTTTTGCACTCTTTGGCGCACCAGCGTAGGGTTGAAAGGTTTGGAGATATAATCCACCGCCCCAAGCCGAAGCCCTTTGATCTCATCTTCGATATCGACCTTGGCCGTCAGGAAAATGACGGGGATATCTTTGGTCGTTTCGTCTTCTTTCAGCCTCGCGCACACTTCGTACCCGTCCATTTCAGGCATCATCACATCAAGCAGTATCAGATCGATTGTTTCTTCACGGACGATTTCAAGCGCGCTTTTGCCGTCTTTGGCAACGGCGATATCATAATCATCCAGGCTTTCGACCAGGATATGGATGTTTTCTTTTGTATCATCAACGACAAGAATGGTTAACTCTTCCATGAAATCACGGCTCCCTCGCTTTTGGCTGCTGGTTCCATGATAAACTGTTTTTGTTAGAAAAACGTTAGAAAACTGTCTTAGAGGTCAAAGGAGATAACATATTGTAATACCCGTCCCCTTTCTATCGCAACCGAGGCGTTTGGAAGTTTTGTGGCAAACTCTTCTATAAGCTCCGTTCCCGTTCCCTCGCCGGCTGCGTCTGCATCATAACACGCCGCGCTGTCACGGTAGCAAAGCAGCGCGCGCGGACCTTTTTTATACAGCTTTAGCGAAATAAAGCAGCTGTTTTTCAGGCAGCTGTGCTTAAAAGAGTTGGCAAAAAGCTCATTGAGGATCAATCCCAGATTCTGCGCGTCCGCACCCTTGATAGCAAAAGATTCCAGCTGCGTATCCACGGTGATCCAGTCGGTGCGCAGGTGATCGCACAGCTTTGTCACAAAGTACCCGGCATCGATAGTCTGGTCTGCGCGGATATTAAACAGCATCGCATGAATCTGGGCCATGGCCTGCAGCTTTTGGATGAGAAATTCCATCTTTGCCCGCAGGGTTTTGGAAGCCTCTTCCTGCTGCTGCAGCGAAAGAATGGCGATAAGCACTTGAAAATTGTTTTTGACCCTGTGAAACATCTCTTTAAGCAGCCGCTCTTTTTGCGCGACCGCCTCATGCAGCTTTTTGTTTTTATCCTCGATATCTTTGGTCTGCCGTGCGATCTCTTTGTGCAGGGTTTGCTGATACTGCTTTTGGGTATTGCTAATACGGAAGGCAAGCAGAAAGGAAAATACCACGATTTCGATAAAGGAACCCACTAAAAAGCTGTAGCGCGTAAAAATGGTATTTGGCAGCAAGCCCATAGCAAGCAGTGCGGCCATACTCATTGTCAGCAAAAATATCCCGATAGCCAGCAGATAATACAACGCCACCCTGTCGCCTCTGTAGGCAAGCACCGAGGCAATCCCGAAATACAGTAAAAACAGATACGAAGCAACGGCGTTTAACAGCCCAAAGCCAGTTCCAAGATCAAACAGCATGACAACCACCAATACAAGCAGCAACACCATATTGGCTTTTGAAAGCGTAAATAGCCGTGGGAAATTTTTATCGACTTTGAGGATATAGTTGGAAAAAAGAATAAAAAAGACAAAGGTCAGCGGAGCGTATACGTGGTACGCGTGGATATGTGCTACGGGAATATACAGATACGCCACCCCGCTGTACAGCGCCACCCACGTTCCAAATCCCAGAGAATAGCCCGCGTAATACAGGTGTGATCTGTTTTTTAAACCAAAATACAAAAATATATTATACAAACCGATAGCAGCCACGGCCCCAAGATATAAAAAATACAGAAAATACGAGCGCTGGGCGCCGGCGCGGTAATATCCGCTTTCATACACGAAAAGTTCCCCAAAGGTCGCAAATTCGGTTTCTAGTTTCAAATAATACGTTTGCTGGGCTTTTGGCTTTAGGCTCAGGGGAAAGTGGGCGTTTGTATGGGGCAGCTTCCTTTTGGCAAGCGGTATATTCGTACCGTTTTGCTGCATATGGGTGCGTCCGTTCTTTTGATAATACAAATCAACCGTCTGCAAAAACGGTTCTTCAAAGGCCAGTACAAACGATTGGGTGCTGTCAGTTATATTGCGCAGCGTAACCTTCAGCCAGATGGGATGGCTGCGGTACCCGAAGCTGAAACGGTTGGATACGGGCTTAAATTCCTGCTGCATTACCCGCTCAAAACCGAGTCCCTCCCCGCTGTCTTCAAAATAACCGATGGAAAAACCGTCTATTTTTGCTCCCTGCCCGGAAACAGAAACCGCGTCATCGGCAAAAGCAGACAGAACAAGTAGCAAAACAAACCAGAACAGACGCATGTGATACCTTTTGTTTCGCCGCGCGTTTTTGGCTAAAATTCTAACCAAAAAACGCCAAATTCCATATCAGGATCACGTAATGCAGATTTTAATCGTCGAAGACGACTTTCTTACCGCCAAGTTTTTACAGCAGTCTCTGACGCTGCAGGGGTATAACAAACCCCTTATCGCCGACAACGCCCAAGACGTGTTGCAAACAGTGGCAAATACGCGCGTTGATCTTGTTTTTATGGATATCAATATCAAAGGAGCCGTAGACGGTTTGCAGCTGGCCAGGCAACTGTGGATCACGCACCAAAGCGGTATTATCTTTTTAACCTCATACCATGACTCTGAAACGATCAGCGAAGCATCCCTGTCCAAACCGCTGGGATTTTTGATCAAACCCGTCAGTGCCGCCGATATTGAAGCGGTGATGATGGTGGCCAAGCAAAAGCTTTCGGCGCCAAAGCCCGCAAGCAGCGACAGTGTCACGGTGGGACCCTACTCTTACGAGAAAAAAACACGCACCATCTGTTATCAAGGTAAAACGATCGCACTTTCAAAACTCGAAAGCTCCGCCCTTGCCGCGCTGATAGAAAACCACGGCACAAGCATCAGCAGCCAAACCCTGATACAGCGTATCTGGGGCGCGGACAAAAACCCCTCCGCCCTCAGAGAACTCATTTCAAGGCTTCGTAAAAAACTGCCCCACATCAAGATCGTGCGGCATTCCAACATAGGCTACAGTCTTTATTCCTGAATGCAGATCTCTTTTGCCTTCATATGCTGCAGGGTTTTGATACTCACAAGCAGCACCACAAACAGCGTCACGCCGATAAAAAGAAAGCTAAGCCCCTGAAAAAACAGCGCTCCGGTGACTTTATACGCCAGCATCACAGCGATACTCACGGCCGCCAGCGGGAAGGTAAACGCCCACCAGGAGATGAAAAATTTCAAATTCGTAAAGTTTTTGTACATAAAAAAGAGTAAAAAGGTAAAAAACAGCGCCAGATCAAGCAGTATCTTGGCAAAGACGTCATAACTGCCAAACAGCTGCATATACGCGATAAAGCTGATCGCAGGCGGCGCGATAAAAATAAACAGCGTGGGGATAAATTTCACCGCCAGCTGATGATGAAAAATAATGCGGTTAATCAAAATCGCAGTCATAACGATCCAGAAAAACACGCCCACGGCAAAATAATACAGCAAGAAATCCGCGCTGACCATACCGGCGCCGGCTACGGGAACCAGTACGTTGCCCACGATGGGGATAAACCACGCGGGGTTGGAATGTTTGATCTCAAGGTTTTTATTGATCCAGAAACTGATGGTATAAAAGGTAAAAAAGGTTTGCATCACCGTCCCGACGATAAAAAGATAAAAAGCTACATCGTGGTTGATACTGTGAAAAATAATCGCCATCAGTAAAAACGAAATCGCCGTTGCGGCAAAAAAGTTGATCCGGACCGGGTGGGAAAACTCCTGCTTGACTTCACCAAAATACGTAAACAGTTTGAGCAGGTAAAAGCCTACGATGACGGCAAAAATGATCATGTCTATCACAGCAAGCACCATCCCGACATTACCGCCAAAACCAAGAATCTGTCCCGCTTTTTGAAAGACGATAGTCAATCCCGATAAGCCCATTACAACCGCAAACATCATAATGGGAAAAAATTGCAGCCTGTTACTAGGCACGCTTTCACACTTGCTGTCACTCATTATTCCTCCTTTGTTCAAAACTCTTATAAACTCATAACCGATGCAACCGCGCAGTCGATACGATCAGCCACGTCTTTACCCTGCATATCCAAAAAGTCAATCTGGATTTTATACACAAGAGTACCCTCTACTGTAAAATCCAGGGTCAAATACCCCGCGTAAAGCTTGGCTTTTTCGGTTTTTTTCTTGGGATCTTTTTTATCGTTTTCATAAATTAAAAGATCGATCACGGCGTTTTTATCCGTTTGCACACTGCTTTGATCCTCTGCCAATCTTGCTTTGAGCAGATCAACCACCTCTTCTTTGCCGATGTGGGTAAAAAGCTGGCTATCCATATACTCAGCCTTTTGTACCCTGGGCTTGATCTCATAGTTTTGAGCCTT
>JBNJFE010000061.1:0-8152 GCA_051746505.1 Campylobacterota bacterium
TTTCTCCACCTCCGGCGTTTTGCCGTGCTGGATAAAGGCATCTTCATATTCAAAACTCTCCAGCTTCACATTCAGCCTGTTTTTCACGATGCACTCGCTTACCGCGCTGCTAACACCGCCTATTTTAGCACCGTCACTGAAAACAAACCAGTGCTCATGCGTCGCCGCCAGTTTGCAAAGCATCGCTTCATCCAACGGTTTGACAAAGCGCAGATCAAGGACGCTGACACTCTCAAACGCTTTGGAGACTTCAAGGGCTTTACCGACTGCGTTGCCATAGGCGATAAAAAGTATCCCCCTGCCCTCTTGCAGCAGATGGGCTTTGCCCACTTCATACGCGGGCAGATCAAACTCTTCCTGATTGGCAAACGCGCCTCTTGGGTAGCGCAGGGCCAAAGGATGCTCGAAAGAGGCACTGAATTCCATCAGCATTTGCATACTTTGTTCACTAAAGGGCGCGGCTATATGCATATTGGGCAGCGGGCGCAGGTAACTGATATCAAACGCCCCCTGATGGGTTTCGCCGTCTTCACCCACAATCCCCGCGCGGTCGATTGCAAAGGTAACGGGCAGATCCATCAGGCAGATATCGTGAATAATCTGATCATACCCTCTTTGCAAAAAGGTTGAATACAGCACCACATAGGGAACAAACCCCTCTTTGGCCAGCGCGCCCATCGAGGTAACGGCGTGCTGCTCGGCGATGGCGACATCCCAGAAACGCTTTGGATCATACTCTATAAGCGCATCCATCCCCGTTCCACTTGGCATCGCGGCCGTTACGCCCACGATCTTTTCATTTGCTTTGGCCAAAGCAAGCAGGTTTTGGCTAAACAGCGCCGTGGCCGAGGGAGCGCTTTTTTTCTTAAAACTTTCGCCGCTGCTGATATCAAATGCCCCCACGCCGTGCCATTTCTCATGCTGGCCTTCGGCTATTTCGTAGCCTTTGCCCTTCAGCGTCTGGGTGTGTACGATCACGGGTCGGCGCAACTGTTTGGCCACTTCAAAGGTTTCGATAAGGTTTTTGATATCATGACCGTCGGTGGGACCGATATACTCAATGCCCATCTCTTCAAACAAGATTCCCGGGGTGATCAGCTTGAGCGACTCCTCAAAACGCTTGGCCATATAGGTCGCGCCTTCTGGCATATGTTCCAAAACCCGTTCGGTGGCACGTTTGAGCTTTTGATAGAGGCTGCCCGCCATCTTTTGGGACAGATACTTGCTGATGGCGCCGATGGGTTTGGCGATACTCATCTCATTGTCATTTAGTACGATAACGACGGGGTATTTGCGATCACCCAGTTCATTAAGCGCTTCATACACCATGCCCGCGCTCATCGCCCCGTCACCTATCAAGGCCACGGGAATCCGCTCCTGGCCTTTCAGTTCGATCGCTTTGGCCGCGCCCACGGCCAGAGAGATAGAGGTGGAACTATGGCCTGCGACGTAGTAATCATATTCTGACTCGCCTGGTTTGGTATACCCGCTCAAGCCTCCCAGTTGGCGCAGGGAATCAAACTCGTTCCAGCGGCCTGTGAGCAGCTTGTGCGCGTAGCACTGGTGGCTGACGTCAAAGATAAAGGGATCGTTGCCCGGGTTAAAAACGTAATGCATCGCTATAATCAGATCGGTCGCGCCAAGCGTGGAGCTTAAATGGCCGCCGTTTTTGCTGACTGTTTGCAGTATCTTTTCCCGTATAGCTGTTGAAAGTTCGTCCAGTTCCTCGTGCGAATACTCTTTTATATTATCTATACCTGTCATTGAAATACCATATCCTTTACTTTTTCAAAACGCTGCATCAAATCGCCGTCGATATTACCCGCTTCGCTCATGATCATCACCCCGCCGTCGCTGATGGAGCTGTCTGCGGCGACCTGGATATTTTCGCTTTGCAGTCTGGCTTTGAGGTGGGCGTAATCTTTGGGTGAAACCTTCAGCGTAATCTTGCCCGCGTCCTTGATGTCATCAAGCAGCAGGTACGCCAGATTCAGCGCCACGTCTTTGGAGTTTTTGCTGACCTCTTTGTTGATGACCTCTTTTGCTATATCAACGGCCGTGCCGATCAGATCGTTTTCAATGGTATCGATTTTTTCTTCAAACTTCTTCGTAATCTCATCCAGCCTGCTGATGGACTGGGCAAACTGCTGCACTTCCTGTTCGTTTTGTTCCTGCTTTTGTTCCTGCAGTTCCTGCAGCGCGTCGTTCTTGCCCTTTTCGTACGCTTCCTGTCTGGCCTGTTCGACCATCTTTTGAAACTCTTGCTGCTGGTTTTCATAACTTTTTTGCATATTGGCAAGCGAGTTTGAGAGTTCGTCGGTTTTTTCCAGCAGGGTTTGGATCTGTTTATTGTCCCCGCTTACGCGCTGTTCGACCCGCTGCTGGTTTTGCACCAGTTCATTGGTTTTTTCTTCCAGGTGCTGATCCTGGGGCGTGTGTTCTCCATCGCTGTCGCCATGTTTGCCGCCGTCTTTGTGACTTCTTTCATTCATCACTTTAAACTGATACTTTTGAATCAAGTGTCCCTGGGTATTGTCAGAACTGATAAAAGTATCCATTACTCAATCATCTCCTCTGCTTCGCCGCCTGCGACGATGGTACCCTCTTCTGCCAGACGCTGTACGGTTTCGACGATTTTACGCTGCGCGCCCTCGACGTCTTTGAGTTTGACCGCACCCAAAAACTGCATCTCTTCCAAAAAGGCGTCGCTTGCTCTTTGACTCATGTTTTCAATAAAACGGTCTTTGAGCTCTTCGGGGGCGCCTTTGAGCGCGACCATCATATCGCCTTTGTCAACCGCGCCCAAAATCTCTCTGATCGCGGCGTTGTCAAGGGTAACGATATCCTCAAAGGTAAACATCATATCTTTGATATCGCTGGAAAGCTGCTCATCGACCTGTTCGATCTGGGCAAGCGTGGATTTGGCCGTTTTCTGACCGAGTTTGTTAAACACGTCAGCAACAGCTCGGGGACCGCCCACTTCGACTTTAACTGTCGCCAACGATTCCAGCTTGCTTTCCAGTACGGCTGAAACTTTTTTGATCACTGACGGTGAAATATCACCCAGGTTTGCCATACGCATCGCGACATCGGCTTTCATCTCATCATCAAAATACCCCATCGTTTCGGCTGCGTCGCTGGATTCCATGTGGGCTAGAATAAGCGCGACCGTCTGGGGGTGTTCGTGGACGATAAAATCCGCCAGCTGTTCGGGCTTGATCTTGGAAAGGTAAGCAAAATTCTGCGCCTGGGTCATACTTTTTGAAAGGCGCTCCATTACCCGCTTAGCCTCTTCAGGGCCTAAGGATTTATACAGCAGTTCCCTGGCGTATTCCATACCACCGCTGCTGATATACTGGTTAGATTCCATTATGGCAAAGAACTCTTCAAGCACCGCTTGGGCCAGAGGCTTGTCTATCGTTTTTGCCGTGGCGATATGCTTGGATATCTCGGTAATGCTGTCAACATCCATATAGGAGAAAATATTGGAGGTGATATCTTCTCCAAGCTGGATCAGCAAAATAGCGATCTTTTCTGACATGCTCAGTTCGTCAAACTGCGCCTTTTGCTGTTGTGTGAGTGCCATAACCTCTACCTTTTTTACGCGTTTTGCATCGCGCTTTTTTCCATATCGTTTTCATCGCGGATCAGCAGTGACAGGAGGTTCGCCACATCTTCGGGGCTTTCTTCGGTAGTTTCTCTGATCTTTTCAAGTACGATTTCATAGCGCATTTCGTCTTCATTGAAATCACCGCTTGCAAGGCCAAGCTGTTCTTCCACTTTTTTCCTCATGTTACCATATTTTTCATTTAAATCGTCATCTTCTTCCTCTTCAATCATCAGTGACGGCCTTGTGGATTCTTCCTCTTTTTCTTTGACTTCAAGCATTTTCTGCGCATACGGCGCGATCACTTTTTTGTAAAATACAAACAGGACTAAAAACGCTAGAATGTATTTGACAAAAGGCATCACGGGCTGGGCGTATTTGTAAAACTGATTGACTTGTTCGGTATAAGGATCGGTTTGCATCTGCTTAGCCGTGGATTTAAATTGAAAATTTGTCACGACCGCCGCGTCGCCTCTTTGTTCACTGTAGCCTATTGACTGGCGTACCAGACTTTCCATACGCTGTAGTTCATTATCTTCCCGCGGAACGTATTCTATACCGGTTTCACTCTCTTGGTACTGTCCGTCCACGACCACCGCCGCGCTGACACGCTCGACCCTGGCGTAGGGACCTTTGGTGCTGGTGGTTCTGTTAGAGATTTCATAATTGGTGGTAATATTGCTTTTTTCGTATTTTTCACCCTGGCTGTTTTGTTCTATCCCCTCAACGGGGCCTATGTTGCTTACCGCACCGGGAACGCCGCCTACTTCGGGTTCGCCCATGCCCTCTTTGCTTTCTTCGTTAATCTGCTCGCTTCGCACGACGCTGTCAGGGTCAAAAACCTGTTCGGTGGACTCTTGCTGGGAAAAATCAAATTCCACATCCACATTGGCTACCACCCGGTCGCTGCCGCCGACCACCGGCGCAAGTACGCCCACGATCTTTTGTTCCAGCGCGTTTTCGTAATCTTTTTTATACCGAAGCTGCATCTTGGCTTTTTCACCCGCCTGGGCAAACTCGTCTCCGCCGCCTACGCTTTCGCCGTATTCGTTGATGATCTTGACGTTTTCAGCCTTCATCTTGGGCACGGCCGCTGCCACCAGGTTTTTGATGCCATCGACCTGTTTGTCGGTGATGCGAAACTGCTCATTCATACGCACCACGACCGAAGCCGTGGGATCCACACTTTGTCGTACAAACACCGACTCTTCGGGAAGGGCCAGCTTGACCACGGCTTCTTCTACGGGTGAAAGACTTTCAATCGACTGTGAAAGCTCGCCTTCTAACGCGCGCAGAAATTTCACCTGCTGGTCAAACTCCGTAGCACCAAACTCCTTGGTATCAAAAAGTTCAAACCCCACGTCGCCGTTTTGAGGGATCCCCTGGGAAGCCATATTGATACGCTGCTGGTGAACCATATCGTCAGGAACGGTAATAACCCCGTCTCTTGGGACTTCATACGGCACATTGTTTGCTTCAAACTGCTCGATAATCAGCGCCGAATCTTTAGGATCAAGCTTGTCAAACAATACACCGTAATCGTTTTTGTCAGACCTGGTGCCGGTATAAACGATAACAAAAGCGATAAAAGCGATAACAATCAGCATGGTTGCGACAATAATAATCTTTTGCTGTCTGTTGAGATTATTATACAGTTCAACCAGTTGTGACGCTACCGTTTTTAAATCCATCGACTACCCCAGTAATTGTTCAAACGCCGCGAAGAAACGGTCGTTTTGTTCCCTCTTGCCTATCGTGATGCGAACCGCGTTGAGTCCGTAACTTTTTAGATTTCGTATGATTATACCCTGTTTTAAAAGTGTATCACAAATCCTGCTGCTGTCAAGGCCCTCATCAAAGACGTATGTTATAAAATTGGTATAACTTTCAATATATTCAATACCTTTGTCTTTGGCAAACGCTTCATACCGCCGCATCTGCGCAAAGTTGTCCGCGATGCACTCTTGCACAAACTCCTCATCCTCCAGCGCGGCACTGGCTGCTGCCAATGAAAGCGTGGTGACGTTAAAGGGCGGACGAAGCTTGTACAGCGCATCGATGATATTTTCATTTGCGATGCCGTATCCCACGCGCATCCCGCCAAGACCGTACGCTTTGGAAAACGTGGCTAAAAAGATGGTATTGGAAAATTTTTGGATCAAATCCTTTGGATCGATGGCGTATCTGCTGTCTTTGTGCGCCGCGTATTCGCCGTAGGCCGCGTCAACAACCACAAGCGTGTTATTATCGATCTTTTCCAAAAACGCATACACCGCTTCTTTGCTTGTCGCGTCACCCACGGGGTTGTTTGGCGTACACAGAAAGATAATATCGGGGTTGTGCTTTTTATACAACTGGTAAAACTGCTCCAGATCGTGGGCCAGTCCCCGGGTCTGGATCACTTCGATCCCCTTGGTCGCGGCGTAAATACCATACATCGCAAAGGTGACCTCGTTGGTCAAAATCTTTTTTTCACCCTTTGCGTGGATCAAAAACTCAATAATCTGGTCGCTGCCGCTTCCGACGATGAGATTGTTTGTATCAACACCGTATTTATCCGCCAACTTGCCTTTAAGCTCGCCCATCGTATCATCGGGATAGCGATACATCAGGTGCGCACTTTCTTTGACCGCGTCGATTGCTTTTTGACTGCAGCCAAAGGGGTTTTCATTGGAGGCCAGTTTGATAATATCTTTTGGGTCGATGCCAAACTGGCGTACGACCTCTTCTACAGGCAGACCGGGTTCGTAGGTTTTGATCTTTGCTAAATGTGTATTAAATTCCATATCCCCTCTTTTTATCCGTTTTGTACATATGATCCAAGCCACTTGACGTTGTCTTTTTGCTCTTGCATCACTTCCGTGACATTGGCATCATCGATGTGGCCCTCAAACTCGATATAAAACCAGTATTGAAAGTTGTCGCCGGGACCAAAGGCTTCTTTGTTGGCCGGACGGCTTTCGATCTTGGTCAGGTTGATCTTTCGGTCGTAAAAATATTTCAAAAATTCAAAAAGGCTTCCCGCAGCAGCGGGCAGCTTGGCCAGGATCGTGGTTTTGTCATTGCCGCTTGCCCTGTTTTGAAAATTGCTTAAGATAATAAAACGGGTGGTATTGTTGTGGTTATCCTCGATATTGTCAAACAGCACGGGCACGCTGTACAGATTGGCCCCGATCTTGGAACAGATGGCCGCGCTTTTGGGTTCGTCCGCGGCCAGTTTCGCCGCTTTTGCCGTGGAAGAAACCAGTACCAGTTCCACATCTTCAAGTCCGTGTTCATACAAAAAGTCGCGGCACTGTCCAAAAGCGATATCTTTGGAATAGATCTTGGTCACACCCTTGATCGATTCACTCAGGGTGGCAAAACAGTGGTGGATGCCGATCTCGACATCTGCTACGATCTTGAGGTCGGTGCTTTCAAGATTGTCCAGCGTTTCGCCGACAAAACCGTCGCTGTTGTTTTCAATAGGCACCACCGCAAATTTGGCCCGGCCCGCTTCCACGGCTTTAAATACCGAACTGATCGTATTCATGGGCATATACTCGCTGATCGCGCCAAAGCGTCCCTCCGCGGCCTGGTGGGTAAAACTGCCCTCAGGGCCCAGGTAGGCCACGCGTTCGGGGCGTTCTATGTTGCGCGAAGTGGCAAAAAGTTCTAAAAAGATCGCTTCGATTGCGCTGTCGGTAAGAACGCCGTCGTTTTCTTTCTGCAGCCGCTTGATGATCGCTTTTTCGCGCTCGGGCCGATAAATCGATCCACCCGTTTTGTGCTTCAGCGCGCCCACTTCCTTGACATACTGCATCCGTTTATTCAGCAGTGTTAAAATTTGGCTGTCAACGCTGTCTATTCCGTGTCGTAACTCATCCAGTGATCTCATAACAACTTTCCTATATCTGAAACTACCCTGTCCGGTTTTTTGTCCCTGGGTGCGGTTTGTGCGATGGCGGCGTCTTTGACCTTGCCGCTTAGTACCAGCGTGGTGCGCATACCAAGTTCTTTGGCGCCAAAAAGATCGCCTTTCATATCATCGCTGATCATTTCCACCTGCGCAAAATCCGCTGCACCGGTTTTGGCAAGGGCTTTTTCATAAAACAGCGCGGCGGGCTTGCCCACCACTTCATAATCGCAGTTGCACGCGTACGCTATCATCTGCAGTATCGCGCCGATACCCGGATAGGTTCTGCCCTCTTTGGCGTAAATGCTGGTTGCGTGCATCCCCACCAGCTTTGCCCCGCCAAGGACGAGTTCTATCATCTGCGCGTACTCTTTGGCGGTGAAATCTTTTTTCATCCCAATCAGCACAGCTTTTGGATCCGTGTAAGTTAATCTATAGCCGCCCTCCTGTAAAAGCGCCAGGAATTTCGGATCGCCGTACGCGGCTACCGTGACAGGAGGCAAAACCTCCTCAAGCACCATCAACGGATCGATATAATTTTCTTTTCTGATGGCAAAGCCCAGCCCCTGCATAAAAGTAAAAAACTCGTTGCTTGGGGTTTTGGTGTTATTAGTTACCAGGACGTAAGGCGTATTATGCGCGTTGAGCCT
>JBNJFE010000062.1:0-6253 GCA_051746505.1 Campylobacterota bacterium
TTTAAATAACGTAGACAAAATCGCTGTAGGGGTCTTTGTGGTACTTGTCAAGCTGGCTGATCGGTACGTCAAACTGCTTTTTGACCCCCTGCCTGGCTTCTTGCCAAAAACCTATGATACTGCACTCGCGGTTGCCGAATTCAAAATCGCAAAAGGAGCCTTCCAAAGCTTCCATGATCGATAAAACGGTAATTTCTTCAGCATCTTTTGCCAAAGCGTACCCCCCTTTTGCTCCGCGGATACTTTTTAAAATATCGGCTTTTTTCAAAATCAGCAGGATTTGTTCCAGGTAGTTTTTGGGCAGATCCATCTTTTCTGCAATATCCTGAATCTTTACCGCGGCACTGCCCTGATGTTTGTAAATATAATATGTGGCGATCACGCCGTAAATACTTTTGGTTGAAATTCCGGCCATTGTCCAATCCCTTTTTTCTTTTTAGAGGTGGCCTTTATTTTATCCAATTTATAATTATGGAACACTTTTATTACTGAGTATCTTGACCGATTTACTAGAGTATGATATACTTTCGCAGCAAAACCACAACATCCGAAAGGACACAAGGTGAAAGTCGGAGTACTTTTAAGCGGCGGAGTCGATTCCACCTACAGCGCGTATCTTTTAAAAAGCATGGGATATGAAGTGATCGGCTTCTATCTGCGGCTGCATCACAATGAGCAGATGCACAAAGATGCGATGTTAAAACTGGAAAAGATTGCAAAACACTTAAAGATTGAAACGAGAGTTTTGGATCTGCAACAAGAGTTTGAGGATGAAGTATACAATTACTTTATCAACGCATACAAAGAGGGCATAACCCCAAACCCGTGTGCCGTATGCAACCCCAAAATTAAATTCGGCCTCGCGTTTGATGCCATCATACAGGCAGGCTGCCAAAAGATAGCAACGGGCCATTACGCGCAAATTGAAAACGGGATGATCAAAGAAGCCTTTGATACAGGCAAAGATCAGAGTTATTTTCTCTTTGGGCTCAAAAAAAGCGTGATAGAAAAACTGCTGTTTCCCCTGGGCGGTCTTTTAAAAGAAGATGTCAAGCCTCTGGCGTTTAAAGCGATGCCCTGGCTTGGAAACCTGCAGGAGTACAAAGAATCCCAGGACGTATGCTTTGTGGAAAAAAACTATACCGACACGCTCAGGAAACACTTTGAGATCAATCAACAAGGAATCGTAGAAGACTTGGAGGGAAACGTGATCGGGCGGCATGAGGGATATATGCACTATACCGTCGGCAAACGAAAGGGACTGGATATACAACTTGCCTCAAAACCCCACTACGTCGTGGCGATTGATGCCAAAAACAACCGGCTAACGGCAGCGGGCAGGGAAGCTTTGGCCACCACGGTGTTTACAGCGCAGAATGTTTCTTTACACAAAGATTTCATCGACGGTTTTTATCAAATCAAGGCGCGCTATAATTCAGATAAGACAACGGCGTACGTACAAAAAGAGGGTTCCTTGGTCAACATCGAGTTGGAATATCCCGTTGATGCCGTGGCAAAAGGACAGGCGGCAGTCGTATATAAAAACAATACAGTTTTAGGCGGAGGATGGATACTATGAATTTTACGACAAAGCTGCTTTCGTATGCAGGGGCAAAAGATGACGTGCATGGAGCATTGAGAACTCCGATTTACGCCAACGCGGCGTTTGAATACAGTTCCAGCGCACAGCTGGAAGCGGTATTTAGCGGCAAAGAGGCGGGGCATCTGTACAGCAGGGCTTCCAACCCCACCGTCGAAGAGCTTGAACTCAAGGTCAAAAACGCCGTGGACGCAAAAGGCGTAATCGCTCTGGCAAGCGGTATGGCGGCTGTGACCAACACGCTGCTGGCACTGCTGAAAAGCGGCGACAATATCATTACGACCAATAAACTCTTTGGCCATACGATCTCGTTTTTGCAAACGTTTTTACATGATTTTGACGTGGGGGTCCGCTACGCGGATATGACAGATAGAGAAGATATTGAGCGAAATATCGACGCGGATACGAAGCTGATCTTTTGTGAAAGTATGAGCAACCCGGGACTCATCGTGCCTGATTTTGCCGCTGTTTCCAGCCTTTGCAAAACACACGGACTTGTTTTGATCGCCGATACGACAATGACGCCCTGGACGATGTTTGACGCAAAAAAACACGGCATCGATATAGAAGTCATATCAGCTACGAAGTTTCTCTCAGGCGGCGCGACGGTTGTGGGAGGCTTGATCGTGGATAACGGGACCTATAACTGGAAAGCGTATACAAACTTACGCCCCCAATACGAAAAATTCGGCGATAACGCCTTTGTCAAAAAGATGAAAAAACAAACAGCTCGAAACCTGGGCGCCACGCTTTCGGCTTTTAACGCGTACCTACTTTCCCTGGGGCTTGAAACCCTGGATCTTCGCGTCAAGAAATCATGCGACAATGCAGAAAAAATCGCCAACTTTGTACAAAAAGAACAAGGCATCACAAACGTGGTTTATCCCGGGTTAAAAAACGACCGCTATCATACGTTGTCAAAAAAACAGTTTCAGCGTTACGGCTCGATCGTGCTTTTTGATTTTGCAAGCAAAGAAAAAGCTTACCGTTTTATGGATGCTTTGCGCCTCATCAAAAGATGCACCAATATTCAAGACAATAAAACCCTGGCTATCGCTCCTTTTCATACGATATACGCCGAGTACGACACGGCGCTTAAAAAAGCGTTTGGCCTCAGAGAGGGAAGCGTACGGCTTTCTGTGGGGATTGAAGAAAGTAAAGACATTATACAAGATATCAAAACAGCATTAAAGGATATTCAATGAAAAAAATAACACTCGCACTGATGGTATGTGCAGTCTCGCTTTTCGCCGCTGAAGTAAAGGTATATAAAAGCCCCACCTGCGGATGCTGCAGCAAATGGGGCGATCATATGCAGGCAAAGGGCTTTAAAGTAGCGTATGAAAACGTGCAGAATCTGCACGGCGTAAAACAAAAAATGGGCGTGCCCGGGCAACTTTCAAGCTGCCACAGCGCAGTCGTTGAGGGCTATATCGTCGAAGGCCACGTACCGGCTGATGCGGTCAAAAAGCTTTTGGATCAAAAGCCAAAAAACGCAAAAGGAATCGCCGTGGCGGGGATGCCCCTTGGCAGTCCGGGTATGGAATACGGCGGTAAAAAAGAAAGTTTTGATGTCATCATCTTTTACAAAGACGGTACGCAGGAAGTATTTGCAACGTATTAAAACACGCCGGGGGGAAACTACCCCTTTGGCATGGTAAAGCTTTGGATTTTTAACTGCCCCTTATTGTCAAAACTAAGATAATTCAACACATCCGTCTTCACCGCAAGTCCGGCCAGATAGCGCAGCACCATATTGGCTTCGTACGCTGCCATCAGTGCCACGATAGGAGGCGCGATGCCTTCGGGTTTTCTGTCGTTGATGGTAACGGCACTTGCAAAACCCGCCTCTTTAAACAAGCAAAGCTGTCCGTGCCACTGTTCAACGGAGGTATAAATCCAGGGTGTACCACTCTTTTTTGCGTACGATTCTATCTTCTCTCTGGTTGGCAGGTTATCGGTCGCGTCCAGAATCAGGTCAACATCTTTTTCCTGCGCGGCAAAATCGTCAAAACTGCCGACAACGGGAATGATTTCAACGCCGTCGTAGCGTGACTTGATAAGATCTGCCAAAAGCGTTGCTTTGGGTTTGTCGATATCTTGAAGCGTAAATGCCACCTGCCGGTGCAGATTGTGCAGGCTGACAAGGTCAAAATCCACCAGATAGATCGTGCCGATTCCGCTGCTGCCAAGGGTCAGCCCCAGATGGGACCCAAGCCCCCCGCAGCCGATGATCGCGATGGACTTTTCCTGTAGGCTTTGCTGGGTTTTTTCTCCCCACAGGGCTGTCTGGCGTATAAAATAATCTTCCATAATCCACTCTTTTTTATTTTGGTTTTTTGATAAAACAGATCGGACAAAATCCGATAAGCGCAAAAACAACCGGAATCGATCCGATAAGCGCCACAATGGAACTGTTGTAATAGACTCCGGCGGTTATTATAACAACTCCCGCTAAAATCCGGGGAGTTTTAGCGGGTTTTTTGATGCTGCAAGCCATATCTATCCCTTTTTATTCAAAAATACTTTCAGTGATCCCTTTGTACCAAGCTTTTGTCGCCTGCGCCGTTTGCGTATCGGCATTTTCAAAAAGCTCGGCTTCTACTGCGACCTGCCCGTTTTTGAGATACGCCTGATGGGTCACGGCGATGGCTTTATCGGCTTCTACAAAAGAGTAGCACACGTTTGCGGGCATATCCGATCCCACTTTTGGATCAAGCCCCTGCAACCTTCTTGCGATCTGTTTCCCGACGATTATACCGCACGAGTTGGCCATCTGTCCGCTTTTTGGGAAGGGATACTCTCCAAGAACGTCGCCCAAAAGATAAATGTTTGCATCGTTTAAACTCTCAAATCCGGGGGATTTCACCCTGCCCCAGCCGCCGTCGGTTGTCTCAAGGGCGCTTTGTTGTAACAGCGGGGTAGCTTTGTTGGCCGCAATGATATTGGCATCGTCAAACGCGATCTCTTTGTTTGCAAACCGTTTTTCGTTTGTATCAAACTGCTTGTACGAAATACGTTTGTTTTTGGCGTCGATAAAGTCGATATTGCTTGAGGGTTCGTACCGCAGGTGGCTTTGGACCTTTGCAAAGGCTTGTAAAAACCCTTTTGCTTTGGTTGCGGGCTTCACCCTGGGATCAAGCAGTACGACTCTGGCATCCAAACTATTCTTCTTAAAGTAATTTGCAAGCAGCGCCGCACGCTCATAAGGGGCCGGCGGGCATCGGTAGCTGCCCGGAGGCACGGTGATCACAAAGGTGCCCTGCTGAAACTCCTGTATCTTTTTATGCAGTGTCAACTGCTCATATCCGCCGCCGTAACTGGGGGTAAAACGTGTGTATATCTCTTGTGCTTGTTGTTCGTTTACCCCATACGGCGCGTAATCGTATTCAATCCCCGTTGCCAGCACCAACAGTGTATACTCATACTGCGCATCAAGCGTAGAAATTGTTTTGTTTTCTCTGTCGATGTCCGTTACGGCTTTGTTGATCACCTTGTAGCCGTATTTGCCGGCAGGTTCCAGCGGGGAAAAGGTCAACTCGTCATACGAAGTACCCTCATTGTGCGTCAGCCACAGATTGCTGTAGGGGCATGAGGCAAAGATGTTTTTGGGATCAAAGACTAAAACTTCGGCATCTTTATTGTGGATTTTGATATTTTTAGCCGTTGTCAAACCCGCAAAACCACCTCCGATGATGACAACCCTCTCTTTGGCACCCAGTTTGTTGACCTTTTGAGTCAAGTTTTTATTTTTTTCTCCGGCGTGCAGGTTCGTCAGGGCCAGTGTACTTGACGCCAGGCCAAGTTTTATGGCATCTCTTCTATTCATTTTGTCTCCTTGTTATGCATTTGTGTTGCAATCATAACGACTTTTCTGCTATAATGTCAAGTAATTCGATCAAGATTATCAAGATAAGGATCACCAAATGAAAAAAGCAGTTCTGATTTTTGTAACGGCCATTGCTTTATGGGCACAAAGTACAAGCGTGTATATGGGCCAAACGTATTATGCGCATTTTTTATCGCAGCAACTGGGAGAGGGATCGGAGTTTACCAAGCGTCACAATGCCAGAAAGTGGGAAGAGTTATTTGCCCGTAACGCCAAAGGGTTTTATGAAAAATACGATATTGAAAAAGAGTTGTTTGATCCAGAACAGTTACGCCATTTAGAAGCGTTTATGAAATATTACGCAAAAGATAAAAAGAAAACAGCAATATGCAATTAACAGTGATAAAATATATTTTGCCTATGACTTTTATGCTTTCAGGATGTTTTGAGGATTCCATGACAAGCCACCGGTGGTATGACACACAACAAGTAACCAAAGGTCAACAGCTGTATGATACCCACTGCGTATCGTGCCACCGCGACAACGCCGTCGGTGCGAAAAATTGGAAACACAAAGATAAAAGCGGGTTTTTACCGCCTCCGCCGCTCAATGGTGATGCCCATACATGGCACCATGACGCGGCCCTTCTTTTAAAGATCATGGATGAGGGAGGCACGCTTTATGACGGTGTGATGCCCGGATTTAAAGAAGTGCTCTCACAAAAAGAAAAATTGCAGATTTTAGCCTATATTCAGCATTTTTGGGATGATGAAACGTACCGGTACTGGATGAAAACGATCCAAAAGGAAAAAACGCTACAATA
>JBNJFE010000062.1:6353-7787 GCA_051746505.1 Campylobacterota bacterium
ATATGACACAAAGGAAAAATAATGGTTCGAAGACACTTTTTACAATATACAGCCGCTTTTTTAGGTGGCTTGACACCCCTTTACAGCCGCGATCACCAAAGTCTGTTACTGTCAAGGCAAGCAGCTTATACCAATAATACCTTGCCTATTCCCCCTTTAGCCGAATATAAAGAGATAAACGGGAAAAAACAGTTTCACCTGAATGTACGAAAGGGAGAAAAAACTTTTATAAACAATGTTCCAACAAAAAGCTTCGGTGTAAACGGTGATTTTCTGGGACCGACGCTAAAGGTAACACGGGGCGAAAAGATCAGGCTGTCGGTGCAAAATACTTTGGATGAGCAAACTACGATGCACTGGCACGGGCTGCATGTTGCAGGCAAAAATGACGGCGGCCCCCATCAGGTGATCGATAAAGACACTACATTCAATACTGAATTTA
This sequence comes from Campylobacterota bacterium, assembly GCA_051746505.1. GTDB lineage: Bacteria > Campylobacterota > Campylobacteria > Campylobacterales > Sulfurovaceae > TCS-49. Next base: position 6,796 of record JBNJFE010000062.1, read on the forward strand.
CCGTAGACCAACGAGCCTGCACCGCCTGGTACCACCCTCACCAGATGGATAGAACCGGTTATCAAGTCTATATGGGTATCGCCGGATTTTTTTTCATCGATGATAAAAACAGCCAAAAAGTGCCTCATGAGTACGGCGTTGATGATATTCCTCTGGTGATACAAGACAGAAGGTTTGATAAAAACGGGCAGTTTGATTATGTATCTTCCATGCATGACAGGATGATGGGAGTAACCGGCGATGTTTTTTTGATAAACGGTGCGGTTCATCCGACTTTTACGCCGCAAAAAAAGCTTGTACGCTTTAGGATTTTAAACGGGTCCAACTCCAGAATATATTCGCTGGGTTTTGATAATAAAAAGGCATTTGACGTCATCGCTAGTGACGGCGGGTTTTTTGAGAAACCCCAAACAATGCGAAACGTTTTGCTTTCTCCCGGAGAGCGGGTTGAGATAATCGTAAAGTTTCACAAAAACGAAGAGTTTAAGCTGGTTGATTCTATCAGTAAAAGTTTTCTGATGCAGCTTGCGGCAAAGGAACCCGGCAATTCTGCGGCGTTACCAAAAAAGATAGCAAAACCCTTTCGCATTGCCCCCTCAGCGGATGAAAACGTACGGTATTTTGATTTGACGATGGGAAGGGGCGTTGCGCTTATTAACAATAAAAAGATGGATATGTCACGCATTGATGAAACAGTGGCGCTTGGCACAAGTGAAATCTGGAGAATACGAAACAATCAAAGCAGGATGATGCGTATGGCCCACCCCTTTCATGTCCACGGGTGTTCATTTGAAATCATTAAAAGAGACAAACGACCGATTTATCCTTTTGAACAAGGGGCAAAAGATACCGTTCTTGTCGCCGCCGGCGAAGTTGTCGATATTCGGGTGATTTTTCACAAAAAAGCGGAAAAAAACACCCCGTACATGTACCACTGCCACAATCTCGAACACGAAGATTTAGGCATGATGGGACAATTTAGCGTAACCTGA
>JBNJFE010000063.1:0-7776 GCA_051746505.1 Campylobacterota bacterium
CCCTCTGAAAAGACTATTTATAAGTATTTAAACGGCGATGTGAGCATTCCCATCGAACTGGTTACCTATATCGCTGAAGCCCTTAATGTCAGTGAACAGGAACTTTTTGATCACAGTTTTGAAGCAAAATGCCGCCTGTGCAAAATGATGTTTAAAACCTCTTCGGGAAATGAACTGCAAAAGCTCAAAAGCAATTTTACCGTTTTAACAGAACTCAAACAAAAAGAGGGTATCGCCGAGGATAAAGATTATGAACACCAGGTGGCCAGACTGATAGAACTGATGCCCTATGCCCCCTATCCCCTGCTTAAAAAAATCAATAACTCCCTGGCAAAGATTGCGAGCATTGCCGAAAAGACAAGGTTTTAACCGCGGCACTCATCCTTGCTGATCACATTGATCTCTTCGCAGGAAAAGCCCGCTTTCCTGCGGTCTTTGATATTGACAAACCCTTTTTTCTTTTTGGCCCCGGGCAGAATTTTTTCGACGATGTCGTAATAACTGTCTTTGCTGACTTTGGCCCTTTTGCACGCATAGGCAAACCAGCGGTCGCCTTTTTTGACGTGATCGACTTCTTCTTCCAGAATAATCTCCAGAGCTTGCACGATTGCGGGGGAAAACGCATCCTTTTGCGCGCGCAGTTTTTCTATGATCTTTGGGTTGCTGTCAAGGCCCGCTGCTTCCAGGTAGCGCGGCACCACCGCCATGCGCTCCAGCAGGCTCAGCGTACGCTGTGAAACGTCAAATAAAAAACTGTGCACCACAAAGCTGCCGTAGTGGTAACCAATATCCTGCAGCAGGTTTTCTATCATCATAAAGTGGCGGATTTCATCCTGAGCCACTTCCAGCCAGTCGTCATAAAACTCTATGGGCATATCTTCAAAACGGTAGCACGCATCCAGTGCCAGATCGATGGCGCTGAATTCGATATGGGCGATTGCGTGCAACAGAACCGCCTTGCCGTAATCGGTATGCAGTCCGGCGCGTTTGGGTACTTCGGCGGCATCGACGATTTGGCAGCGTCCTGCGTAACTTGGCGTTGTAAAAACCTTCTTGGGCGTGGAGGCAAAAGAGCAGGAATGGGCTTTGTACGCGCCGTAGAGTTGTTCAAAGAGAGCAAACTTTCTGCCCAAATCTTTTTGTGTCAAAATTTTTTCAAGCGTCGAATAAAACTGCATGGGGATATGACCGCCGGCTTACAGACCGGCGGTGCTTCCTTTAAATATTGATAATACCTACAAGATTGAGCAGGGTAAAAATAAGCGCGGGAACCGCGATATAGCGAAGCGAAAAATACCATACGTTAAAGATACGGTCGCTGATGAAATCTTTCAGCGCGGCATATACACGCTCTTTTTGCACCACGTAGCCGATAAAGATCGCAACGACAAGCCCGCCTGCGGGCAGCAGGAAGTTGGTCGTCAGCTTGTCAAAAATATCAAACAGCGCCATACCGCCGAAGGTAAAGATTTCACCGAAATCCGCCGTATACGACAGCAGCGCAAATACCCCCACGGTAAAAAAGATCGCCGTAGCGACAAAGGTCGCTTTAAAACGGGTCCACTTGAACTTGTCCATCGTGTACTGGATGGTGGGTTCGACGATGGATATTGCCGAAGTCATGCCCGCAAACGCCAGCGCAAGGAAAAACAGCACGGCAAAAAATGTCCCAAGGGCACCAAGCTGCGCAAAGATCGTAGGCAGCGTCATGAATACAAGCCCGGGTCCGGCACCGGGTTCCTGGCCGTATTCAAAGACCAGCGCATACATCATCACCCCGGCCATCAATGCGATACCCGTATCAATCAAAACGATCCAAAAAGAGGTTTTAAACAGGTTCGTATGCTTTGGCAGCGACGCCGAATAGGTCAAAATCGCGGCCATACCAAGCGAGAGGGTGAAAAAGGAGTGTCCCACCGCCTGTGTGATCGCTTCGGAGTTGAGTTTGCTGAATTCAAAAGAAAACAAAAAGCTAAGCGACTGGCCAAAACCATCCAGCGTCATCGTATAAACCAAAAGCCCCAGAATAATCAAAATCAGCGCGGGCATCAGTACCTTGTTAGCTTTTTCAATCCCGCCTTTGATCCCTTTAAGCAAAATCGCCATGACAAAGATCGCGGCGATAAGGTGGAAAATGATCTGGGTAAAAACCTGATTGCCCACCAGGTTACCGAAATTCTCCTCAGCCACTTCCATCGACGTGGGCAGAAAATGCAGCGACTGGGTCATGTAGTATAGAATCCAGCCGATCACCACCGAATAAAAGGTCATGATCAAAAGCCCCGTAGCGCCCATAAACCCGGCGTACTTCCAACCCACGTTTTTCTTTGGCGCCAACTCCTCAAAGTTGGCCACAGCGTCGCTTCGGCCCATGTAGCCGATAAGAATTTCGGCAATCAGTACAGAAAAACCCACAAAAAAGATCGTCAGCAGGTAGATAAGCACAAAAGCGCCCCCGCCGTAATCGCCTGCCATATACGGAAACTTCCAAATATTGCCAAGTCCCACCGCACTGCCTGAAGCAGCCAGGATAAAGCCTATGCGGCTGAAATTTTGTATCTTCATTTGTCCCCCTTGATATTTTTTATAAGCATTACCTCATTGGATTTGAAATTATAAAACAGCGAGTCAAGCATCGTTTTGGCACTCTTAATCCCCCTGCCGCTAAATTTCATCGAATCCACAATGAACTCCATCCGAACGCGTCCCAGATCAAAGCCTCTGCCTTCATCCTTGATCTTTATGATTACGTAGTTGTTGTAATAGTATAGTTTAACATATATCATAGAAAAAACAGTAGTCTCAAGCGACTGGAGATACTGGGTGTAACGGTCTTTCTCAATATAATGCTGTTTCTGGCTGCCGCTGACGCCGAGGGAGCCGTGTTCGTATGCGTTAAACAGCAGTTCGTAAAAAGCGTACTGCAGTTTGGCAAGCTGCGCGCGGTCGGGAGAAAAGAAGGTTTTGATAAATTTGATGATTTTTTCGTTTGCGGCTTTGACCTCATTGAGAGACGCCAAAACGGTAAACTCCTTGAGGCTGCTGGATTGCAAATCCGCCCGCGTCAGCATCAAAAAGGTGACATCATCATCTTGCAGCTGCACCCGTTCAAAAAACCGCCGCTCAAACTCAAAAGCGAAACTGCTGGCGTAAAAGTCATCTTTGAGGTATTTATAACTCAGATCGCCGGCTTTTGTAACCGTCTCGTAAATACCGTCGCTGCTAAAAAGCAGCTTTTTAAACCCTCGTAAATCACGGGTGTCTGTTTCAAAATGTTCCAAATATTTGCTGATTGGCAGATTCTGACCCATGATTTTTTCAAAACTGCCCGCTGCGTTAATCACCATCACCGGAGGCATAGCGAAATTGGCGATTTCAAAAACCTCTTTTTGCCTGTCAAAAACCACGACAATGAGCGAAAGCATCTCCTCATCAAGCAGAAACTTTTGAATATAATCGATATAGCCTCTTATAAAGCTTTGCAGATGAAAAGAGTTGTCAATCTTTGCCATATCCACAGCATGGTTGAGATAAGAGGTACTCAGCATCGCTGTCGTGGAAGCCGCGACACCTTTGCCCATGGCGTCGATAATAAAATACAAATCTTTGTGTTCATCAATCTCTCTGACTGAGAACGAATCGCCGCTGAGCACGTCAAGGGGCCTGTAGCATACATCCAGGCACAGGTAGCTTTCATCTCTTGCTTCCGCGGCGAGTTCGAGGTAGCGGTCATTTCTGATAATATGCAACTCTTTTTCAAACGCCATGCGTTCCTGGGCTTTGGTGTACTCGCGGCTTGCTTCGAGGGTTTTGATCTTGTTTTCCCGCTCTTTTTGCAGCATCACATCGGCTAAAAAACTCTTGGCCGCGCTGTAAAGCACGTTTAAAAGCGTTTCTTTTTCAATGGGTTTGTTTAAAAAGTGCGTCGTATTGATATTGAGCGCTTCTTTTAAAATTTCACTTTCTTTCATCGCCGTTACCAGGATAACGGGAATATTGCGATCGTTTTTACGGATACGCTTAATCAAGGCAAGTCCGTCCATGTGCGGCATCAGGTAATCGGTAAGGACAAGGTCTGGTTTCTGTTTTTCAAACACTTCCAGCGCTTCCATCCCGTCTGCGGCTAAATACACCTCTTTGAAATAGCGGCGCAGGATATACTTGTACGCTTCCCTGATCGAACTGGCATCATCAACACAGAGTATGGTTAATTCCTGGAGATACTTTTGTAACTGGATATTGGTATTCAACGGTACATATCCCTTGCGCATAAAAGTTTGTAGGGGCAGTATACGCACTGTTTCTCATCTTCGCACTTTGTGACTGTAAGCTTAGTTGCCGCGGCTAAATTTTCAAGAACTTTATCAAAAAGCTCCATCTTCTGCTCCATGGCTTTTACCGTCACCAGCTTTGGCGCAAACAGCGGCAAATACGCTGGAACCGGGTCATAGCCGCTAAAAAGCAAACTATACAGCGGCATTTGAAAATCTGTCATCTTGTCCAGATTATACACGGGATTATTCACCGAGCCGGTTTTATAATCGATCAGCCAGTGCCGGCCGGTGCTGTCGATATCGATCCTGTCGGCCCTGCCCCGAAACGTTATCCCCTGTAACACTTTCTGCGCGCTGCTTTCTTTGGCCACGACTTCTATGTCCCGGTCTTGTTCAAAGGCGATGAATTTTTGCAGTTTGGTCATCCAGAGTTTGGTATAAAAACTGTTGGGGCTACGTGGCGCAAGGTGTCGCTCAATCGTTTCGGGCGTAAAATCTTCACATTGCGCCAGGGCTCTGTGGAGGATATCACCTTCATTGATTTCATCGTCTTTTGGCTGCAAAATCTTTTTGATGTATTTGTAATAAAACTGCACCGGGCAGGAGAGGTAACTTTTGAGCATCGTAGCCGACCAGACAAAAGATTTAGGGTCAAAATCAAGCCTCAGCTGTGGCTGCTCCGGCAAAGAATGTTTGTGAAAGAAAAAGGATTGATCATACACCGCGTTTGTATGCTCATCAAGTCCCAGTTCGTTTAAAAAACTGGATTTTGCGTCATCGGTGCTAAAACAGATTTTCGCGCTTTTACTCTTTTGCAGCAGCGAAAAATACAAGTGTTTTTGCAGGTTTTGGCGCTGTCTGGCCGTTGGCAGGCCAAGCGACGCTTTCAGCGCCGAGTTGAGGTAGATATCTTTTTGATTGACCTTGGGCACGAAACGGTCGTTAAAATCAACGATTATGACGCCCTCAAAGCTGCTGCCTCTGCTCTCAAGCGCGCCCATGACCGTTATCTTGCCCCCGGATGTATCATCGACGCGTATTGATTGCAACTCTTTTACATACAGGTATAAAAACTCCAACAGCTGCAGGCGGTACCCCCGATACGCTTTTTGCAGATAAAAGCGCGCCCCGTCTGCTTCCTCATCCGGTTTGATAACGGCATCGATACGCTCAAAAAACTGCTCGGGCGTCACCTTGCCTGCATTTGAAGGCGGCTGTATCTTATACGCTTGAAGCAGGGCCGCGTCTTCTTCCCGGCGGGTTTGCATATAAGTATAAAGGGCATCTAGCTTCTGGTAATAGGGCGAGCGGGTATAATCAAAACCCATGGCGAAGTTGAGATTGTTTTTTCTGTCAAAGGTTTGCAACACCGTTTTATACGCTTCATCAGGCAAAATCACGGCGATATCCTCGGCTGCAATCCTGTCTCTGGTTATCATCGTTTCGATACTGTCAAAAACAAACGCCGCCTGTTCGATACGGCTTGAGACCGCAGTTACCTCCGCATTGGGAGTCCCTTGTAAGGGCCGTCGCGCAACAACGGAACCCTTTGCCAAATCAAGCGTATAAAAATATCCGCTTTGCAGGGGGTTTTGGGTAAAAGCGGTGCTGTTTTTCTCAATGAACCTGTCTAACTCCATATGCACCAAAAACCGCACCTGCCGTGCCACGGTCGCAAACAACTCTTTTTCAAACGCGGTCAGGTACCCGTCTAAAAACAGCTCTATCTGGTCATACTCATTATAAAAAGCGCTGTTGCAGCTATACTCGCCGGGGACAAAGGCTTTATCGGTGTAGCCGTGTTTTTGCAGATACGCCCGGTACTCGTTGTAAGTTTGGCGCAGCTGCAGAATCTGCTTTTCGTAATTGGCGTAGGTGTCAAAATCCAGCAGTTGTTCAAACGTGATCTTTTCATACGCCAACTCTTCAAAAAGTTTAAATATGATTTCTGTTTTGGTAAAAAGGGACGCATCCACCCGCTCATTGAAAAAAAGCGAGCGTTTGGTCGCGTCGATGAAGGTTTTGCCCGGTACGTAGATTACCTTTTGCTCAAACTCCGCGATCGTGGTGACAGTCGTTTGCAGCGACTGCGCGGGACTTAGCGAGAGCCTTTTCTCTCTGGCGGCTCGAGATGTAGGATAGATGAGGAGTTTATTCATCTATCCATAAATCAAAATTCTTATAGCCGGTTTTTTCTGAGACATCTGCTTTTACCACCAGCTGCCAGCGTCCGGGCCGCGTATGCCCGGAGAGATCGATTTCAAAAGTGTCCGGTTTTACCTGCTTGACTTCCAGCTGCCTGTCGCTGGCGGTCGTGGTCGGACGGCTGAGCAATACCTGCATGGATGCCTGCTTGATTTCTGCGTCTTTTGCATTAATCTGAAGCCGCAGCGGTTGCGAAGGATCGATCCGGTGGGTGGTTCTGTTGCGTTTTTTATACATCGCGTTTTCCATCGCGACCTCTTCAAAAGGTGAGGTAATAGCAACCCCGTATTGTTGGAAAAACGCTTTGTTTTGTTGTAAAATTTCATCGGCATTGAGATCAACGTTTTGATACTTGCTCATAAAATTATTTTCTTCATGTACGGGCATAGTCGAAGTTTGGATCACGGTCCATACGATCAAAAGCGCTGCGGCAAAGAGCAGCGCAGCGATCGACTGGGGCCAGTAATTTGTTTTTTGTTCAGCCATAGATTTCTTTATCCTTTGGATCGTTTTTTTCTGTTGAAAAAGGGCCGTATAAACATTGCGTAAATGATCAAAGCCGTCCCCGTGTAAACGATTATGCGTAAAATATCAATCGTGTTTGTCGTATCATTTGCGATGGTATTGTTTAATTCTATCTTTTCTTTTTTGGCGATTTGATCGGCCAGTTCCGAATAAGCCTGAACAACACCGACATTGTATTTTTCAATGGTATTGTCATCATCTTTTGTAGCGATTACTCCGATAGCAAAATCATAAATACTGTTTTTGTCAAGACCTTCCTCTAACGCTTTGTCAAAAGCGACCACACCGATTCGCTTGCTTTGCGGTGCTACTATTAAAATCAGTTTGTTTTTCTCTTCCGTGACGTTTTGTCGCGCATAATCATACAGGCTTTCGCCCCGTTCAATCTTGTCTGCCGTTGCGACCACCTGGGCAACAACGCCTGTTTTTTCTTCCAGTTCGCTTCCGATTGCATCAATCGTTTTTACAGCCTCTGTGTTCAGAGACAACTCGTTGACTGCGACATACTTTGCCTGCAAGGCAAAAGGGAGCAGTAAAAATACTACCCCCGCAATGACTTTACTCATAAACTGCTTATCCTACAAATGCGTGATTAGGAGTCACAACAGCCCATAGTGTAAATGCAGCCAAAACTACCAAAAATATAGATATAACTTTATCCATGACTACTCCCTTATTGAATTCGTTGCTGATACACATCATATCTTGGATAAATAAACGTCGTGTCTCTGTTGACAAAGACCCGCTTAGGTTCATCCACCGCGTATGCTTT
>JBNJFE010000064.1:0-3522 GCA_051746505.1 Campylobacterota bacterium
TGATATCAGTATGGATATGGATACGCTGAAAGCGATCTATTTTGACACCTTTGCCAAAGCGATCGAACAAGACCTCTAAGCTATGGCGGTCAAATTTGTTCCCTACAAAGGGTTTGAATACAAACTTTCCTACAGCCTGCACAATCCAGGCGGCCAAAAAGCGCTGCTTTTTCTGCATGGCTGGGGCAGCAACAAAGAGGTGATGCAGCAAGCCTTTGGCACCTGCTTTGCACACTATACCCACATCTATCTTGACCTGCCCGGATTTGGCAGGTCCAACCACGGCCCGGCTTTAAATACCGCTGATTACGCAGCGATCACAAAAGCATTCTTGCAGCAGTTTAATTATGAGTTCAAGGCCGTGTTTGGCCACTCTTTTGGCGGCAAGGTTGCTGTACTGCTTGCGCCCAAAAACATTGTACTGCTTTCCAGTGCGGGGGTCATAGAGCCAAAAGCTTTTAGAATAAAAGCAAAGATAGCGCTGTTTAAACTGCTAAAGCCCCTGGGGTTTGCCAAACTTCGAAGATTTTTTGCCAGCAAAGATGCTGCGGGTATGGATGAAGCGATGTATCAAACCTTTAAAAACGTCGTCGATGAAGATTTTACCGCCGCTTTTGCGGCTTGTACAAGCAAAACCCTGATCTGCTGGGGGAGTGAGGATAAAGCCACCTCACTGCAAAGCGGGCGCAAAATCGGTGACTTAATCCAAGACAGCCGTTTTTGCCAAATGCCGGGGGACCACTATTTTTTCCTGCGCCGTGCCAGTGAGATAGAAAAAGAGTTTCACGCCTTTTTAGAGTAAAAAACCGGCTGTAGCGGCTTTTTTGCACTCATATTGATACTCGCACTTTTTTGTCTCAAAAGCGTGAATGGTTTCAAATAATGTGTCTTTGCTGACTGGCTTGCGTAAACGTTTTTTATTGAAGTTTTCCTGGCAATGCTCACAACCGACAGGATCGCAGCAGTAGGGACTGCCCGAACAAACAATCGTTTTCAGTTCCGGGCGCTTTTGCAAAAGCAGATGTACAAGCGTGACACCTTTTGGCATATGATGATCAATAATCAATAGTTCAACATCTCTGTAAATATGGTCAAAAACGTGCAGAATCTTTTCATAATTGGATTCCACGATCAATCTGACATCGGAAAAATCCCTACGCATCGTTTTATAAATATATCTGGTATTTTCATCAAGTGTGTTTTTTTCATTAATAAATAAAATTTTTGTCTGCATATATCCCTTTCCCCTTCTACTCCCTTAATTTATTATACCAAGTTTTCAAAATTATACATATTTTACCAGGTACAGACAGGGTTTGAAAGGTTTTGCAGGCAGCTTGATCAGAGTAAAAATCCCGCTTTATGAGGATCGTCACAATCATCTTTGTATTCACACTCTTTGTCTTCAAACGCTTCAATCGTTTCAAAAAGCGCGTATTTGCTGATGGGTTTGAGCATTCTTTTTTTGTTAAACGTTTCCTGGCAGTGGGTACAGTTCATGGGGTCGCTGCAGTAGGGACTGCCTGAAAGCGTAATTGTTTTCAGCTTACGGTGCCTTTGTAAAAGCGTATTTAAAAGCGCTACGCCCATTGACATATGGTGGTCAATAATCAAAATATCGATATCCTTGTACTTTGTTTCAAAAAGTGTAAGGATTTTTTCATGATCGCTTTCAGTAATCAACGATACATCGGCAAATTTTTTATTCAAAGCTTTGTAGACAAGTTCCATATCCTCGTCTAAAAAAACTTTTTCATTGATCAGTAAAATACCCGGTTGCATTTTTATCCTATCTTTTGCTGTTTCTACCATAATTGTAACATACTGATGTCTTATTGTAATATGACATCTTGTCAGGATAAAAAAGACTTTTTTAATTCTTCTTTTTGCACACGTGATAAGACAAACTCCAGCCCGTCAAATTCCAGCGAATCGACAAACTCGCCCAGGGCTTGACCGTAATCGTTTTGGGTTATGATATAAAAACTGCCCGGTTTGACAAAAAAGACCAATTCGTAACGCTTTTGCAGCAGCTTTGCTACTTCGGCCAGATAGTGCTCAATCGTTTTTACCCCCTCTTTCAGCTGCATCTGCACGGCGTTTTGGGCATGTACGGCGTAGATATGGCTTTGTTCCAGCAGGGATTCGTTTTGCGTTAGCATCACGGTCAGGTAGCTTTCATTATACAGTCCCGTCTGCGCATCTTTGTAAAAATACGCCAGACGCTCACGCTCGATCTCATTAGTCGGGGTCTGCTGCGCAGCCGGGGGAGGAGTTACTCCCTCAAGCGCCTTCACTGCGGCATTGGCGGTTTTGGGATGAAACTGCTTGCCGCTTAGCTGCTCTATCTCCTGCAGCGCCTGGGATACGCTTTTACTTTTTTTGTAAATACGCGTACTGGTCATCGCGTCAAAGGCATCGGCCACGCTCATGATCGCGCTTAAAAGCGGGATTTCATCGCCTGCCAGCCCGTCGGGGTAGCCGCTGCCGTCGTGGCGTTCGTGGTGGTGGCGCATGATTTTTGCCAGATCGGAGTACGCCCCGATCTGCTTGAGCATATCATAGCCTACGCTGACATGTTCTTTGATCATTTTATATTCCAAATCATTCAATTTGCCCGGTTTGAGCAAGACCGCATCGGGCGTGGAAATCTTTCCGATATCGTGCAGGATCGCTGCTTTTTCAAGCTTTTGAACCTGTTTTTCATCAAGCCCCATCTGATGAGCGATCATGGTGCAGTATCTGGCTACACGGGTGGTATGGCCGGCGGTGTAGGTATCTCGCTGTTCGATCATTTTGACAAAGGAGAGGATCGTTTCTTCATAATTTTTAATCTGTTCATTTTTGAGCCGTTCGTGTTCGCTGGCGTGCAGGCTGGCTTCTATGGCAAAGCCAAGGTCACCGCTGAGTTCTTCCAGCATTGTGATCTCTTCAAGTTCAAAACCCTTTTCACTGTCGCTGAGAATTCCCACCACCCCGTTATACGTAGCCAAATCCACATCCGGTTTGAGCGCGAAAAAGGCGCAGGCTTTGATACCCGCATCCAGACACAGCGCGCGAAACTGCTCATCCAGATCATACGTGCGCACGTCGTTGATGATTTCGTAACTTTTTTTCTCCTCAAAGTGGCGCGCGATGCCCCTGCTTTGTGCAAACTCTTCTTGCAAGAATGTTTCAAGCTTTTGATACTCATCTTTTGAAGCGCCAAACCACGTTTGCGGACTTACCTTTCCCTCAAGCGTAATAAAGCCAAGCTTGTACATCTTTGGTTTGATCAGCCGTTCGCAACTTTTTTGCAGTAAAGTGCCTAAATCCTTGTACGTAATCAGATAGCGGTTGATATCAGAAACGGTGGACATGATCAGGCGCAGGTATTTTTCTTTTTCAAGCATGTTTTCGATACTGTCCGTTCGCTTTGTGATTTTTATCTCAAGGTCTTTATTGATCTCTTGAAGCTCTTTTTTAGAACGGTGTAGTCTGGTATTCAAACGCCAGACATATCCCAGCAAAACAAAGATAAGT
>JBNJFE010000064.1:3622-7503 GCA_051746505.1 Campylobacterota bacterium
GGCATGGACATCAGCGCAAGCGCGACTTTTTTAGCCGTAGCTTCGTCGGTATCAGGCATCCTGGCTATGGGCCATTCCGGATACAGCGTCGTACTCACGGCAAAGGGAAAACCGTATCCCGAATCCGGGCTGAGAACAAAAATATCGCCAAGATCGATTTTGCCCTCGTTTGCCATGCGCTCCAGCGTATCGCTTCGCACCGTACCCGCCTGGACTTTCCCCTCCAGCACGGCCCGCACCACAGCGTCATGCGTTCCCAGAAATTCTAGCTTTTTAAAATATTTTTCAGGCTTGATCCCGCGGTCATGCAGCATCTTATACGCCATTATCCAGCCGCCAAAAGAGGTCGGGTCCACCGCGCCGAATGTTGTATTTTGCAAATCATCGATCGTATCTATTTGGCTTTGGCTTTTGGTAAAAACGACCCCGCCAAAGTGCTTCACAAAGGTTTCTTCCCCGAACTTGTTCAAAAGCGTGGCGACCCTGCTGATCTTGTAGCGGTGTTCCAGGCGTACGTAGATGGCGGAATTGGCGATAAGAAAATGGATATCGCCCCGGCGTACCGCGCGGTCGATCGCGTCAAAATCCAAGGGTACGATTTCAAAGTCGTGATCTTTTATCTTGGCTTCCAGAAACCCCGCGGTATCATTCCAGCGCTTAAGGGCAATAGCGTCCCCCCGCTTTGCCAGCACCCCGATCTTTATCGTCTCGGAGGAGGCCGCAAAAACAAACGAACAGATACAAAGCACCAATACAAAACCGCGCATAGCAAAACCTTTATTACTTATACTTATGTTAGTATAACGTATTTTCCGTCTGATTAAAAATTTATTTGCGATAAAAGAGTATAATAACAGCAAAGGAGCAGCGACTGTGGCACGGATACTGTTGATTGAGGATAATGAAAACTTTGCGGTACTGATTCAGGATTTTTTAGGACAAAGAAGTATAGACGTCACTATATGTGATGATCCTTTCAAAGCGGTGGTTATGCCGCTGGATTGTTATGATCTGATCCTTTTGGATCTGGGACTGCCGGGAATGGACGGTTTGGAAGTATGCAGGGACCTGCGCAAAAAAAGCACGATACCCATCATCATTTCCTCAGCCAGAAACAGCACCGCCGACAAGGTAAGCGGCCTGCAGATCGGGGCCGATGACTACCTGCCAAAACCCTACGAACCCGACGAACTCCACGCGCGTATCACCAGCGTGCTGCGACGAGTCAACAGTTTTACGCAGCAGGAGCAAAGTACGTTTGTCATCGATGAAAACGCACGGGATATGCATTACCGTCAGCAGCCGCTTTTTTTAACCCAGGCGGAATACGAAATCGCTGTGCAGCTGGTAAAAAACTACGGCCATGTTGTTTCCAAAGAACAGCTGCAGTATAACTCCTGCGCGATCACCTCGACAGAGGGTAAAAACCTGGAAAATCTCATTTCAAGAATCAGAAATAAAATAAAACCGTATTCGCAAAAAAAACATATCGTGGCGATCCGGGGCAGAGGGTACAGGCTTGTGGACTAATATAAAAAAATCGCTTACCGCGCAGATACAGTTTCTTCTTGTGCTCTGTCTGGTCGCGGTTGCGAGCCTGTGGGGCGTGTTTGTCTCATGGCAAAAGCATATGCAAAACCAGCACAACATCACCCGTTATTACAATATCTCCGCTACGCTGCAGCCGGTTTTGATGCAAAACTACACCCTCGATGAAGAGGCGCTGCAGGCAAACAACCTCAAAACATACAAACAGCCGCTGCCCCAAAACGCCAGCCCCGTGTATGCACAGGGCAACAAAAACCGCGGATTTCATGTCTACGCGTTTAACGGGCAAAAAATACTGCATGTTTTCAACCCCATCAGAGAACTCTATCTGCTGGATATGCAAAAAGATGATACGATGCATCTTATTCACCTGATCTTTTTGTCACTTTCTGCTGTGCTCATTGTCCTCTTTTATGCTGTCAAAAAGCTGCTGCAGCCTATAAACGACGTGGGGAAAAAGCTGCAAACACTGCCAGATGGGGACTTTTCCAAACTGCGGGTCGATTCTGATTACAATGAGGTTGCCAAGATTGAAAACGCTTACAACACCGCAATCGAACATATCCAGTACCTGCTGCACACGCGCGAAATGTTTAACAAAATCTTCATGCATGAACTCAAAACCCCGCTGGCTGAGGGAAAGTTTTATCTTCACATGCCCCCGTCCAATGAAAGCCACAGGGGAATAAAAAACGTTTTTGACTCGGTCAATGAAGAACTGGACCGGTTTAGAACCCTTGAGGAACTCATTTCGTATAAAGGAGAGATTTCGGGTACATCCCACCGGTTTTTTGATCTCATGAAAGAAGTGATCGCATCCTATTTCAGCGACAAAAAAGATGCGATCAGGCTTAAAAACTGCGAAGATTTTTCCCTGCGCGGAGACAAACAGCTATGGATGATAGGATTAAAAAACCTCACGGCCAACGCTTTGGAGTACGCAAGCGATCATACCCTGACAATAACATGTGACGGTACAAAAATAACTTTTGCCAACAGGGGAGACCCCCTTCCCCTTGATTTGTCAAAAAAGATAACGGATTGGAAACTGGACAGACTGCAAAAGCATACAAGTGCCAGCGGTTACGGGTTTGGGCTCTTTATCATCAAAAACGTCATCACCCTCAATGGATACAACGTCTTGTACCGGTATCAGGACAACACCGTTTTGCTGCAAATATATACCTAATCCCCGGTTACCTTCGTTTACCTTTTGTTGGGCTTGATGATAGGTTCCTGTCGTATAATGGTACTGCACATACAAAAAAGGAGCACTTCATGAAAAAACAGATTATTACATTGGTTGTTTCAGCGACCATGGCGGCAAGTTCCCTCTATGCTTTTGGCGGTTCTAAAGGCTATGGCAACTGCGACAAAAGTTACAAAAGCTGTGACAAAGGCGGCAAAATGTTTTCTGCGCACAGGGGCGGAAAAATGGACAATTCGATGCGCACGTTTATGATGACGCTTTCAGATATGGACCTTTCGGACAAACAGTGGAATGAGATCAAAATCGTGATGATGGAGTTAAAAATTGAGCGGTTTGAACGTTTTGAGGAAAGAAAAAACACAGCCTTTTTCGATAAAGAGGGCAACTTTGACAAAAAGCGTTTTATAGACAACAGAATATCCATATCCAAAAATATGGCGACGATGGAAGCAAAGACGGTTGAAAAAATTCTAAACATCCTGGATAAAAAACAGCGAAAAGAGTTTACGAAACAGTTGAGCCAATAAAGGAATATTATGTACAACGAACACGGTTACGGCTGGATGGGAGGCGGATTTTTCGGTTTTCCCGTCGGAATCTTACTGATCATAGTTCTTATCGGGGTGCTGTTTTATTTCATCAGCAAAAAAAACTCCGGTACCGGTGAATCCGCGCTTGACATCCTCAAAAAGCGCTATGCCAGAGGCGATATAACAAAAGAGGAATATGAAAAGATGAAACAGGAACTTTTGTAGGCAAAAAGTTTCACACCAAGGGTGTGCTACAACGCTATAGTCCGTGTAATATCAAAAGACACCTTCTGCCCCGGTTGTAAAGGGGCGGGGGAATACAGGGTTATATCCTGTTCATAGATACGGATACCGTTTTGGTAAAAAAATCCGTAAAAACACGATTCGGTCACGACCCCGGCGTGAATCCCCCCGGACGTAAGCGCCACCTCCTCGGGACGAAAGCTGATGGTTTCACCACCTGGCAAATTCAGCGTATTGAATACGCCCAAAAATCCCGCGGCATCCCTGCCGCATGGAGCTTGGTACAACGTTTTCACATCCCCTGTTTGCAATATGGCTCCCTCCTGCATCAAAGCCGCCCTGTCACTCAT
>JBNJFE010000065.1:0-1263 GCA_051746505.1 Campylobacterota bacterium
CCGCTGGCGGCTGCGCGCATCTGGTCTCTGTCATTACCTTTTGGTACGCGGGCCATATTCTCAACCACGCCTTTGGCCCACTCAAGACCTTTTTCTTTGCCGTTATGGGCGATGATGGACGCCATAAGCGACTTGTTGTACGCGTTGGAAGAACTTCGCACCGTGATAGAGTAGGGAAAATCCTCTTTGGCTATGGCTTCGTAGGTAGAAAGCTTGTCAACGTCGACGTTTTCTTTGTTATAGATAAGCACCCGCGCGCGCTTGGTCAAGCCAAACCACTGGTTGTCCGGGCCGCGCAGATTGGCCGGGATGACGGAGGTGAGTTTTTGTGACTCTATACTTTGCAGCAGTCCGCTTTTTTTGGCTTCATACAGGTTGCCGATATCGGCGGTAACAAACATATCCGCCGGTGAGCGCTTTCCTTCTATTTTGAGCTTGGCCAAGAGTTCGTCAGCTTTGGCATGGACGACGTTGACCTTGATGCCCGTTTGCTGTTCAAACTCTTTGTAGAGTTGTTTGTCACTGTCGTAGTGTCTGTGGGAATAGAGATTGACTTCATTTGCAAACAGCGTGCTGGAAAACGCCAGTGCCGAAACGGCCAGAAGACCTTTTGTCAAAAATGATCGCATATTTTTTCCTTTTTTGATAATATATCTCAGCATTATATAGTAAATGATAACCATTGTCAATTGCAAATAGGAAAAATATACTTTTTTTTACAGCGTATCTACATATTTCTGAACCGGTACTCTTTTAACAGCGAGTATGCGATCCCGCCCAAAGCGATCACATCAAAAGCCACGGTATACCACGCCCCGTGAATCAGCGCGTACGTCAGCCAGCAAAGGACTGAGACCAGTAAAATCAGTTTCATTTTCAGATTGTCATGCAAAATTGTTGCAATAGGCGTCATGATGCCTGCAAGCACCAGCAGCCAGCCCGAGGGCTCTTGCAGCTTATACAGCAGATAAAAGGTAAACAGCGGCAAAAACAGTTTTAACCCCTTTTCTCCCTGCTTCAACCCAAGCGCGCCTATAAAAAACAAAGAAGCGATCACTATCGTCTGCATCGCCCCGTGCAGACCGCCGCTGACATAAAGATCGGGGATCACGCACGCCGTACCGAGGCCGATAAAAATCTTTGATGTTTTTACATCATGCGAAGACATCCCCACGCCGCTGAAGATGATGGCAAAAACGCCCGCGATCGAAGCAAAAAGTTCCATGGTGACCTTTGTGGAAATAAGTGCAATTGTAGCAAAAA
>JBNJFE010000065.1:1363-7337 GCA_051746505.1 Campylobacterota bacterium
TCCCTGCCCTCTTCTTGGTTAATTTTTCATAAAAAGATATATGCCCACAAAAAAACCGGCAGCACCGGCGATATAATACGTCATAACCCTGTCGGTATCCGAACCTGTCACAGCCTCTGTGATTTGCGAACCAACCGATCCTGAAAGTTGATATCCCCATATCGCAAGCCCGATACCTGCGACTATAAGAACGATGCCGATTATTTTGATGAGATTTCCTGATTTGCCTGCCATGGTATACTCCTGTGGTTTTATACGGTATTTACAAGCAACAGTTAATGCCTGCGTTTCAATCTATTATAGGCAAAAAACGAAACCAGGTAAAGCCCTCATCATGTCTGTCTGTTTTGAAATCACATATGCGAAGCGCAGTGGGCCTTGATCTGACTGTACTTTTGGGTCTCAGGCTGCAGTAAAATATGCGTAATACCAAAACGTTCTTTGAACGTTTGCCGTATGCTTTCCAAAATACTCTCGATCTGTTCTAAGGTATAGGTTTCATCCAAAACGATATGGGCTGAAAAAAACTTTTCTGCAGATGATGGGGCGGTAAAGTGCAGATCGTGAAAGTCTTTGACCGCATCAAAGCTTTCAAGCACTTTTTCAAAGCGCTTCAGGTCGGTCGGATTGGCATCAAGCAGGGCAAAAAAGCTCTCTTTGAGTACCGAAAAACTGCTTTTGATAATATAAGCCCCGAAGATGAAGGTAATGATCGGATCAATCAGATAATTTTGAAAATAATAGGTCGCCGCCCCGCCAAGCAGTACGCCAAGTGAGATCACCGCATCGCCGAGCATATGCAAAAACGCCGCTTTCATATTCAAATCCTCACCGTGGGGCAGGCAGCAATCTTCATCATACATCGACCCGTGCGCGTGCAAACCGTGGTAGTTTCGAAGCAGGTACGCGCTTATGGCGTTGATCACCAGCGCTGCCGCGGCTACGACTATCACGCTGCCCGCCTCAATAGCCACGGGATTAAAAAAGCGCATCAGGGCTTCATACAAAACATATACCATCGTAATAATCAAAAACAGCGAATTGATAAACGCTGCCATCATTTCGGCTTTGACATATCCGAACGTCATCCTTGCCGTTGCCGCTTTCATCGCGTAATATGAAGCGATCAGGGCGACAAAAAGGGCCAGCACGTCGCCGAGGTTGTGCAGCGCGTCGGTGATGAGCGCCAGCGAATTGCTAAGCGTACCAAAAATCAATTCCAACGCCACGATCAGCAGGTTGATCGCAGCTACGATCACAATCGTTTTCATTTTTGTTTTTTGCATACGGTTCCTTTTTATATAGTGTTACGCACTTTTTATATTAGGGACTTTTGCGGTACAATATACCAAAAAAGGCTTTATCAGATGACAACATCCAAATACCGCGTTGTCTTTATCATCACCCTGCTGCTTTTATCACTGTCTTTTGCGCTTTCTTTCTTAAACTATTCGGTATCGATGCAAAACGCAAAATCCCAGCTTAAAAACCAGTCGCTGCCCCTGTCTCTGGATAATATTTACACCGTTATCCAAAAGCATATCATCGAACCAAGCCTCATCTCTTCCATGATGGCAAACGACACCTTTTTGCATGACTGGCTGCACCACGAAAAAAGCAGAAGCGTCACCGAGGTACAGCAGTATCTGAGCGCTATCCAGCAGCGGTACGGGATGTTTAACACCTTTTTAGTCTCTGATATCACAAAAAATTATTACACGCATGAAGGTTTTGTCGAAAAGGTCAGCGCCAAACGCCCGAGAAATCAGTGGTATTATGATTTCAAACTCTCAGCCCCGACCCATGAGATCAATCTTGACCACAATGAAAACTTTTCCAATGAACTGATCATGTTTATCAACCACAAAATCTTTGATCACGACCGTACTTATCTGGGCACCACCGGCGTTGCCATGAATCTGTCCTATATTGACGGTATTTTACGAGAATTTCGCACCAACCACAACTTTGTCGTTACCTTTTTTAACAAAGAGGGCAAAGTCATCCTGGCTGAACGCAATAAAGATTTCACCGCCCATATCGACGATTCCCCGGTTTTATCACAGTATAAAGATGAAATTCTTTCGCCAAAAAGCAGTATGATCGAGTACAGGCAAGACGGTTCCAGTCACCTCCTTACGACCAAATATATCCCCGAACTGAATCTGTTTTTAAGTGTAGAAGCCAAACTTTCGGATTTTACCAAGGATGTCAAAAAAGTCCTCATCTTAAATGTGGCCGTTTCACTCATAATCACGCTCATTGTCGCTTTTATCATCTATTACCTCATCAAAAACTACAGCACAAAGCTTGAGTTTTACTCCTCCCACGACCCGCTGACAAAGCTGCCCAACAGGCGCGACTTCGAACAAAAGTTCAAACACCATATCGCCCTGGCAAAACGCGACGCAAAGCCCCATTCGATCCTGTTTTTAGATATCGATGATTTTAAAGCCATCAACGACAGTTTCGGCCACGCCGCCGGGGACAGGGTCATCTGCCAGATAGCGCGCATCCTGGAAAACACGCTTCGAAAGACCGACCTGGTCGCACGCTGGGGCGGGGAAGAGTTTATCGCCGCGCTGATCGACTGCGACAGCCAGATGGCGGTGCAAAACGCCCAGAAAATCCTGCAAACGATCAAACAGGACGCAATACTCGTCCAGATCACGGGCCGCCAGATCACTGCCAGCATCGGAGTAAGCACCCTGCGCGAAAGCGATACGCTTGATTCGATTATTTCACGGGCCGATGACGCGATGTATGGAGCTAAAAACTCTGGCAAGAATAAAGTCATCAGCTATGAATGACCGGATTTTTTTCCTGGCAAAAATTTTGCTATTATACTAGTATAGCAGCTTAAAAGGAGGCTGATATGGATATCCAAAGCAAAAGCTATGTTTTTGAATCCCCCTATCACTCCCGCATCCAGGTAGGCAGGGAAGACCCCAGCGCTTCAAAGCAGGAACAGGCAGATACATTTGCCAAGGATGCAAACCAATCCCTGCAAGAGGCCCAAAGTTTTCAAAACGCCCAGGAAAAACCGGTCGAACCCAGGGTTACAACCAACGCTTTGCTGGATACCTACGCATAACATGGGCCTGCGCTTTGAGTACAGGCGGTTTGACGCGGGCGGGGAGATCCTGTCTGCCTGGCAAAACGCTTTGCCCCGCGTATCGCACAAACAAAGCAGTGAAACCTACACTCTTTTTCAAAACCGCAGCGATCTTAATATCAAAATCAGAAACCGGCGTATAGATATCAAAGAACTCCTCACGTGCAAAGAGGGGTTGCAACAGTGGCGTCCGCTGCCGCCTTTGCAAACCAGATTGCGCCTGCGCACGCTGGCAGCGGTACATGGCTTAGACTGCGATATATCCGATATACGAAGCTACCTCTATGCCTGCAAAAAACATCCAGGGGTTTCTGTCACAGGTGTTACAAAAGAGCGGACGATCTTTTATGAAAACGGGGTTACTTTTGAATACGTACAGGGAGTTACGGGGCAGCGCCCCTTTACCTCCGTCGCGGTCGAATCAGAAGATACAGACGCGCTCAAACAAGCCTGCGGCCGTTTTGACCTCTGCAAACGCCCAAATCAGAGTTACCCTACTTTTTTGCTTTCTGACCAAGTGCTTCAACCCAGCGTTTGAGCACCTGTTTTTCCTCTTTGTTCAGGTTGCTTTCAGGATGCATCCACGTGTAGCTTTGCTTTGGCATAAACCCGATCTTAACCACGTGATACATCCGGTCAATCCGCTCCTGCTGCAAGGAGCTATCCATCTTTTTCCATGTGGAAAAATTCAGCGCTTTTCTACCGTCGTTGACGTGGCTTGCCAGCACCCAGGAAACAGGCGCGACCTTCGCATACCACGGAAACTGTGTATGGTTGCTGTGGCAGTCATAACACGCCTTTTGCAAAATCGGCCTGACCTCTTTTGGCACCTGCATACTGACAGCGGGATCATAGGAGGGGTTGGTAAGATTTATGGGAATAAACTGCGATCCTATCAGCAGCGCCACGGCGGCAAAAAACAGTTTTTTCACGCAAGCGATCCTTTTTTATCCGCGATTATAACACAAAAAGTGCTGTCACGTATCCGCCTGCCACAAGCCATACAAACATCACCAAAGCAGCTCCGATGGGCTTACATCCTGCCTGTTTGAATTTTTCGATGCCTGTTTGCATTCCCAAAGCAGCCATCGCCGTGGTCAGCAAAAACATATCAACGTTTACAATGATCTCATGCACGGCTTCAGGCAGCGCGACAACGGAGTTTGCGGCAATCACGGCTAAAAACAGCAGCGCAAACCACGGTATGCTGATTTTTGCTCTTTTCTTTCCTGCTTTTTTGGAGGCGAAATACGCCATTCCAAACAAAAACGGCACCAGCAGCATCACCCGAAACATTTTCACCGCTACCGCCGCCTCTGCCGCCTGAGGGCTTACCGCATCACCCGCGGCTGCCACATGGGCTACTTCATGCAACGTAGCCCCTATAAAAATGCCCATCTGCTTTTGATCCAGTACAAACACGCCGTTTTGATAGAGAAGCGGATACAAAAACATCGCCAGCGTCCCAAAAAGCACTACCGTCCCCACAGCCACGGCGGCTTTGTATGCTTTGGCTTGCAGCACAAAATCACTTGCCACCACCGCAGCGGCCCCGCAGATACTGCTGCCAGCGCAAAGCAGCAGCGAAAGTTCCCGGTCCAGTCCAAACAGTTTCCTTGCGGCAACATAACCGATCAAAAGCGTAGAAACCATCATGAAACCTCCCAGCACAAACCCCTCGACCCCCAGCAGTTTCAAATCCTCTATCCCCAGATGAAAGCCGTACAGGACGATAGCCGTTTTCAACAATGTTTTGCCGCACCAGACAATGCCGCTTTTGCCCAGTTCGTACCTCTTGGCAAGCGGCGTATTGGCATAGACCATGCCTGCAATGATAGCTATGATAAGGGGCGAAACACCCGCTTTTGAAAAGATCGCAAGCTCTGCGCCATACATCGCGGCTGCGGCGATAAAAGCACTCAAGATTATTCCGACAGCAAAGGAATACCAAGTATCCATCCAAACGTCCTTTTTTCCCGCCATCATAGCTTAGCGTTATATATTTGTAAAATAAATAATTTTTACTATAATGATTGATATTTTTAATAAGGAAAAAGCAATGACGCTGACGCAACTGCAATGTTTTTATGCGCTGTGCAGATATAAAAGCGTATCAAAAGCGGCAATGACGCTGCATAAAAGCCAGTCGGCCCTCTCGCTTTCTATCGCCGCGTTAGAAAAAAGTCTTGGGGAAAAACTCTTTGACAGGGTGGGCAAAAACCTTTATCTCAATGAACGGGGGCGACTGTTTTACCGGCAAAGCAAAAGCCACTACGACAGCTTAACAGCTGCCAAGAGCCTCTTTGAAACAGAAAAAATCGCAGGTATCCTGCATGTCTCTGCCAGTAAAACAATCGCCAATTATCTGCTGCCGCAGGTGTATTACGATTTCTTATGCCGCTATGAAAACGTGGCTTTGCAAGCCAATACGCAAAATTCGGCTGCTATTATCGATGATGTCGTCAAAGGCAGGCTGGATATGGGTTTTATTGAAAACACGCCGCCGCACTCTGCGCATATCAGGGCCCAAAAGATCGGCGCGGACAAACTGCTGGTATTAAGCAGCGATCAAAACGCGCCTAAAAGATGCTACATCGACAGCATCGACAAAAGATGGATTATGCGGGAAAAGGGATCGGGAACAAGAGAATTTTTCATGCAAAAGGCAGAACTTGAGGATAACCAGCTGCCCATATTTATGGAACTCGGGGAGTTTGAAGCGATCAAAAACATCCTCATGGCACAAAAAAACACTGTCGGCGTTCTTTCTGACACCGCCGTTGAAAAAGAACTCGCGCACAAAAAGCTTTTTGCTACCGACCTGATCAATATCGATCTGCGCAGGGATCTGTTTATGAT
>JBNJFE010000066.1:0-7226 GCA_051746505.1 Campylobacterota bacterium
TATCATAAATCCAGTAATGCGTTTTTTAACATTTCCACCAGTACGGTGGCGTAGCTGCCTTTTGGCAGGGTAAAAGAAAGCTCCAGATGCATCAAATCTGATTTGTACGTATGGCTTATATCTTGGGGAAAGACCCAGCCGTACCGCCTGCCCCCATCCAAAGGCAGGGGTTGTTCGTAAGCTTGTTCTATGCCAAGCGCGTCACCTTCGGGGGTGCGCATCTTTTTGCCAAAAAGCGGTCCCGTGGGAGCGATATCGCGCGTTTGAAAACGCTGCACGTCATCGAGTATAAAAATCTTGCCGAAAGGATAATGCATCATCAACTCCCCTTGCAGCAGCTTGAAAAAGGGTTTTTGCTTTTGCAGGGTTTTGACAGTTGCGCTATCAAAGCCGCACAACTGCGCGGCTTCCTGTGGGCTAAACTCGTTGATATAGCGCGACATTTCGACCCGTTTTGCCAGCCAGGCGTTGAAGATATCGCTTTGGTACGCATTGAGCAGGAATTTGCGCTGTTTTTTATCTCTGAGCCCGGAGGTGCCCTCAATGATCTCTTTGGCTTTGATCAGGTTGTCCCTGCCAAAGCGCTGGGCACCGAAGTAGTTTGGCATTCCCTCTTTCTCTATCCATCCAAGCAGGCTTTGCAGTTTGCTGGCTTCGGCCGGTTTTACGCGTTTGAGGCGGACAAAAAAAGAGTTGCCCCGAAGATGGCCGATTTTGAGCTTATTGTTATGTACAAAACGCTCAATAATCTTGATACCCTCACTTTCAAAGTTTTCAATCCCCTCGGTGAATTTTTTATTGATAGAGATATATTGATAAGTCAGGGCGTTTTTATCCTTAAGCCCGCAGTAGCCGATCTCTCTGGCGGGTATTTTCAGGTATTTGGCGAGTTTGCCTGTCATTTCCCATGTCGTGAGGTTTTTTTTGCGTATGTAAAAAATATCGTGTTCACCCTCCCCGCTGAAATCATAAAGATTGTGTTCTTTTACGACAAAATCCGCCGGGCTTTGCCTGAAATAAAACTGCATTGGCGGGTGGTTGAAGGGGTAAAGTCTTTGCATGGATCTCCTTAAAAATGGTGTGAAGCGTATTTGAGTCTGGGCTGCGTGTGTGATACTTTGCCAATGACGGTTAAGGCTATGCGGTGCTTGCGCGCCAGATTGCGGATTCTGGCTTCTTTTTTTGGCGAAAAAGCGATCAGCATTTCATACTCTTCTCCGCTGAGAGCTTCTTTCTGCAAGACACGGTGCGTCCAGGTAAATCCCTTTTTATTAGCCGTAAGCATTTTGTCCAGATCGCTGTAAAGCCCGTCGCTGATATCCATACCGCTTCGAAGAGAGGGCGCGGCTTCATACACAAAATCGGCCCTGAGAGCGGGTTTGATAAAACGGTGGTTTGCAGGCAGGGTTGCTTTGTGCAGCAGGCGTTTCAAGCCCCGCGCGCTTTGGCCGAGTGAGCCGGTAAAAGCGATCCTGTCACCAAAATGCAGGCCGCTTCGCAGCAGCGGGGCTTTTGAATGCGAAATAATCGTAACGGTAATATCAAGACGCGTGCCCCCGATCGTATCGCCGCCGATGATTTCACACCCGTACCTGGCCGCGCAATCTTCAAAGCCTTTGGCAAGCCGGCTGAGTTCATGCGTGGGCATGGATTTTGGCAGGCTTACCGCCAGCAGCGCGTATTTGGGTTTGGCATTCATCGCAATAGCGTCAGATATATTCACAAGCATCGCTTTTTGCGCTATCTGGTACGCATCCATCCAGCCGCGCTTGAAATGCACGTTTTCAAAAAAAGCGTCTTTGCTGTAATACCATCCGTTGATCCCCGCGGCGTCGTCGCCGATGTGGTTGTTACGAAATCGGTTGATAAAATATTTTTCTTTATCCATTTTGACCTATATCATCTTTTTTTAATTATCTTTAGTGTACTATAATTCCTGATTAAACAGAAAAAGGTTGCATATGCGTTATGAACTTTCCATATTTAAATTCAACTGCAAAACCGATTATTTGCCCTATTATAAACGATATAACTTAAAATTAACAGGTATCAAAGATATCCGTACCCTCCTGCAGGCGGTGCCCGAAGAGGTGGCTATCCACGACGGCGTGGTGGTGAATGGCTTGTATATGAGCGCGTCCACGCCTATTGAGCGGGTGGTCGAGAAATTTGGCAGCGACTTGGTGATTGAACCGATCAGCCAGCTGCGGGTTATGCATGATCTTCAGATTGATGAGCGTGATTTTGTCCAAAAGCGGGCGGGACTTGATGCGTTTTTTGATGATGAACTGCGCCAGAAATACGGCAGTTATAAGCTGCATTATTACGCTTCCATCTCGCTGAAATACAACAGAGAATATATCGGCGATGCGATGCTTGCCGTTGCCAAAGAGTTGCTGCAAAAAAACAGAACCAGCGAACGCGAAATCCTAGAGCATCTTTTTGATCCTTTCTGGGGATTGCAGTACCACGTCAGCAGTGAAAACAAAATGCTTGAATACGACCACAGTTTAGAAGAGAATTACGAATACGTCAAACAGCGGGCCGTGGAACTGGGCGTTATCAAAGACAAGCCCCTGAAGCTGGAGGGTAAGCACGAACCAAAATCCCGAGAAATCAAGTTCAAACGCGGCCTGTCTCAGCCTATGCCTATAGAAGCCTATAAATACGATAAAGATTTTGCTTATAAGATCGCCGGCGAAGTGCTGCTTGAAGCGATGGATCATAACATCGACGCCGTTGTGGTCAGCGATGAGGACAGTTACAAACTTCTGCGCCACCACCAAAAAAAGATCGCCAGGGTCGTGGGCAGAGAGGTTGATATCGAGGTCGTCAGCGCTTGATGCTGCTTGGTGTTAATATAGACCATATCGCCGTGTTAAGGCAGGCACGGCTGGTCAACGACCCCGATCCTCTGGACGCCCTTGGTATCGTCAAGCGCGCCGGAGCCGATCAGATTACGATCCATTTGCGTGAAGACCGCCGCCACATCAATGATGCAGACGCGAAAAACATCATCAACTTTTCGCATCTGCCTGTTAATCTTGAATGTGCCGCAGAGCCTGAGATTATAGACACTGTCTGCGAGCTTAAGCCCCACCGCGCCACCATTGTTCCAGAAAAGCGCGAAGAAGTGACCACCGAAGGCGGCCTGGATTTGCAAAAGGGGTATGAGCGGCTGCAAAAAGCCGTGCGTAAACTGCATGAGCATGAGATCGAAGTTTCGCTGTTTATCGATCCTACGACTGCGGGGGTGGAGCTGTCCAAAAAGCTTGGGGTAGAGTGGATTGAACTGCATACGGGCAAATACGCTAATATTTACCAGATGCTGCATTCCAATCTGCGAAGAACACCGCACAGCGTCAAAGAGCTTGAACACTCCAAAGCCCAGCTGCAAAGTCTGTATTACGCCGAGATCGAAAAACTGGAGTACTGCTCGCAGTTTGCCCATACCCTGGGTCTGCGGGTAGCTGCGGGACACGGGCTTAATTACCAAAACGTCGCCAATATCAACAAACTGCGCCATATCAAAGAACTCAATATCGGCCAGAGTATTGTCGCTCGAAGCGTCTTTTGCGGCTTGCAACAGGCTATAGAGGATATGAAAGACCTGCTTGCATGAGAAAAATCGCGGTCAGCCTGGGAGATGTCAACGGTATCGGTCCCGAACTCGCGCTTAAGGCCCATGAGCAGGTAAAAACGCTGTGTGAACCCATCTACTGCGTTAATGAAAAACTTATACAGCAGGCAGCGGACAAGCTTGGCACACAGGTTCCAGACGATTTTGTCTGCAGCGGCAGCAAAGGCAGCGTGAAGATAAAACCGGGCAAGATTTCGCAAAAAAGCGGCAAGTTTTCCTATTACAGCTTCTTAGACGCCATAGAGATGGCCAAAAAGGGCAGGGTGGACGCGATCACGACGCTGCCCATTCACAAACAGGCGTGGGATAAAGCAGGCGTTGACGCCAAGGGCCACACCGACGTACTGCGCAAACTCTTTGGGCAAAACGCGATCATGATGCTTGGGTGCGAATCGATGTTTGTGGCACTTTTTACCGAACATATCCCGCTCAGGCAGGTGCCAAAACAGATCAAAATCGGCAGGCTGAACGCTTTTTTGCAAGATTTTTACGCTTGCACCAAAGCCTCCAAGGTAGCCGTGCTTGGCCTCAACCCCCACGCGGGAGATGGCGGCGTGCTTGGCGATGAGGAAAAAAAGATCAGCAAAGCCATCAGCAAAGCCAATAAAAAGCTGGGCAAGAGTGTTTTTGAAGGCCCCTTTATCCCCGATGTGGCTTTTACGCCGGGGGTCCGTGAAAAATTTACCCACTTTGTGGCGATGTATCACGATCAGGGGCTAGCACCGCTTAAAGCGCTGTATTTTGAAGAAAGTATCAATGTTTCGCTGAATCTGCCCATCATCCGAACCTCGGTCGATCACGGTACGGCCTTTGATATCGCCTACAGCTTTCAAGCGAAAGAAACCAGCTATATCAACGCGATCACCCAGGCTGTCACGCTAGCTGGCAGGCAGAAGGGCTGAGATGGAAGAGTTGATTAGAGACTGGGGATATCTGATCCTGTTTCTTTACTCCTTTGGCGGCGGGTTTTTAGCCCTGGCTATCGCATCGGTGCTTAGCTACACCGGTGATCTTAATATTTACGTGACCATGGTGGTAGCAGGCCTTTCAAACTATATCGGCGATCAGTTTTTGTTTTATATGGCAAGGACGAATAAAGAGTTTGCCAGACAGATTCTAAGAAAACACCGAAGAAAAGTCGCGTGGGCTCACCTGATCATGCGCCGCTACGGGGACGCGGCCATCTTTTTGCAAAAATATATCTACGGTATCAAGACGCTCATCCCCTTAGCCATCGGGTTGACCAAATACGACCACAAGCGCTTTGGCTTGTATAATATCTTTGCTACCATCCTTTGGACCGTGCTTATTGCCAGCCTGTCTTATTCGCTGGGACGGGTTGTGATCGATATGGCCGATGAATACAAAAAATACGGCATCGCCGCGGCGATTATTTTGATCCTTATCATCGCCTACATCTTCAAACAGATCGATAAAAAGTAATAATCTTATGTTATAATCAACGAAGTAATAAAGGATTCAAGATGCTTCGTTGTCATGTTATACTGTTTCTTCTCTTTGTATCCGTACCGCTGCTTCATGCCAAAAATGTCCTTATTATCAATTCCTACCACGATACGTTTTCATGGACGAAAAACCAAGTCACCAGTTTCACCGATACGCTTTCAAACGGGAAGCAAAATGGTACATTTGATTTTTATATAGAATATATGGATACAAAACGGTTCAAGCCGACCCCCAAGCGTCAAAAAGAGTTCTTAAGCTATCTGCGCCAAAAGTATAAAAATATAGATTTTGAACTGCTGTATGTCACTGATGACAACGCTTTAAACTTTGTGCGAAAACATAAAGGTGAATTTGCAGATGCCGGGACGAAAGTGGTCTTTAGCGGTGTCAACAATACCTCCTTGCAGAAAAAACTCGACGCGAGCATCTACAGCGGCGTTTATGAAAAAACGGCGCCAAAGATTAATGAACAGTTGGCTTTGTTGTTGCTGCCCAATCTGCAAACCCTGTATCTTATCGGTGATGACAGTGTCACCGACAAGGTTTTGCGAAAAATATTTAAAAAAGAGTTGCAAAACCCGCAGATAGAATATATCTATCTCAGCGATAAAAATATACAAAACGTGACCAAAACGCTCAAAAACCCCAAAGCTAACAGTGCGGGGATGCTGGTTATGCCGGCTGCGTTTGAAGATGCAAACGGCCGGTTTGTTCCTATGCAAAAAGCCATTGACCGCATTGGCAGCGCTTTTAACCGCCCGTTGTTTGCCACGGCGGCGGTGTATATGGATAATACCAACGTCGTAGGCGGCTACTGTGTCAGCGGTCACCAGCAGGGACGAATAGCCGCGCACCGCGCGACTGTGCTGCTCAATAAGGAGATGACACAATCAAAACAGTTTCTTGCCAAAACACCCGGGCGCTACTTTTTTGATATGGATGTTATCAGCAAAACCGGTCTGCATCTTGAAAAACAGCGATATCCCGAAGCGGTTTTTTTGCACCAAAAACGCTCTTTGTATGACGAATATACGTTTGAAGTCAACGCTGTTGCAGGTGTGATAGTGCTGCTGCTTCTTTTTGCGCTCATGCTGGCAAGAAAAAATAACACCCTCAAACGTACGCTTGAGGGTGTTGAGACTTTGACGCTCGATTCCTTAAGCGCGGTTTTGATTCTTGACAAAAATCTTCGCTGCATCGACGCCAATGATGTAGCCCTGGAAATGTTTGGCTGTCAAAAGCAGCAGCTGCTGCAGACGCATCTTTTTGATCTTGTTGCCAAAGACTCTTTGCCTGATGTGAAAGCCAGGGTGGCTAAACCAAAGAGCAGTGCGTATGAAATTATAATGAAACGTTATGACAAATCCCAATTTCACGCCCTTGTGAAAGGAAGCAATGTCGTTATTGAAAACAAAAAACTGCGTATCTCTTCGATTATCGATATATCAGAACGCATCAGACATGAAAAAGCTTTGCAGCAACTCAATGAAAATCTTGAACAAAAAGTGCGGACCCAGATTGAGGATATCAGGAAAAAAGATGAAATGCTGTTTGAACAATCCAAGGTCGCGGCCATGGGGGAACTTGTCAGTGCCATCGCCCACCAGTGGCGCCAGCCGCTCAATGCCGTCAGTATCGCTATACAAAACCTGGATGAAGATTATGAAGAGGGGCTGATTGACGCAGAGTTTATCGATACATTTATCGGGAAAAATCAAAAGATTATACAATCCATGAGTCAAACGATCGATGATTTTCGCGACTTTTTTCAAAATGAAGCGCAGGCAGAAAATTTTGATATAAAAGATGCGATCAGTGAGACGTGCAATATGCAGCGTGCCAGGCTGCAATACCACGGTATACGTTTGGCAGTAGAGGGCGAGAGTTTTTTGATAAAAGGGTACAGGTCGCAGTTTTTGCAGGTGCTGCTGAATCTGTGCAATAATGCCAAAGACGCCATGGAAGCCCGCGGCGTGGAAAATGGCATGATTGAAATCACCCTTGACAAAGACAGCAAAACGATACGGGTTGTCGATAACGGCGGCGGTATCGACGATGCTGTCATCAAGCGGATATTTGAACCCTATTTTACGACCAAAGACCAGGGTAAAGGTGTGGG
>JBNJFE010000067.1:0-3291 GCA_051746505.1 Campylobacterota bacterium
CTATCCTCTCACCTTCTTAAACCGGCTGCTATACCCCAGACTTTCCACCACTTTCACTTTGGTCGGAATCTTATATTCCTCAAGCTTTGCTTTCAAATGCTCCCTGATCAACCGCTTTGCCTCTTTATTGCTTAAGTCCCTGCTTACCACTTTGGCCGTTACGCTTTGCCCGGTGATCGCGTTTTTTTCCCCGCTTACCAAAACGTCGCTAAACTCGGGCAACTCCAAAATAGCCGACTCCACCTCGCCTGGCAGCACCTTTTGCCCCCCGACGTTGATCACATCCCTGCTTCTGCCGATGATTTTAAGATACCCGTCTTCCAGCTCTTCAACCAGGTCACCCGTTTTAAACCACCCGTTTTCAAAGCTCTCCATCGAAGCGTTCAGGTATCCAAGGACCTGTGTTTTGCTTTTGAGCCACAGTTCCCCCTCTACTGTTTTATACTCCAAATCGTTATCACCGATTTTCATATAGGTTGAATCCGATGCCTTGGACACCGTCGCCGCGATCCCGGTTTCGCTGGTGCCAAAGGTTTGTAGGAATTTGACTTTAGGAAACTTTTTTTTCAACCGCTTCAGAAGGCTTTCTGGCATCGCTTCGGTACCGTAGGTTATCATCCGAAGACTGCTTAAATCATAGGTTTTTACAGCATCAGACATCAGCAGCAGATTTAAAAACGTAGGACTTGCGGGCAGGACTTTGATCCTGTGTTTTTCAATAAGCGCGCAGACCGCACCGACCTCTCTTTTTTTAGCGATCACGCCGGCGGCGCCCATACTCAAAGTGCTCAGCAGACTGTTGAGCCCGCCGATATGATCAAACATCAAAAACAAAAGCATCGTGATCTTTTTGGGCCGCCTGTTTTGATAATGAGCCACAAACGTGTCAAAATCATGGATCATCGCCTTTGGCCGCCCCGTACTGCCGCTTGAAAACAGTATCAGCCCGCTTACGCGCTTTTGCCTTAAATCGTTGATCATCGTATGTTTTTGGCCGTGATCACAGCGTTTAAGATGCAGACTTTGCTCATACTCTGCCACCACGTCGACGTAGGCTTCCTCTATGCGCTCACCCATTTCCTCTTTTGGCATGGGGGTAATGGGCACGATAATATTTTTATTTGCAGCCAAAGCCAGCAGCAGCGCGATATTTTCAAAACCGTACTCTCCGATAAGGCCGACGACTTCGCCGCTTTGCACCTTCTTTTCCTGCAAAAGCGTTTTAAACGTCTCAATACGTTCCAAAAGCTGGGCGTAGGTATAGCCTCGGCCTTGATCTATAACGGCGATATTATCACCAAAGGTGGAAAATTTTTCTAAAAGCCAGTGCATCAGTTCACCCCGCCAAGATACAGCACCTGTCCTGTTACAAAACCGCTTTTGGCGTCGATAAAAAAGTCCACCGCGTTTGCCACATCCTCAAACCGCCCAAGCCGTTTGATCGTTTGTTTCTCAATAAGCTGCTCAATCTTTTGCTTTGGCACGCTTTTAATAAGATCAGTGTCAATAGGCGTGGGGCCCACTGCGTTGACGCGGATACCATATGGCGCCAGTTCTTTGGCCGCTGTCTTGGTTAAACTCTCTATGGCTGCTTTACTGGCAGCATACACCGCTTCGCCCTCCAGATTCAGCGCCGTGGCCACGGTGGAGTAGTTGACGATACCCGCACTTTTGTTTTTACGCATCGCCTTGGCACACTCTCTGAGAAAAAGAAAGCTTCCGGTAAAGTTTGTCGCAAACACGTTGTCGACACTTTCTTTGGAGGTGGTTAAAAGGTGGTTCATCGAAGCGATACCGGCGTTGTTGACAAGCACGTCGATACGGCCAAACTCTTTTTTCACCGCCCGCACCATCGCGACCACCGCCTTTTCATCGCTCACATCCAGCCGAAAATGACGGTAATTCTCATGTGCAAGTTCTGATTCACCACGGCTGCATCCGGCGACGATGTGGCCTTTTTCAAGATAATACTCACAAAGCGCTCTGCCAAGGCCTTTGCGCGATCCGGTGATTATAAAGACGTTACGCATCCAAAAGCTTTACGATGTATTCACTCAGTGTTCGCACACTTCGAAACGGGGACGTTTTCTGGCTCATCGCTTTTTCATCAGCCAGTACCACCTCTTTGTCAAAAGCTTCATCGATCGCGTCTTCCAAGTCCGTCACAAACGACACCAGCGCCAAAGAATCCAGCGCACCGCTGCCGCCAAAGAGCCTGGTATCGGCGGTAGGGTTTGCAAGCGCTTCTTTTTCCAACTCTTCATTTAACTCTTTGAGCGTTGTAATGATTAGGGCTTCAACCTGCTTGTACATACTATTCCTTGATCCTGATTTCATATTTTTTCACCCGTTTTTGCAGCGATTTGATCTGCCTGTTGGCCAAAAACTTCTGCTTTGCCAACTCCAGTACCAGATATTTTCCGCTTTCATCGTTTTTGTCTGAAACCTGTTCAAACCCCAGGCTTTGGTTAAACGAAAGCGCGTTTTCATTGCCCGCTTTCACCTCCGCGACAATCTTTTGCATCTGTTTTTGTTCAAACAGATAGCGCAAAAACACGTATACCGCAACCGATTTTGCAACAACGTTTGCGTTTTGGTCAAAAAACACGCCCCACAGGCACTGTTTCTGCTTCATATGCACAGCCGAAACGCCGCCGATAAAAGCACCGCCTGCAAAGACAGCCATGTACAGCCTGTCTTTTTGCTTTGGCAGCATATCGACAAATTGCCGGTGCGCGTTTATATCTATCTGCTGCTGCGTTGCCATATGCTGCTGTATCGTTTCATTGTTTCTCAGCGCAAGCACCTGTTGATGCGTATCTGCGTCAAGCCGTGTGTAATTGATCAGTTCAAGCTTCATACGTCGCTTCTTTTCCCTCCAGCACCAGCCGGTCCCCGGGTTGGTACTGTCTATCTGCTTTTTGACCGAGTATCTCTTCGAGGTATTTTGGATGCAGGCCGTACCCCGGACGCACGCTTTTGATATTGTCTTTGCTAAAGCGTTCTGCCTTTTTTATCGGCGCGCTGACGTATAAACTGCGCGCAAATCGTCTGGAGGGCTTGCTTTTATCGTTATACACCACCTCGCCCAGCAGTTTTTCACACTCCCGCACACTTTGAACCATCGCCTTAAACTCCGAAACATCCAGACTGAACTTCGCATCAGGCCCGCCCAGAGCCTTATCGATGATAAAATGTTTCTCAAGGACCCTGGCACCAAGGCTCACCGCCGTCACAGGCGCTGTTATACCAAGGGTATGGTCTGAAAATCCCACGGTCACGCCAAAGGTT
>JBNJFE010000067.1:3391-7022 GCA_051746505.1 Campylobacterota bacterium
CCTGCGATCATAAAATCTTTTTTGCGCGAATCAAGCGTGATCGTATCTGCGGTGTAGGTTTGCAGTTTGACCGCATCGGCCCCGCACGACTTGGCCGCTTCAATGCTGCGCAGCGCGGTTTGCAAGCTGCCGTTATGGTTGGCGCTGAGTTCGGCGATGATGTAAACGTGCCGGTTGAGATCACTTTTTCCTATCTGCATCTGTTTCCATTTTCATTTGTAGTTTTTGAAGATATAAGTGTAGCATATCCGGCTCCATCCGCTCAAGGACCATATGATCGTTTTGGCGCAGATAGCGCACCATGTAGCGCTGGTTATGCGCTGTCTGCAACGCTATGAAAGGAAGATTCATGAAATTAACTTCATTGAGTACCGTACTGGCACTGACCACCGCGCCGCCGCACTCAGCCATAATAGAAGCGATACCGGCTGAATCGATATGCAAAGTGATATCTTTATTCTGCCGTGCGCTTTGTTGCAGTAACGCGAGATTGGGGTTGGCAGATGTTGTAACCACGTGGGCAGCTATACGGCGCGCTTTTAAAGCTTCCATGATCGCGGGCGTAAAATTATGCACATCATTGCCGCCCATGGCTACAAACAGTTTTTGACTACGGCGTTTATCTGCTTTTGCTCTATAAAACTCTTTTCGCAGCAGCATATGCTCTTGTCCGCAAAGCAGCCGGCACTGCGGTGGAACCAGTGTTTTATAACGGCTTGCCTGCGCGTAAATGTTGTGATTGAGCAAGATATCGCAATAATGTTTTTGGTACGTATCATCCAGTACAAACAGGACCAAACCGGGATTGTTTGTCTTGAGTGTTTTTTCACAATCATAACCGATTCCGTAATGATCGATAATGAGCATATCAGCATCATATTGTTTTACCGCTTCATCCAGTTTTGTTATCGCATCGCTTTGCAGTGTATGCAGGCCATAGCCGTTACCGGTAATGACATGGTCGATATTTCCGTCAAGGTTTTGGGTTGCAAAAATTATTTTTGCATGAGGATATTTGGAAGCAAGCACCAGATCACGCATCACGTGACCCGTGCCTATAATCTTTGAAGAATCTGTGCGAATTAAGATTACGCGGGGCTCATCCATAGCACTCCGCCGTAAAATCTACTTTCTAAGCTCTTTAATTCTTGCGGCTTTGCCTGTTCTGCCTCTAAGGTAGTTCAGCTTGGCTCGTCTGACTTTACCGCGTCTGACGACGGTGATTGATTCGATGCTATCGCTGTAAAGAGGGAATTTTCTCTCTACGCCTACGCCGCCGGCACCGATCTTTCGTACATTGAAGCTTCGGCCCGTGCCTTCGCCTCTGATCTCAATACAGACACCCTGGAAGTCCTGTACTCTTGTTTTATCGCCCTCTTTAATTCGAACAGCTACTTTAACCGTATCGCCGGCTCTGAACTGTGGAACTTCTTTGCCTTCAATCTGGGCTTTTTCGAAGTTTTCGATATATCTGTTTCTCATGGTTTTTCCCTTTTATCTGGTATCCAAACTATGTTTTGCAGTGAACTTTTTGTAAAGACCCGGTCTAAAATATTTCGTTTTGCATAGAGACATAGCACTTTTTAATTTCGCAATTTTACTATGATTTCCCTTTGAAAATTCTGAAGGAGCATATAAATTTTCAAATTCCCTGGGCTTGGTAAAGCTTGGCGCCTCCAAAAGCCCGTCGTTAAAACTCTCCTCGTGCAGCGAATCACTGTTGCCAAGCACGCCGGGGACGTTTCTGCTGATCGCATCGGCCATCACCATGGAAGCAAGCTCGCCGCCTGTGAGAATATAATCCCCGATACTAAACACTTCATCGGCGCAGGTTTCAATCACCCGCTCGTCGATGCCTTCGTACCGGCCGCTGACAAAAACCACGTGATCTTTGCGCGCTAAGCGCACCGCGTCGTTTTGCCTGAAGGGTTTTGCCGCCGGGGTTACAAAGACGATATGCGCGTCTTTGTACCTTTGCAGACAGTCGCGCAGGGGCTGTACCTGCATCAGCAGTCCGGCTCCCCCGCCGATTTGATAATCATCGACCTTGTTATGCTTATCCCTCGTGTAATCGCGCGGATTGGCAAAATCGATCTCTATAGCGCCTTTTTGCGTGGCACTGCCGAGGATAGAGTGTTCAAAATACCCGCTGATCAGCTTTTCAAAAAGCGTAACAAACGTAAAACGCATTTAACTTTCTTTTAAGACATCAAGCGCGCCTTCGGTGAAGATCCCCCCGCTGTTTTTATCCTTGATATATACATCGATATTTGGGATCAAAAAGGCTTTGGCGTAGTCTGAAAACTGCTTGTCCGTTTTGACCCGAAAGTACTCGATTTCACCGATTCGATCAATTTCAACAACCTTGCCAAGCACTTTTTCATCCTCAATCACTTCAAGCCCGATCATGTCAAACCAGAACATTTCACCCTCTTCTAAAGTGCAGTTTGCCCTGGTGGCTTCTTCATCGCTGTAAAGATAGGCGTTGGTCAAAGGCTTTGCACTGTCGATATCCTCATAGCCTTGAAACACCACCGTGCTTTTGTTTGGGTAAAATGCCGCTATTTCCAGAGGGCCCCGGTCGCTGTCAAAACGGTTGCCGGGAGCAAACTGTTCGGTGAAATCACTCATCACCTGCAGCCGAAGCTCGCCTTTAAGCCCGACGGTTTTGCCAAGTCTGGCGACAACAAATCTATCCATCTGCAGGCTGAATGTTGATTTTATAGCTTTTGGAATTTTTTGCCTTGCACCCGGTGACCATCGTTTTGATCGCGTTAATCATTTTACCGTCTTTGCCAATAAGCAGGCCGACATCTTTTTTGTTGGCTTTGATGATGATCTCATCATACTGCTGACTGATCTCATTTTGCTCAACCCTCACATCGGCGGGATAATTGACAACGAGTTTGGCGTATTGCAAAATAAAATCACTGACCATCACCTGCTCCTTGGACTTACTTTTTGGCCAGACGTTTGACCGTGTCGCTCATCTTTGCGCCCACGCCAAGCCAGTAGTTGAGTCTTTCCTCATCGATTCTGACCTCTTTTTGCTCTTTGGCCGGGTTATAGGTACCGATCTGCTCGATCCAGCTGCCGTCACGTCTTTTTCTGTTGTCTGTTACGATCACTCTGTATACGGGCTGTTTTCTTCTACCCATTCTTGTTAGTCTGATAACTGTCATTTTCTTTTCCTTTTCGCTTTTGTTGTACTGTGCTTATTACAGGCACTTTCAAGTGCGCACCACAATGCACTCTCAAAAACGCCGTGAGGGTTGCGGGGCTATTTCGGGAAGCCGCCGCCTTGCATCTGCCCCATCATGTTTTGCAAATCCTGCATCCCTTTTTTGCCCGAAAACTTCTTGGCCATCTTGGATGCGTTTTTAAACTGTTTTAAAATCTTGTTCACCTGCATCTGGCTCAGACCAGCGCCCTGGGCCAGCCGGCGTTTGCGGCTGTTGTTTAAAAGATCGGGATTTTCACGCTCTTTTTTGGTCATGGAGGAAATCAGGGCTTTGATGTGCACAATCTCTTTGGAGTTTTCCAAATCCAGGTCTTTGAGCTGATTGGCCATATTGCCCATCCCCGGGATCATGCCCATGATCGATTTCATACTGCCAAGCTTTTTCATATT
>JBNJFE010000068.1:0-7018 GCA_051746505.1 Campylobacterota bacterium
GGGCGTTTTATCACAAACCGCCGCTTCATCCCACGGCGCGGTTTTGCTTTTCAAAAAAACAGCAGGAGTTAGAAAGCGCGATCAAGGGGTTGCAAAAGCTTTAAGCCTTTGCCTCTTTGGAGGGCAAAAGCAGCTTGATAAGCAGTATCGCAACCCCAACATTAATCATCACATCAGCTAAGTTGAATATGGCAAACTCAAAGCCGCAGTGCCAGTAGATATAATCCACCACGCCGCCGTGGATAAAACGGTCATAAATATTGCCGATGCCTCCGGCCATGATTAAAGCCACCGCAAGGGGATAGTGCTGCAAATACCGCTCATACACGACATAGACCAAGATAAGCCCAAGCAGCCCCAGCTGAATCCATTTGAGATGATCACCTAAAAACGCAAACATCGAAAACGCCACGCCCTCGTTGAGTGCAAAGACCAGAGACGCGCATTCGCCTTTGAAAGAAAACCCCTCAAGTACGATATTTTTCAGCCAGCGATCCAGCAGCAAAAACGCTGTCAAAGACGCGAAAAAAAACCCGTAGAGTTTAGCCCAGCTTGGATTGGAAAAACGCAACGCACCGCTCCATCTGCTTTTCTACCGCTTTGGCGTCCCTGCCCTCAATGAGGATGCGCATCTTGTTTTCGGTTCCGCTGTAGCGCACCAGCGGGCGAAGCCCCTTTGCCCTGATATCTTCAAGCAGCTCATCAGCGCCCTTGATCTCTTCGATTTTTGGTTTTTCACTGACAGGCAGGTTGACCAGCTTGTTTGGATAGATAGAAAACAGCCCAAACGCTTCGCTGCATTTTTTACCCGTTTTGACCATATACGCAAGCACCTGCAGCGCGCTGACCAGCCCGTCGCCTGTTTTGGCAAAATCGCTGAAGATAATATGACCGCTTTGTTCGCCGCCGAAGTTGTACCCATCCCGTTTCATCACTTCAAGGACATTTTTATCCCCGACCTGCGCCCGATCCAGCGTAAGCTGCTGTGTATGCAAAAAATCCTCCAGCGCCTGATTGCTCATCACCGTGGTCACAATCCCCTCATTGTGCAGCAGTTTCTGGTCTTTGAGGTATTTTGCCAGTACCCCGATCACCACGTCTCCGTCAATCTGGCGGCCCTGCTCATCACACAGCACAAGCCTGTCCGCGTCGCCGTCAAGGGCCAGCCCTACATCGGCCCTGTACTGGCGCACGGCTTTGGCTATGGCCTGGGGATGCATCGCCCCGCAGTTTTCATTGATATTAAACCC
This sequence comes from Campylobacterota bacterium, assembly GCA_051746505.1. GTDB lineage: Bacteria > Campylobacterota > Campylobacteria > Campylobacterales > Sulfurovaceae > TCS-49. The sequence continues at coordinate 1,251 of JBNJFE010000068.1, forward strand.
ATCAGGCGCGTCCCCGATGACAAAGACTTCCGCCCCAAGCTCTTTGAGCACGGTTGGAGCGGTTTTGTACGCCGCGCCGTTGGCGGTATCGACCACCACCCGAAGCCCGTTTAGGGTCAACTCTTTTGGAAAAGAGTTTTTAATATGCACGATATATCGGCCGATCACATCGTCAATACGCTTGGAAGAACCGATATCGCCGTTTGTCATCTGGGCCTGTTCTATGCGGGTATGGTCATAAAAGATCGATTCGATACTGCGCTCGGCGCTTTCTTGCAGTTTATCACCGTTGGCGTCAAAAAATTTTACGCCGTTGTCGCCGTAAGGGTTGTGGCTGGCACTGATCATGATGCCGCAGTCACAGCGCATATCCTGGGTCAAAAACGCGATTGCGGGCGTGGGCATGGGTCCGATCTGCACGACGTTGTATCCCACCGCCGTCAAGCCGCTGACAATGGCGTTTTCGATCATGTAGCCGCTTCTTCTGGTGTCTTTGCCCACCAGAATCTTTTTGGTTTTGGCGTGGGCTTTAAAGTGAATACCCGCTGCCATGGCAAGCTGCATCGCAAGCTGCGCCGTGAGCTTTTGGCCCGCTTTTCCTCTGACGCCGTCGGTACCGAATAATCGCTGCATTTTTAACCTTTTTTGTTACTGAATTAGTCAGTTACGAATTCTATTTTATTCAAATTTAAATATTTTAAGATATTATTTCATAATTATAATAAAAAATAACAAAAAGGAAAAGAGATGGCACATCACCAATCAACGATCAAACGAATCAGACAGACAAAAGTACGAACAGAGCGTAACAGATTCTACAGAACCAGAATCACCAACATCACCAGAGCGGTCAAAGAAGCCGTCGAAGCAGGCGACAAAGCAAAAGCCAAAGAAGCGCTGCAGACAGCTGACAAAGAGTTTCAAAAATTTGTCGGTAAAAAAATCATCAAGAAAAACACCGCAGCAAGAAAAGTCAGCCGCCTTGCCAAACTTGTCAACTCTTTAAACGATTAATTCACCCCACCTCTTAACAACCGGTTCATAAGCCAGGCGCTTATGAACTTCTCTTGGATTTCAAGGAGCCATAAATACCATGAAAGAAAAACTGCAACCCTTTATCGACCGTCATCACGAACTCAATGATATGCTCAGCGCGCCGGAGGTGATGAACGACGTTAAAAAGATCACCGCGCTTTCCAAAGAACAGGCCGATTTGAAACCGCTGTATGAAAAAGCAAAAGAGTATATCGATATCGTCGACAGCATCGCCGAAAACAAAGAACTGCTCGAAGATGACGAACTTGGCGAACTGGCCAAAGAAGAGATCAGGGAGCTTGAACCAAAAATCAAGACACTGGAAGAACAGATCAAAATACTGATGCTGCCAAAAGATCCCAACGATGATAAAAACATTTACCTTGAGATCAGAGCCGGCACCGGCGGGGACGAATCGGCATTATTTGTCGAAGACATGTTCAAAGCCTACCTGCGCTACGCCGAAAAAAGAGGCTACAAAGCCGAAATCGTCAGTTCCAGCGACAGCAACGCCGGCGGCTACAAAGAGATGATTTTACTCATCAAGGGTGAGGGAGCGTATTCCAGACTCAAGTACGAAGGCGGTACCCACCGGGTACAGCGGGTTCCTGAAACCGAATCACAGGGGCGTGTACACACCTCGGCCGTGACCGTGGCGGTGATGCCCGAAGTCGATGACGTGGAAGTCAATATCAACCCCGGTGACATCAAGATGGATGTCTTTCGCGCCAGCGGCTGCGGCGGACAGTCTGTTAACACCACCGACAGCGCCGTGCGCCTGACCCACGTCCCCACAGGCGTGGTCGTAGCTATTCAGGATGAAAAATCCCAGCACAAAAACCGTGACAAAGCGATGAAAGTACTCAAAGCGCGCATTTACGAAAAACAGATGCAACAACAGCTGGATGAAAACGCCGCGGCCAGAAAATCGCAGGTGGGCAGCGGGGATAGAAGCGGCCGGATCAGAACGTATAACTATCCCCAAAACAGGGTCACCGACCACCGTATCAACCTCACGCTGTACCGCCTGAGCGAAGTGATGGATGACGGACAGCTGGACCTGCTGGTCGATCCGCTCATTGCCGATGCCAGAACCAAAGCGATGCAGGAAGCGGGCCTTTAAAGGAAGCCGTCTTAAGAATAAAAACTACTATTTTTATTTGGATGCGTATTTCAACTTGATTGGATAAAATCCACACACAAAATACGCGGGGCGGGTTGGATACTGATGAAAAGTTTTAATTACTATTACACGAGCAAAGCACACCTTTATAATTATCTGGAAAAAAACCATGCCAAATTCCAGGGCAGCGTACTGATCCAGGTTTTCACGGGCGTTTGTGACAAACTCTCTATCAATCAGCTGCTCAGCCATCTGACGTTTTTTCTTCCCCACGCCCATATCATCGGCGCCACCAGCGGCGGAGAGATCGAAGGGGCCAACGTCAGCGACGGACAGACGCTGCTTTGTTTCAGCGTCTTTGAAGATACCATACTGCAAACCCATGAAGCCTCGGGCGATTTTCATACCGATACCATCGCCAAAAATATCACCAAGACCGTCCCTTCCAAAAATTTGCAGTCACTTATCACCTTCACTACAGGCCGCGGCGTGGACAGCGCCGGTTTTTTAGAGCATTTAAGCGCACTTGACACCACCGTCAGCGGAGGCGTGGCCGTAGGGGATGAGGATTTTAAAAACGCTTACGTTTTTACGCACAACAGGGTCATCGCAAACGGCGCGGTGGCTGTTTCGCTGCATTCAACATCCCTGCATGTCAATATCGCGAGCAGTTTCGGGTGGGAAGCGATGGGCAAACCCCTCAGCGTGACCAAGACAAGCGGTAAGGTTGTACATACGATCGACGATATCCCCGTCAAAACCCTGTATCAAAACTATTTCGGTGAAGATATCGTCAACCTGCTGCCAAAAACGGGCATCGAATTCCCCCTGATCGTATACAGACAGGGCACGCCCGTAGCCCGCTTTGTGACTGATGTCAAAAAAGGCGGTTTCGTCTTCAGCGGCCCGGTTCAGGAGGGAGAGGAAGTGTTTTTTGGCTTTGCCAACGTCGAAAAGATACTGGAGTGCAAGGATAAACTGGCCAAGGATATCGCTTCCAAACCCGCTGAAAGCATCTTTGTCTACTCCTGCGTCGCCAGACGTCTGCTGCTTGGCAAGATGGCCCAGCTAGAAATCGAACCGCTCAATTCTATCGCTACCGTTTCTGGCTTTTTTACCTTCTCGGAGTTTTTAAAACCAAAAAGCAAAGGCGCGGTGCTGCTCAATCACACCATGACCGTGGTCTCCATGAGCGAAAGCAGCCGGATCAATAAAGATTTCAAACCCCAAAACTGCGCGGTTAAAACCCAAAACGACCGCACTATCAAAGCCTTAAGCACCTTTATCAGCAAAACGTCCCGGCAACTGAACCTGCTTAATCAGGATTTGCAAAAAAGCGTGGATGAAAAGACGTCCCAGCTTCGAAAGAGCAATAAAAATCTGCTGAAAAAAGTCTACTTTGACGAACTCACCGGCCTTGGCAACCGCGATCTGCTCTTAAAAAAACTGCAAAACAAACACAACGATTATACGCTGATCCTGCTGGATGTGAACAATTTTAAAGATATCAACGATCTTTACGGCGTCAAAAGCGGCGATCAGGTTTTAAAAGATTTGACATCAATTTTAACAGATATGACCCGGCAGGAAGGCTTGGAGTGCTACCGTGTCAGCGGGGACGAGTTTGCCATCATCAGCAAAAAGCACGCAGAGGCTGCGCCCTCTATCTCCCTGATCAAGCGCCTGGATGAAAGTATTAAGGGGCATATGTTTTCCATAAACGTCCAAAACCACATGGTCGATATCTATATCAGCGTAGCCATGGGGCTGGCTCATAAAACGGGCGCGCTTATCGAACACTCCAACCTCGCCCTGGCCCAGGCTAAAAAAGAGGGGGTCGTGTATCGACAGTACCTTGACAGTCTGAATCTGGAAAAAAACATCCAAAACAATATCTATTGGAACAATTCGCTTCGCGTGGCCATCAGCCAGGATAGAATCGTCCCCTATTTCCAGCCCATCTTCACAAACGGCGGACCCACCAAATACGAAGCCCTGATGCGCATGATCGATGAAGAGGGCAAACCGATCTCGCCGTTTTTCTTTTTGGATATTGCTAAAAAAAGCGGCGACTACGGCAAGCTGACCCGTATTATGATTGAAAAAACCTGCAAAATATTCGCCGGCAGAAGTGAAGAGTTTTCTATCAATCTGAGTTATGAAGATATGGTCGATGAGGAGATGTGCGCTTTTATCGAAGAACGTGCGGACAGATACGGCGTGTCTGAGCGCATGATATTAGAAATCGTTGAGAGCGAATATATCAAAAACTTTGAAAAAGTCAACACATTTTTATCCAAGATGCGCCAAAAGGGTACGCGTATCGCTATCGATGATTTTGGCAGCGGATACGCCAACTTTTCGTATCTGCTTGAGATCAAGCCAAACTATATCAAGATTGACGGATCGATCATGAAAAATATCGACCACGATCCCGACTCGCTGATGATTGCCGAAACGATCACGATGTTTTCCAAAAAGCTGGGAGCAAAAACAGTGGGCGAATTCATTCACTCACAGGCGGTGCTGGAAAAAGCGATCGATCTTGGCGTAGACAGTTTCCAGGGCTTTTTGCTGGGCAAACCAAAACCCCTTGAGGGGCTTTAAAACCAGCAGCGTTTGTCGTGTTCGTATATGAGCGCAAAACCGTCGTTGGTTTTCATCAGGTAGATAAAGCCCTCGATAATCCCCATACACGCCATCAAAATAGTAGGCACCGCGTAAAAAAATATACCCGAGACTGAAATCATCAGCATCAAAATACCGGCCAGGGGGCAGCCTATATAAAACTTGTGCGCCCCCAGTGTTCCAAACAACACGGCTAAAATACCGGCGTTTTCCTTGCTTTTTGATTTTGCGACGGGACCGGGGCCTTCGGGCTTTTCGTGCAAGCCGTAAATCTCTTTGGCTTCGTTGCCCTCGGATTCAAAGGTAACTTCCATACCCCGTTCCAACTCTTTGGACCCGTGCCACAACCCTTTGCGAAAAATATAACGCTTACCGTCATCACCGGTGATAACACCGGTTTCTCCCTCAACTGCCTTTACGATTCCATGCACGCAACTCTCCTTTAAGTAGGTAAGTATCGGCAGCCGTGGCTGAAATTTTACAATTAATCTTCTTTATTGGAAGAAATATTTTTTAAAACCATTTTTACCGCCAGACGCAGGCCAAGCAGCAGCAGGTACGGAACAACCGCCCACAAAAAGGGATGGGTGTAGTTGCCCATATCCGCCATCATTGAAAACCGGTTCATGGGGTCACTGAGCAAATCGCTGTGTTGCAAAACGGCCAGCACCGCGACAACGAGTAAAAAGATACCTATCTCTTTGAATACCGCTTTCATCGCCGCTCCTACATATCCGCTTTTAATACCGCGCCGCTAGCGGCATTGGTGACCAGGCTTCGGTACTGTCCCAGCCAGCGTGAGTGCAGCGGCTTTTTAAGCGGTACGAAGTTTTGCCGTCTTTGCTCGATCTCTTCATCGCTGAGTTTGGCTTCAAGCACGTAATTGTCCACATCGATAAAGATTTCATCCCCGTCTTGCAGCAGGCCGATCAAGCCGCCCTCGGCCGCTTCGGGACTGACGTGGCCGATACTGGCGCCTCTG
>JBNJFE010000069.1:0-6995 GCA_051746505.1 Campylobacterota bacterium
AGCAGATACAACCCCTAACCTCCCTTTACCCACTTTTATGCTAAAATATCCAAAAACAAAGACAAAGAAGTATTTCTATGCAAAAAATTGCTATTTTAGGCAAACCAAACGTGGGCAAAAGCTCGCTTTTTAACCGCTTTTTGATGCAGCGGGTTGCTATTACCAGCGAAGAAAGCGGCACGACCAGAGACGTGAACAAAAAGATCGCTGATTTTGACGGCTTTGAAGCCCAGCTGCTTGATACCGGCGGCATCGATAAAAGCAGCGGTATGTTTGAAACCGTGCGCAAGCTTTCTTTGGAAGCTGCTACGCAGGCGGATATCATTCTCTACGTTGTTGACGGCAAAGGATTGCCCGAGGAAGAAGATAAAACGCTTTTTTATCAGCTGCAAAATCTGGGTAAGCCAATCGCGCTTGTCGTAAACAAAGTCGACAACGACAAGCTCGAACTGGAGCGTTTTGTGGAGTTTTACAGTTTCGGGGCCGAGCATATTTTTCCCGTTTCCGTCAGCCACAACCGTCGGCTGCCAGCTTTGAGAGGCTGGATTATCAACCTGCTTAAAAAAGATGAGGGCGAGGGTGCTTCACTCAAAGAAGCGCTGTTAAGCGCGGCGCAAAACGAGGAACCCTCTCTTGAAGCGCTGCTGGATGAAGACAAAGAAGCTGAAGAAGATAAAGAGATCAATGTCGCCATCATCGGCAAGATCAACGCGGGCAAGAGTTCACTGCTAAATTCGCTGCTGCAGGAAGAGCGTGCCGTGGTCAGCGAGATCGGGGGCACTACCATCGATCCAAACGATGAAAGCTTTTTGTACGATGAACACACCATCAATTTCATCGACACCGCCGGGCTGCGGCGGCGAAGCAAGATCGTTGGTATTGAGAAATACGCGCTTAACCGCACCAAAAAGATGCTGCAAAACGCCGATATCGCGCTTTTGGTCATTGACGCCAATGAGGGCATTACCGATCAGGATGAAAAGATCGCCGGGCTGATCGAGCAGTACAGTCTTGGCTGTCTGATCGTGCTGAACAAGTGGGACAAGTGCGAACGCAGCTTCAAAGAGGTCAAGCAAGAGATCAGAGACGAACTTCGGTTTTTGCATTACGCGCCCTTTATTACCGTCTCCGCTCTCAGCGGTAAGCGGACGCACAAGATTTATGACATGATCATCGATATTTACAAACAGTACACCAAGCGGGTTGCGACGGGCAAACTCAACGACGTGATCAACTTCGCGACGATGAAACACCAGCTGCCAAGCTACCATCTCAAGCGGCTTAAGATCAAATACGTCACCCAGTACGATACCAAGCCGCCGCGCTTTGCGCTGGTGATGAATGAGCCTGAAGGATTGCACTTTAGCTATAAGCGGTATCTGGCCAATATGATACGGCAAAATTTCGGATTTGAAGGAGTACCATTGATTATTTCGGCACGAAGAAGAGGCGAAAGAGGCAGCGATGAGTAAAAAAATCGTAAGCGGAATGCGGCCCACGGGCCAGCTGCACCTGGGGCATTACTACGGCGTGCTGCAAAACTGGGTGGATCTGCAGCAAGACAATGACGCGATGTTTTTTGTCGCAGACTGGCACGCGCTTTCAACGAGCTATGAAGATAAGCTCAACCTGCGCAGACTGAGTCTGGACCTGGTCAAAGACTGGATCAGTGCGGGACTGGATGAAAAGCAGGTTTCAATGTTTGTGCAAAGCCAGGTCAAAGAACACGCCGAACTCTACCTGCTGTTAAACATGATCACGCCCCTTGGCTGGCTGGAGCGAAACCCCACGTACAAAGATATGATGGCCAACCTACAGGGCAAAGAGATCAATACCGGCGGGTTTTTAACTTATCCGGTGCTGCAGGCTGCCGATATTATTATCTATGACGCTGACGCGGTTCCTATCGGCGAAGATCAGCGGCCGCATCTGGAACTGGCGCGCGAAATCGTGCGGCGCTTTCACCACCTGTATGAGTGTGACGTCTTTGTCGAGCCAAAAGAGATTTTGACCCAGACGGCAAGGTTGCAGGGGCTTGATGGCAGAAAGATGAGCAAGAGTTACAACAACGCCATCTTTTTAAGCGACAGCAGCAAAGAGGTGTGGGATAAGCTTAAAAAAGCCAAGACCGATCCGGGCCGGGTGCGCAAGGATGATCCGGGCAATCCCGATATCTGCTTGGTGTATGAGTACCACAAAAGCGTCAGCAGCGCCGATGAACTCAGTCAAATCAGACAGGATTGTCAAGCCGGTACCATCGGATGCGTTGCGTGTAAAAAGCAGTGCGCTAAAAATATCGATACCGTGTTAGAACCCATGCGCCAAAGACGGGCGAAACTGGATGACAGTTATATTGAAGAAGTCATCGATGCCGGCAATACAAAAGCGCGCCAAAAAGCGGCTGCTAAGCTGCAAAGCGTGCGGGATATAATTTTTAATATAAAAGGATAGGGCGAAAGTATGATTGATCTTAAGTTGATGCAGAAAAACTTTGACGAGGTTGCTGCCGATCTGGCGAAAAAAGGGGTCGCGCAAGAACTTATCGAGCAGGTCAGAGACCTCTTTGCCCACAAAAAAAGCGCGCTGCAGGCCTTAGAAGAGCTCAAAGCCAAACAAAACAAAGACAGCAAGCTTTTTGGCCAGTATAAAAAAGAGGGCAAAGATATCGGTCCGCTGCAGGAAGTAGTGGCCCAAACCAAAAAGCAGATAGCCAAGCAAAACGAGCAGGTGAGCCAGCTTGAAGAGCAGCTGCAGGAAGTCGCCGATGCCATCCCAAACATCCCCGATGCCGACGTACCCGAAGGCGAAGATGAAGAGGATAACGTCGAGATAGAAAAGGTCGGTGATATCCCCGTTTTTGACTTTACGCCCAAAGAACACTGGGAACTGGCCCAAAACGGCTGGATCGATTTTGAACGCGGCGTCAAGCTGGCCGGAAGCCGCTTTAGTATGCTAAAGGGCCAGGGCGCCAAGCTGGAACGGGCTTTGATTAACTTTTTTTTAGACCACAACGCCAACCACGGCTTTGAAGAGGTCAGCGTGCCTTATCTCAACAATGCCGAGATGCTGTACGGCACCGGGCAGCTGCCCAAATTCGGCCATGATCTTTTCAAAACCGACGACGGCCTGTATCTTATCCCTACCGCCGAAGTTCCCCTGACCAATATCCACAACGACGAGATCGTATCCGCTGAGGCGCTGCCGATCAAATACACCTCTTTTACGCCCTGTTTTCGAAAGGAAGCCGGAAGCGGGGGCAAGGATACCCGGGGTATCATCCGTCAGCACCAATTCAGCAAGGTAGAGATGGTGGCTTTGACACGGCCTGAAGAAAGCGAAGTGATGCTGGATTCGATGGTAGAGTGCGCGGGCAGTCTTTTGGACAAGCTGGGACTGGCGTATCGCAAAGTGATGCTGTGCGGCGGTGATCTTGGCTTTGGCGCGGCCAAAACGATCGATCTGGAAGTATGGCTGCCGGGACAAAACTGCTACCGCGAGATCAGCTCCATCTCCAATACCCGCGATTTTCAGGCAAGACGGGCCAAAATCCGCTACAAAGAGGGCAAGAAAAACAAACTCGTGCATACGCTCAACGGCTCTTCGCTGGCGATTGGGCGCACTATCGTGGCGTTGATGGAAAATTATCAGCAAAGTGACGGCAGTATCGAACTGCCCGAGATTTTACACAACTATATCTAGGGGTTAAACCGTGGCCGAGAATGATCAAAACAATACCGAGGAACAAAAACGATCCGACCAGGAGCAGCCTCAAGAAGAGATCATTGTCGAAGAAGGCCCCGCGGAGGAAAAACAGGGCAGTACGGAAAAGCAGAAAGAGGAAGCAAATAAGAAAAAGAAACGCTTTGTCTTTCTTGTTGGAACACTGGGCGGGGTTATCGTACTGCTGCTTGTTATCTTTTCTGTTATTATTTTCAGCGAGGATGAAAGCAGGTACGAAGAACTGCAAACCGAACCCATAGCCCAGAATCTGGAACAAGAGGAAGAAAAGCTGCAAACCCGTTTGGAAGATATGATTTCAAAAGCGGGGGTTTTGTACGAACAGGGTAAAAAGCAGGAAGCGCTGAGACTGTATGACCATATCGCCGATTTTTCCAAATCGATTTCGTATTATAATCTGGGCGTTTCCAGAATGAAAGGCGATCAGTGTGCTGAAGCGATAGAAGCGTTTAAACAAGCCATCGACAATGAACAGCACCGCGCCATCAGCGCCGTAAACGCCGCGGTGTGCGCACTGCGGATGAATGATGAAAAGGTTTTTGAATATTATCTGGATTTGGCGTATGCCTATCTGCCCGAAAAAAGCGGGACTGCGATGTACCCCTATCTCTACTCTCTGATCAATTTTTATAAAAACAACCGCTTTGAAGTTTTGGCAACGGCCAACGAAGAAGACATACGCTACTACAAACCCCTGCACCATACCCTCAACGCGTACGCGTTTTTGGAATTTGGCAGCTTTCACAAAGCGATCGAATCTTTTGAAAAAAGCGGTGATGATAAAAACAGTTTTCATATCGGCTTATCTTACGCCAATACCGGCGAGTACGAAATGGCGCGCAAACATTTGCAAAAAAGCGTCAGCGAAGGCTACTACCCCTTACGAAGCAAGCTGGCCCTTTCGATGATGCAGTTAAAGTTAAAAGAGTATAACCAGGCTGCCGGGTCTATCAATGATCTGCGCGAAAATCATCAAGACAGCAAGCTGGCTGCTACCTACCCCATAAAAGTTACCCTCAGTCCCGACCTTTATGACGCCGAACATTTTCAAAAGGGTTTTATTCGCCGTTTTAAAAACAATAAACGGTTCGCGTACAAACTGTTGTGGCACTACGCGCCGTATAAAGTGTTTAACGCCGGTCAGACGATTGAGTATATACAAAAAGGCAGCGGAACGATCAATATCGAGCAAAGTTCCAATACCCAAACCTACCTGCAGCGAAGCGGACAGGTCTCGGCGGTGAATGAAAAGCTTTCTGATGCTATCAGGGACGCTTTGGACAGAAAAGTGACCGTTGCAAACAAAAAGCTGCAAAAACTGCTGGAAGAATACGACAGGCATTCGATTTTGCATTACAATCTGGCGTTAAGTTACGCGCAGATGGATGATTTTGTAAACGCGCAAAAGCACTTCACCAGAAGCTACCACCTGGATTCGCAAAACTACCTGGCCGGGATTTTTGCGCTGATGAGTGCGGAAGTTATCCAAAAAGATGTGGAAAAGTTTGAATCGATGATGATGGAAAACCTGCGGTTAGAACCTCAGGGCCAGCAGCGCGAATTTTATGAAACACTGCTGGAACTTCGCGGCAGCAATATCAGCGCGCTGCTTGGGTGGAGTGAGGAAAATGAGGTGACCGATCCGCTCAAGCTGGCTTTAAAAGTCGCGACATATCTGAATCATGACAGTCAGGACAGACTGCAAAAGTATACTTCGAAGTTAAAAACGGTAACCGATGATGATTTGATGTCAAATCTGTTGCATGAGTATGCAAACAATTATAAAAAGCCGATGAAACAGTTTGCATCCAATATACAAGTGTTTTTAAACCACACGATTTTGCCCGTGTCTGAGATTTATCACGGGGCCAAGCTGCCGCTGCAGACGTATGTGGATTTTACCAACCTTGCGGGGCGTTTGTATGAACTCAAAGAGCGCCTCAACGAGGATATGCTCTTTGCCGATGATCCCCGGGGCATGATGTATGCGCTTTCTAAAGTGCAGATTCTTTTAAAAAATTATGAACACGCGTATACGCTGATGAACGATCTTATCGATAAGTATAATATGAAAGATTCCGCGACGCTGTTTTTAGGCGGGGTCGCTTCCGTGGCGGCTGATCACCACGCCAACGCGTCTGTACTGCTGCGCCTGGCGTCGATGAATGAGGCTAATAATTTTGAAAGCCGCTACGGGCTGGGGCTTTTATATCAGGAGATGGGCAATTTTGAAGCCGCGGCGATCCAGTATGAACTCATCCACGGTACCAACCTTACGCCCAAGTATTTTGATTTTGTTATCGCCAAAGAACCCCAGGTCAGGGGCGGGGCTTAGTAAAAGTCGTATTTTCCGGCTTTGACGTCTTCTTTGATGTTGTCAAGCTTGTTTTGCAAGATTTCTAGCAAAAGCGCGGAAGCCCGGTCGTTGTCGTTTTCAGGCACGTCCCAGTCCGCGATCTTGAGATTGGCTTTAAACAGATACTCCAACTCTTTTTCGATATCTTCTTTGCGTTTGGAAAACTCTTTTTGTGTCGCGTTGTCATCATACATTAGAAACTCCTTTTCTCCCTGATGATACCATATTAATCAAAAAAGATGCAATCCATATCCACTTCAAAACTGCCCTCATACACTCCCGCGATGCATTTTTGCATCGCTGCTTTGGTTGTGGTGCGAAGCAGGATATGGTAGCGGTAGCGTCCCGCGATCTTTTCGATGGCGTTTGGCCCCGCGCCCACTATTTCGGCGCAGTTGTTTTCCTGCAGCTTTTGCAGTACTTTCTCCATCCGCTGTTTGCATACTTCGTCTTTGCCGTGGGCAAACAGCAGCCGCGCCAGTGTGGTATAGGGCGGGTACAGGCCCTGGCGAAACGCTTTTTCATCCTGTAAAAAGGCTTCGTAATCATGCAGGTAGCTTTGAAAAAACTGCTCATTGTCGCTTTGCACCAGGATACGCGCATCTTTATTGCGCCCGCTTCGCCCCGCTATCTGCAAAAAAAGCGCCATCGCTTTTTCCCTGGCCCTGAAATCCGCGCGTGCCAGCAAAAAATCAAGCCCCATAATGATAGCTAAGGTGACGTTTGGATAATCATGGCCCTTTGAAAGCATCTGCGTGCCTACAAGAACGTTGGTCTCACCCTTTTCAAAGGCACTGAGTGCCTTTTTGAGCTTGGTGGCTGTGGTGATGGTATCGGTGTCAAACTGCTGAGGCGTCAGATCGCTGCTTTCTTGTATGGTTTTGATCACTTCGGCGGTGCC
>JBNJFE010000070.1:0-5274 GCA_051746505.1 Campylobacterota bacterium
TTGTCCACATCGATAAAGATTTCATCCCCGTCTTGCAGCAGGCCGATCAAGCCGCCCTCGGCCGCTTCGGGACTGACGTGGCCGATACTGGCGCCTCTGGTGGCGCCGCTGAAGCGCCCGTCAGTAACCAGCGCCACACTGTCGCCTAAGCCCATACCCATGATCAAACTGGTGGGACTAAGCATCTCCTGCATTCCCGGACCGCCTTTGGGGCCTTCGTAGCGGATAATGACCACATCACCGGCTTTGACCTTGCCGTCAATGATGCCCGCGATCGCTTCAGGCTGCCCGTCAAAACAGACCGCTTTACCGGTAAAGGCGCGCTCGCCGGTGATGCCCGCGGTTTTGATCACCGCGCCCTCTTTGGCCAGGTTGCCATACAGTATCGCCAGGCCGCCGACGGGGCTGTAGGGTTTGTCGATGGTGTGGATAATGTTTTCATCCAAAATCTTTGCGTCTTTGATCCGCTCCCCCAGCGTTTCGCCGCTCACGGTCAGGTTATCCAGATACAGGGCGCTGTCGCCGCGCTTTGCCATCTCATGCATCACCGCGCTCACGCCGCCGGCTCTGTTGATATCTTCCATATGCACGGTGCTGAGGCTGGGGCTGATCTTGGCGATATGGCTGACGTTTTTGCTGATTTCGTTGATCTTTGAAAGATCAAAATCCACACCCGCTTCATTGGCTATTGCCAGCATATGCAGCACCGTATTGGAACTGCCGCCCATAGCCATATCCACGGCAAAGGCGTTTTTGACCGCTTTTTCATTGAGAATGTTAGTCAACTTGTACTGTTTTTGCTTTTGCTCATCTTTGGCGATTTCACAGATGCGGCGCGCGGCTTTTCTAAACAATTCCTCTCTTTGGGGCGTAAGGGCCAAGATGGTGCCGTTGCCCTCAAGGGCGATGCCCATGGCTTCCATCAGCGTATTCATCGAATTGGCCGTAAACATCCCGCTGCAGCTGCCTCCGCCCGGACAGGCGTTGCACTCGACCTCATAAAGTTCCTCTTCGTCGATATCGCCGTGTTCGTATTTGCCCACCGCTTCAAACGCGCTGGCCAGATCAATAGGCGTGCCGTCTTTTTTGTGGCCCGCTTTCATCGGTCCGCCGCTGACAAAAACGGTTGGCACGTCAACACGCAGCGCGCCCATGATCATACCCGGCACGATCTTATCGCAGTTTGGTATCGCGATCATCGCGTCAAACTTGTGCGCATTCATCACCGTCTCAATAGAGTTTGCGATGATTTCCCTGCTTGGAAGGCTGTACAGCATCCCGTCATGGCCCATGGCGATCCCGTCATCCACGCCGATGGTGTTAAACTCAAAAGGTACGCAGCCGTTTTTTCTAATCTCGTCTTTGATGATATCGCTGACTTTATCCAGGAAAAAATGGCCCGGAATCACTTCGATAAAAGAGTTGGCTACCCCGATAAAGGGTTTGTCAAAATCCTCGTCACTTAATCCAGTCGCCCGAAAAAGGGAGCGGTGGGGGGCTTTGTTGAACCCTTTTTTCACTTCATCGCTTCGCACATTGTCTCCTTTGTATTATTGGCAAATAAATTTATAACAGATTATCCTTGCTTTTTTCATTTTTTTTGCTATAATTTCACAAATTATACACAAGCTTACTATAAATCAAGATTAATTATGTTACAATTTCACCTTGATTTTAAGGGCACCCTTAACGACCGTATAGCTCAGCGGTAGAGCACTACCTTGACATGGTAGGGGTCACTGGTTCAAATCCAGTTACGGTCACCACTTTTTTCTTCCTTTAGATCTATTGTTTATACCGGTGCAAGTTTTTACTTTTAGCGATATAAACAAGTTTAGCATAAAGCAATAACAACAAGGAATTTTTTTGAGCGAAATCATTGCATACAAAAAAGACGGGCAGCTTATCGATACCCAAAGCATTGAAAAAACAGACAACGCCCAACCCGTACACTATGACAACAGCGACGACGCCCTGGAAGTGATCCGCCACTCGTGCGCCCACCTCATGGCCCAGGCGATCAAGCAGCTGTATCCCCAGGCACAGTTTTTTGTGGGACCGGTGGTTGAAGAGGGGTTTTATTACGATTTCCGAGCCGGCGAAACGATCAGCGACAAAGACCTCAAACAGATCGAAAAGCGGATGAAAAAGCTTTTAAACAAAGCGTACCCCATCGAAAAATACACCATCAGCAAAGATGAAGCGATCCAGAAATTTGCTGATGATGATCTGAAACAGGAAGTGCTCAAAAAGATTCCGGGACCAGAAGTTTCTATCTATAAACAGGGCGAGTTTGAAGACCTGTGCCGCGGGCCGCACGTGCCAAACATCAGCTACTGCAAACATTTCAAACTCACCAAGATCGCAGGCGCTTATCTGGGCGGCGATGAGAGCAGTGAAATGCTTACGCGGGTGTATGGCATCGCGTTTGCGGACAAAGAAAGTCTTGACGCGCACCTTAAGATGGTAGAAGAAGCCAAAAAAAGAGACCATAGAAAGCTTGGCAGCCAGATGCAGCTTTTTATGTTTGACGAGGAAAGCGGCGCGGGACTGCCGTTTTGGATGCCAAAGGGTGCCAGACTGCGCAGCAAGTTAGAGGATATGCTCTTTAAAGCCCACAGAAAAAAAGGCTACGAACCCGTCCGTGGGCCGGAAATACTTGATTCACAGATGTGGCAAAAAAGCGGGCATTACGCGTGCTACGGCGAAAATATGTATCTGACCACTATCGATGAGCGTGAATACGGTATCAAACCCATGAACTGCATCGGCCATATCAAGATATTCAAGCACGGGGTACACAGTTACCGCGACCTTCCGATGAAGTTTTTTGAATACGGTGTGGTCCACCGCCACGAAAAAAGCGGCGTACTGCACGGACTGCTTCGCGTCAGAGAGTTTACCCAGGATGACGCGCATATCTTTTGTACGCCAGGCCAGATCAAAGACAGCGTCATAGAGGTGGTTAAGTTTGTCGATACGGTCATGAAAAAGTTTGACTTTGAATACACCATGGAAGTTTCCACCAAGCCCGAAAAGGCAATCGGCGAAGACGCCATCTGGGAAAGTGCCACGCGGGGACTGCGAGAAGCCCTGGATGAAAACGGCCTGCCTTACGGCATCGATGAGGGCGGCGGCGCGTTTTACGGGCCCAAGATCGATATCAAAATCACCGACGCTTTGGGCAGAAAGTGGCAATGTGGTACAATACAGGTAGATTTCAACCTGCCACAGCGTTTTGCGTTGGAATTTGTGGATGAAGACGGGCAACATAAACGCCCCGTGATGATCCACAGAGCGATTTTAGGTTCTTTTGAACGATTTATCGCTATACTAACAGAGCATTATGCGGGGGAATTTCCATTTTTCATCGCGCCCACGCAGGTTATTTTCGTACCGATCGGCGAAGCACACGCCGCGTACGCCCATGATCTGCGCGAGCGTTTGACAGAGATGGGGATTGACAGTGAAGTCTATGATAGAAACGACAGCTTGAACAAACGAATCCGCAACGCCGAAAAACAGAAGGTTCCGATGGTAGCAATTATCGGTGATCAGGAAGTTGCGGACAAAAGCGTGGCTATCAGAGACAGACGGGCCAAAGAAAAATACGACTTAAGCGAAAGTCAATTCTTTGCGCAATTAAAGGAGCAATTAGATGAGGGTAGACTTTGAATAAAAAGAAAAAAGACGAAACAATACTCAACGAAGACATCCGGGCCAAAGAGGTTCGGTGTGTAGGCGACGACGGTCATCAGTACGGCATCATCAGCAAGAATGAAGCCCAGGATATAGCAGATGAAAAAGGCATGGATCTGGTATTGATGTCGGCAAACGCCAATCCTCCTGTTGTGAAAGTGATGGATTACGGCAAGTTTAAATACCACAAAGAAAAAAAACAGAAAGAAGCCAAGAAAAATCAGAAAAAGATTGATATCAAAGAGGTCAAACTCAGCGTCAAAATCGCTGAAAACGATGTCAATTTTAAGGTAAAACAAGCCAGACAATTCCTGGAAAAAGGCAAGCACGTTAAATTTCGCGTCTTTTTAAAAGGGCGTGAAATGGGCAACCCCGAAGCGGGCGTGGAAGTGCTTGAACGCGTGTGGCCCATGGTCGAGGATATCGCAGAAATGGAACAAAAACCGTTTCATGAGGGCAGGTATATCAATATGTATACCGTGCCCAAAAAAGAAAGCAAAAAGAAATAATTAATTTTACAAAGGAGGAAAGAAGTCAATGCCTAAAATGAAGACAAACAAAAGCGCTTCAAAGCGTTTTAAAGCCAAAAAAGGCGGTAGCATCAAAAGAGGTTCTGCTTTTAGAAGCCACATTTTGACAAAGATGAGCGCTAAAAGAAAAAGAAACCTTCGCAATCCGCAGGCGATTCACGAAGCTGACAAGCCAAACGTGAAAAAAATGCTGTGCAAATAACGATTTAGAGTCAATGCGTTCCCCGCAAAAAGCGGGCAAGTTCTGCAAACTATGCAGACACCTTCGAAACAACAAAAGGTAAAGGAAACTTATGAGAGTAAAAACAGGTAATATCAGAAAAGCAAGACACAAAAAAGTATTAAAGCAGGCCAAAGGCTATTACAGCGGCCGTAGAAAACACTTTAAAAAAGCCAAAGAGCAGGTTGAGAATTCACTGCAGCACGCCTACCGTGACAGAAAAAGAAAGAAAAGAGATTTTAGAAAACTCTGGATCACAAGAATCAACGCAGCATGCAGACTCAACGATATCTCATACTCAAGATTTATGCACGGGCTCAACCAGGCCAACGTCGAACTGGACAGAAAAGTCCTGGCCGATATGGCGATGAATGAACCCGAAAACTTCACAAACGTCGTCGAGACTGCCAAAAAAGCACTCGCGTAACCCTCCGATTCAAAAGGCTTCGCGCCTTTTGATGGTATAATTTTCATACAACCAAATTCCAAGGGATGTTTTATGAAAATTGCCATTTTAGACGCCGACACGCTGGGAAAAGACAGCAACCTCAGCATCTTTGAAAACTACGGCACCATCAAAGTCTTTCAAACCACCGATCCGGATGAAACGATTGATCACATCGGTGAAAGCGATATCGTCATTACCAATAAAGTCGTTATCGACAAAACCGTCATGGACGCGTGTACCGATATCAAACTCATCTGCATCGCGGCAACGGGAATGAACAATGTCGATCTTGACTATGCCAAAGAAAAACGCATACGAGTCACCAACGTCGCGGGATACTCCACCAAAAGCGTGGCGCAGCACACCTTTGCCATGAC
>JBNJFE010000070.1:5374-6919 GCA_051746505.1 Campylobacterota bacterium
ATCGATCAAAATATCAAAGATTTTTTGCGCGATCACACGCTTTAAGTTTTAAACTGGGCAAGCTTCGTATTCAAATCATCGGTCACGCTGCCAAGGTGTGAAGCCGCCGAAGCGATCTCTTCGACGCTTCTGGCGTTGTTTGCTGAAAGTTTGTTGATCTTTTCCACCTCTTCAACGATGGTATCAACGTTATTGCCCGTCTGAATAAAATCCTGCACGCTTTTTTCACTGCTGCTGACTACGCCCAGGACTTTCTCCACGGCATTGCTTAAGTGTTCATCCACATCGCTGCTGACCCGGCTTAGGGCTTCTACCTCTTTGGCATTGGTATTCATCTTTTCGGTGGCGTCGTTGATAGACTGCACGATCACGCTGATGGTGGAATCAATCTCCACAAGCGATTTCTGCGTGCGTTCGGCCAGTTTCCTCACCTCATCGGCCACGACCGCAAAACCTCTGCCGTGTTCGCCGGCGCGGGCGGCTTCGATAGCGGCATTGAGCGCCAGCAGATTGGTTTGATCGGCGATATCGCCGATGACGTCCAGTACGCTTTTGACTTCCTGGGCCTGTGAGGAAAGTTCCTGCATATTACCCGCAACCTCCGTTTCCAGCTGCGCGTTTTGGCTGACCCTGTTTGTCAGTGTGTCAATCTCTTCTTTGGCAAATCGCAAATCCTTGTTGGCCTGCAAAATATTTTCTTTGTTCTGTCTTGCCTCCTCGATAGCGCTGTGGATCTCTTTTTTGATCGCTGATGCTTTTGCCGTGGCGTCATCGATGATCTTTATAGAGTTTTGGCTGCTTCTGCCGACGCTATCGGAAGTTGTGGAAAGTTCGTGGGCGATGGATGCGTTTTCATTAGAAAGTGTTTTAGCTTCCTTGACCAGGGTTAAAATCTTGCGTATAAAGCTGTTGATACTGCCGCAGCTTTTGCCCAGTTCGTCCTGATTGTAAATCGTCAGTTCCCTTGTCAAATCCCCGTCGCCTTCAGCCAGCTGGGTAGCCTGCGTATTCACATCAAAAATCGGCCGCAAAATAGAGCGCATGACAAAAAAGATCAGTACGCTAAAAAACAGCAATCCGATCACGGAAAAGATCGCTATGAGTTGTTGGGAACTGCTTAGCAGACTTGAAAAGTTTTTCTTGTCTTTGGCCGCGGCGCTGCTTGCGGTTTTGATCATATCCTGGAGTTCAAATTTCACTTCCCGCCACAGGCGCAGGGCTTCCTTGCTGGCTTGGGCGCTTGGCTTTTGGTTCTGCAGCGCAACGCGGTGCATCTTCTGGCCGTGGGCGACAAAGGCGTCGATCTTATCCGCCACTTTTGTATACGCCGGCCTGTCAAGCTGTTTTAATCTAGCCGCGGCACTTTGGACATCGCCAAGAGCCTTTTTCATCGTATTTTTTGGCTTTTGTTCCTGCAGGTTGGACGCAGCCACCTGCCTGGAGGAGTTAAACAGCAATCCCCCGACCATGATCGATTTCATCGCCGAAGTTTGTGAAAGCACGTTGTCAAGCCTGTTATACTCTTTTTGCGCGGATGTAAACGTG
>JBNJFE010000071.1:0-6649 GCA_051746505.1 Campylobacterota bacterium
AACACTGCAAGCCCAGACTCTGCGTTTTTCGCCGCTGCCGATGTACAAATCCGAACTGGTCATCAAACAGTACCAGGGGATGTTTGATTATCTCAAAGCCCAAACCGGATTTGATTTTGAGATTATCTATTATCCCGATTATGATTCGCTGCTGCAGGCGATCAAAGAGGGCAAAACCGATCTGGCGTATCTGGGGCCGCTGCCCTATGCCAGCTTGCTGCAGCAAACAGATACGACCACGCCTATCGTGCAGTTTTTAGACAGCAAGGGACAGACAAGCTACACCTGCAGCTTTATTACGTCAAAAGCAAATGAAAACAATACGCAAAACCAAAGCTACGAACCGCTTTCTCTGACCCAGCCGCTTTCTACGTGCGGGTATTTCAGCATATACCAAATCCTGCAGAAACAGGGCCTTGAACTAAGTGCCATGAACTACAGCTATGCCGGTACGCACTCGGCGGTAGTTTTGGAAATTTTGCTGGGTGAAAGCACAAGCGGCGGAGTCAAAACATCACAATATTATACGTACAAGCACCTCGGACTGCACGAACTGCAACGAACGGACCGATATCCCGGATTTTTGCTGGTAGGCTCAAAAAATATAACCCCAAAACAGACCGCTGTGATCCAAAAGGCGTTAACAAGACTGGATTATTTCAACAACCCGGGTGACAGAACCATGATGCAAACCTGGGGTGCCGATGTGCGTTATGGCTGCAAAAAAGCCGACAAATCGATGTATGACAAAATCAAAAACAAACTGCAAAATATTACGATTCCGGAGCTGCAATGAACCTTCTTGCCAAAGCCAGAAACCTCTCGATCCAGACCAAACTGGTCATACCCATTATCCTGATTATCATCCTCAGTTCCTTTGTCAGTACACAGGTTATTGAAAACGCGCTGTACAAACAGATATTTAGCTCGCAAAAGCAGGAAGTCAAAAGCTTTTCCAATAAGATTTACTACATCATGCGTTCTAATTTCAAAACGCTTTTTTATGAGTTTGGAGCCGATGAAAAGCTGTATAACCGGGCGCTGGACGCGGCACAGAAAGAAACGCTCAACAACATTGCCCACGCCATCAACGATACGGCTTATCACGTTTATATAATCGATCACAAAGGCCAGAGTATCGCCCTTTCAAATTTTCATGATATGCCCGTATCACCCGATGAGCGTATCGAGGAAGCGCTTACACCAAACAGTGTCAAGATCACGCAGGACGTATTTGCGCTCAAGCGGGAGTTTGAGCCGTGGGGCTGGAAAGTCGTCGTGGTCAGAAACGCGCAAATCTTTAACGATATCATCAGCCAGAACCAGGGGCTTATCTTTGCGACTATTTTTGTAATGATGCTTGGGATTTTAGCATCAATCTTTATCATTACGCATTTTATCATCCAAAAACCTTTTAAGAAAGTGTTTGCCCACCTTGATCTGATCAAAAACAATACAAATGAGAAAAAACTGGCCATTGAATCTTCCAAAGAAACTTCGATGCTAAGCTATCACATCAACTCCATGAGTGACGCCATAGCCGCGCGCGAAGAACAGCTTACTGTCCAGGAACAGCGAAATATCGATATTCTCAACGCCCAGGAATCCATCGTCATCGTCAGTGACGGTGAAAAAATGCGCTGGGCCAATGACGCGTTTTTTGCGTTTTTTACCGACTATTCCAGCGTAGAAGAGTTTACAAGATACCACGAATGCGTCTGTGATTTTTTTGAGCGGGTGGAGGATGAAGAGTTTATTTACAAAAAAGAGGGTGTCAACTGGATCAAAGAGGTTAAAAACGCCGATCATCCGGTCAAGGTACTGGTGAAAAAAGAGGGAAAAGAGTATGTGTTTAACCTCAAAGCCAACACCATCGGCGACAAGGAAAACGAATACGTCGTCAACATGACCGACATCACCCCGATCGAAAAATACAAACAACAGCTCGAACAGCGCAAAGAACAGCTTACCAGACAGCTGCACACCGATGAGTTGACCAAACTGCCAAACAGGCTGACCCTGAGCGAGGATATCCTGCAGCATGAAAAAGCTTCGCTGATTATTATCAATATCAATGATTTCAAAGAGCTCAACGACTTTTACGGTACCCGTACCGGGGACCGTATCCTGTATGATTTCGGTGACTTTTTATCCAGACACGTCCGGGGCAAATCCTACCGCGTGTACAAGCTCTCAGCCGATGAGTTCGCTTTGTACAGTCCGGCCTCATGCAAAAGAAAAAACATCGAAAGTTTTGCGTCCAACCTGCTGCGGCTTATTACAAAAGAAGACTTTCACAGTGATGACGGAAAACAAAAGATCAACCTCACCGCCACCGCGGGGGCTTCGATCAACGATACAAGCCATTCTATCTTTATCAACGCCGACATCGCGCTGAAAACGGCCAAAAAGAAAAAGAAACTGTTTTTAACCTACCAGGATTCGCTGGATACCAAAGACCGCTTTGCCTCCAATATCCAGTGGGCCGACAGGCTCAAAAAAGCGTTTGCCGATGACAGGGTCGTGCCCTTTTTCCAGCCGATTTTTCATATCAAAAACAAGCGTATTGAGAAATACGAATCGCTGGTACGCCTGATCGATGAGCAGGACCGGCCCGTTTCACCCTTTTTCTTTCTGGACGTGGCCAAAAAGTCACACCAGTACCTGCAGCTGACTGAAACGATGATCGATAAAAGTTTCGCGTTTTTTAAAGACAAGGAATATGAATTCAGCCTGAACCTGGCCGAAACCGATTTGAGTGATTTTTCTATCAATACCATGCTGATTGAGAAGCTGCGTCAAAACCCGGCCATCGGACCGCGGGTCGTTTTTGAAATCCTTGAAAGTGAAAACATAGAAGATTATGACTTAGTCACCGACTTCATCCGCGAAGTGAAGAGTTACGGCGCGAAGGTGGCCATTGACGACTTCGGTGCCGGTTTCTCAAATTTTCAGCATGTTTCAAAACTAAATGTGGATTATCTCAAGATCGACGGGTCGCTGATCCAAAACATCCTTACCGATAAAAATTCCCAAACCATCGTCGAAGCGATCGCGACCTTTGCCAAACGGCTTGAAATCAAAACAATCGCAGAGTTTGTGGATGATGAAGCGATTTTGGAAAAGATTGAAGCAATGGGGATCGATTACGCGCAGGGGTATCTTATTGCCAGACCGGGGCCCGCTTTGTAAAGCGGGTCGTGGTTTTAGCAGTAATTGGCCAGTAAGCCCTCTTTGAGCTGATTGTACGTTTCCTCTCCGGCTAATTCTTTGGCAATCGCAAGACCAAAACAGATCGCTGTGCCCGGACCTCTTGAAGTCATCACGTTGCCCTCAATCACAACGTTTTGCGCATCGGTAAAATTGCCGTTTTGGATATGATCCTGCGCACCGGGATAGCAGGTATAAGCGCCTCTGATCAGTCCGGCCTGATCCAGCGCGTAGGGAGCCGCGCAGATAGCGCCGATGAGTTTACCCTCTTTATCCATGTCATGCAACAGATTCAGCACTCTGCTGTCCTGAGCCAAAACCTTGGTACCGCCCCATCCTCCGGGCAGTACGACCATATCAAAATCCTCGCTGACGATAGAATCAAAAGCAAGATCGGTTTTGATCACTACGCCGTTGGCGGCTTTGACGTCTCTTTCGTTGACGCCTGCGACCGTAACATCTACGCCGGCTCGTCGTAATACGTCAATAATAGCAACGGCTTCAAGTTCTTCTACGCCTTCTGCCAATGGAATGACTACTTTTTTACTCAAAATGACCTCCTTTAGGTGTTTGGCATATATCTTAACGTAAATACACCGATTTGGTCAACTGAGGCGCTGTGTAAAATATATAAAAGGTAGATTTGGAATTGTTTCAAAGCCCTGAGTTTAGGCTTATGTGGCGGACGGGGAGGGATTCGAACCCTCGGTACCCCGTGAAGGGTACGCGCCCTTAGCAGGGGCGTGGATTAAGCCAGCTCTCCCACCCGTCCGTAGTGTTTTATTTGTGTGGGTGGAATTATATCCAACCACACTTAAAAGGCGCTTAAATAGCGCGTGCCTGACCATTGGATTGCAAAACTTGATCCAACAATTTCTCCAAACGCTTCGCGAGGTCCTTGTTGGTCTTTTTTGCCTCGGCAATTCTTTCTTTGAGTTGTACTACCACGTCTACTTTTTCCATAAGTCTCATGATAACCTCCATAAAAGTATATTCAGAGGTTACTTTAGCAAACAGTGTTCCAAAAGCTTTTAAAGGCCCATCGCGTCGGCCATCGTCCACATCGGCAAAAAGATACCAAGGGCCAGAACCAGCACAAACCCGGCGATCCCCGCGATCAAAAGCGGCTCTATCAGCGTGGCGATATTATCGACAAGATACTGGTACTTGTTTTTATACACTCCCGCGATCTTGTCAAGCATCTTATTCAGCGAGCCGCTTCGCTCGCCGGCTCGAATCATTTGCATCGTCATACTCTCAAACTGCCCGCTGTCCTCAAAGCCTTCGGTCAGGCTGCGGCCGTCTTCCACCGACTCTTCAATACGTGCCAGCTGCTGCTTGATATACGCGTTTTCAACCACCTCGTTGGATGCTTTCAGCGCGTCCAGGATGGGGATGCCCGAATTTGTCAGTTTGTCAAAGATATAGACATAACGCTGCATCATCGACAGATAGATAACGCGCCCGACAATATAAACCTTCAGCATCCAGCGGTCAAAAAAGAGCTTCACCCTGTAGTATTTGCCATACAGGTACCCAAGCAGCGTAAATATCCCCACGGCTCCTGCCAGAATATAGGGGCCATACGTCACCAGCGCGTTTTCTGCCCACAGCAGCAGCCTGGTCGGCAGAGGCAGATCGGCGCCCATATTGGCAAACATGCTCTCAAACTGGGGCACGACAAAGATAATGACCACGGAAAACGCGATCGCCATAGCAAAGATCACCATCGTTGGATAGCGCGTGGCTTTTTTGAGTTTGAGTCTGTTTTCATTGATCTGATCTAAAATATCGGCCAGCTTGGCCGTAGCCTGATCCAGCGACCCGGTTTGTTCCCCCATGTCAAACATACTCATGCTCAGGCTGCCAAGCTGGGTTTCAAACCTGGAAGCCGCCTTTGTCAAACTCACCCCGCTTTCAACATCTTCTAAAATAACCCGAAGAATCTCTTTGAGCATTTTATCCTCGGTGGAGACGTAGGCTTCCTCCAGACATTCGTTGATGGGCATCCCCGCATCCAGCATCGTAGCGATCTGGCGCAATACCGCGATATACGCTTCTGTTTTGACGCGTTTGTTTTTGATTGGGCTGTCAAAACGCTGCTGGAAATTTCTGAATTTGTGCGAGAAGGGTTCCCCGGAAGGTTCTATAGAAAGCAGCACGCCCATCTTTTGGTAGCGAAACGTTTTGATCGCTTCGGCTTTGCTTCGTTCCTGCAAATGGGTCGTATGCTTTTTGCCGCCCCGTTTGTAGCGGATTTTAAAATACTGCATTTAGCTTCGCGTTACCCTGTATATCTCTTCCAGCGTCGTCATGCCTTTGAGCGCTTTGCTGAGGCCGTCATGCAGCATCGGATCGTAGGCTTTGACCTCCTGGGCTTTTTTGGCGATATCAAATTTGTTTTTGCCAAGGGTTACCATATGCGAAATCTCTTCGGTGACCTTAAGCACTTCACACACCATCACACGGCCTTTGTAACCTGTGTTATTGCATTTTCTGCACCCTTTGCCTTTATAAAATTGAAAACTTTCGGGCAGGTGTTTGAACACGCGGCGTATATATTTGTGGTGGGGCGTGTATTTGACCTTGCAGTGCGGGCAGTTCTGGCGCACGAGCCGCTGGGCGACCACGCCGATCAGCGAATCCGCGATCAAATACGATTCCAGTCCCATCTGATTCATCCGGGTTATCGCACTTGGCGCGTCGTTGGTGTGCAGTGTCGAAAACACCAAGTGCCCGGTCAGAGAAGCCTGCGCGGCGGCATTCATGGTATCTAAGTCCCGAACCTCGCCGACCATGATGATATCGGGGTCCTGGCGCAGGAAGGATTTGAGTGCGTGAAAGTACCCGAATCCGACCTTTTCATTGGTTTGAATCTGCTGCACCAGCGGCAGTTCGTACTCGATAGGGTCTTCGACGGTCATTACCTTGTTTTCAATACTTTTCACCTCATTGAGAGCCGCGTACAGCGTGGTTGTTTTCCCGCTGCCGGTGGGGCCCGTGACAAAGACGATCCCGTAGGGGCTTTTGATCAACTCTTCCAAACGCTTGAGGTTGTTTCCCTCCACCCCGATCTCATCAAGGGACATGAGGATTTTGTTTTGATCCAAAATACGCATAACGATCGATTCCCCGTGCATCGTCGGCGTGGTCGAAAGCCTGAAATCATAATCCCCGCCGTTGACTTTGAGGCGAAAGCGGCCGTCCTGAGCCTTTCTTTTTTCTGAAATATCAAGATTGCCCAGGATTTTGATCCGGGAGTTAAGCGCGGTATAAATTTCAAGATCAAAAACGAAGTTTTCCCGCAAGACCCCGTCAACACGGCTTCGTACCGATACTTTATAACTGTCGGGTTCGATGTGCAAATCGCTGGCGCCCTGATTGACGGCGTCTTTGATGATCAGGTTGATCAGCTGCATGATCGCGCTGGATTCGCTGG
>JBNJFE010000072.1:0-4593 GCA_051746505.1 Campylobacterota bacterium
TTAGCAAACGATAAAAGTACGATCCCCATAAAAGCGATAAACGCGGTGATATACAGCGCTATATCATAAGTGCCAAATTTCTCAAAAAAGTATACACAATACAGCGGCGCACTAACCTGCCCGATGCCGTACGCCGCGGTCATGGCTCCCATAAAGATGACGGGATTTTTGCCCGCCAGCTTGCCGCCGTAATGCATAAACAGCGCCACATGCGCGATAAAGGTGCTGCCATAGAGCGCGCCGCTTAGCAGATTGGGCCAGATCTCGTTTGAAAAAGTGGGGATCAGGATACCGATAATTTGCAGCACAAAGGTGACGATGATCACATCAACACTGTTGTACCTGTGCGCCAGACGCATCCAGATGATGGCTGAGGGAATGCCGGCGATGCCTACAATCAGCCAGCCAAGACTGCCGTATCCCTGCAAACCCTCCAGCGAATTGATGATATCGGGAAAAAAAGTCGCCTGCACCACAAAGCTCACACCGGCTGTGCAGTAGGCCAGGATAAGCAAGATAACATAGGGCGTAAACATCGATTTTGATACTTTGTGTTTGGACGCGGCTTTTTTGACCTGCCTGTCAAAAGAGAGGATATAGAGAATATACAAAGACAACATAGCCGCAAAAAGGGTGAGCACCAGCCACGCATCCTGCCAGCTTCCTTGCTGCATCGTCAGTTGCGCGACCAGTTCGCTGATAGCGATAGCAAAGCCGATACCGCTGAAATGGATTCCCATCGCTTTTGTTTTGTCTTTCAAATCAAGCTTGACCATCACGATAGCCCCGCCCACAATCAGCACCATGGCACTGCCAAAGCCCGCAAGTATCCGGGAGACAAACCACAGCATTTCATGGCTGGTCGTTGCCAAAATCAGCGTAGTGGCGATACTTAAAAAGATGCCGATGCGAAAAAATCTGACCTTGGCGTTGATATCTTGCAAAAAGATGCTAAAAACCGCACCGCTGAGATAGCCCGCGTAGTTTACCGAGGCGAACAGTCCGGCGTATTTGACGCTTAAAAAGTCTTCGAGCATCGGCGGCAGCAGCGTCGTAAAAGCAAACCGGGCTACGCCCACGCCGACGATGATGCTTAAAATGCCCGCTAAAAGGATGTTTGCGTTTTTGTTTTTGTCAAATAAAGAATAGAGCAAAAGAGGCTGCCTTTTTTTTATCAAATTGTATCATTTTATGAAAAATCGTTACAAAAAACTCCGATCAAGCTATAATGTTACAAATATTCACACTTGCAAAAACGGTTTGTGTAGAAAAGGAGTTACAAAACTACACATAAATGAAAAACTTGTGTCAAAAAGTTGCAAATATTGCCCTTTGCTATGTTCATGCTATTTTAAATATTTATCATTGAAAGTGATAAAAATTAAAAGGAGTTGTCATGGAGCTTACGGAAAACGCAAAAGCTTACTGGCGTGCCAATGTGAAACTGCTGATCCAATGCTTGATAGTATGGTTTGTCGTTTCATTTGGCTTTGGCATATTGTTGGTTGATGTTTTAAACAACTTCAGCCTCGGCGGGTATCCGCTTGGATTCTGGTTCGCGCAGCAGGGATCTATCTATACGTTTATAGGTATTATCTTTTACTACGTGTATAAAATGAACAAATTCGATAAAGAATTTGACGTTGATGAAATATAGGGGGCAATGATGGAATTACAAACATTAATATGGCTTGTTGTGGGTGCGTCATTCGCGCTCTATGTGGGGATCGCTATCTGGGCAAGAGCCGGTAGTACGAGTGAGTTTTATGTTGCCAGCAAGGGGATTCACCCGGTGCTAAACGGTATGGCCACGGCTGCTGACTGGATGAGTGCGGCGTCATTTATCTCAATGGCGGGTCTGATCGCGTATCTTGGTTACAGCGGTTCGGCGTATCTGATGGGCTGGACAGGCGGTTATGTACTGCTTGCGCTGCTGTTGGCACCGTATTTGAGAAAATTTGGCAAGTTTACCGTTCCTGATTTTATTTCAGACCGGTTTGATTCCAAAGCGGCAAGAATCATCGCCGTTATCGCGCTTCTGGTTATTTCGCTGACATATATTATCGGTCAGATGAGAGGCGTTGGTATCGCGTTTTCACGCTTTTTGGAAGTTGAACTGATCTGGGGGCTTGTCTCAGGTATGGCTATTGTCTTTAGTTATACGGTTATGGGCGGTATGAAAGGTATTACGTATACCCAGATCGCGCAGTACGTTGTGATGATCTTTGCTTATACCGTTCCCGCGATCTTTATTTCCGTACAGCTTACAGGATGGGTTCTGCCCCAAATCGGTCTGGGCGCGACCACGGCTGATGGCAGTATGTATATGCTTGAAAAACTCAACATGGTTGTCCAGGATATCGGGTTTGCCGAGTATACGACCAACACTACGATGAGTACGATGAACATCTTCCTGCTGACTATGGCGCTGATGATCGGTACGGCGGGTCTGCCCCACGTTATCGTTCGTTTCTTTACCGTTCCAAAGGTAAGAGACGCCAGAAAATCAGGCGGCTGGGCGCTGATCTTTATCGCGCTTTTATATACGACTGCTCCTGCAGTAGGTGCGCTTGCGATGTACAATCTGGTCAACACCGTCCATACCGGTGATACAATCGCAACCGAAAATACGCTCAAGATCGAGGATCGTCCCGAGTGGATGAAAACCTGGGGTGATACCGGTCTGTTAACGATTGAGGATAAAAACGGTGACGGCAGAATCCAGTTTTACAACGACAGCAATGAAGATTTCGCGCAAAAAGCGGCGTCTATGGGCTGGGAAGGCAACGAACTCAAAGTCGACAGAGATATTATGGTTCTTGCAAACCCCGAAATTGCGGGACTTCCAAACTGGGTAATCGCTCTTGTCGCCGCAGGCGGTATCGCGGCGGCACTGTCAACGGCGGCAGGGCTGCTCCTGGTGATCTCTTCATCAATTTCACACGATTTGCTCAAAGGGTTGTTCAAACCAGATATCAGCGATAAAAACGAGCTGCTTGCCGGCCGTATCGCGATGACGGTAGCGATCCTGGTCGCGGGGTACTTTGGTATGAATCCTCCGGGCTTTGCAGCCGAAGTTGTCGCACTGGCCTTTGGTCTGGCAGCCTCAAGTCTGTTCCCTGTGCTTATGATGGGTATTTTCTATAAGAGAATGAACAAGCAGGGCGCGGTTGCCGGTATGCTTGCGGGTCTGCTGACAACGGTACTGTATATCTTTATGTACAAAGGGTTCTTCTTTATCCCCGGTACCAATGTACTGCCTGATAGCCCGGAGGGCTGGTTGTTTGGCATTGCGCCGCAAGGCTTTGGTACGATCGGCGCGATCATCAATGTGGTTGTCGCGTACTTTGTCGCCAAAAACACGCCTGAACCTTCTCAAGAAATTCAGGACCTTGTCGAAAGCGTACGGGTACCAAAACAATAAAGTAAAACTTCTCTCTTCTAGTCTTTACAGGGGCCTTGGCCTCTGTAAAGTTTCTTTCAAGTCAGCCTTAAGATGATACTGGTTACTATCATAGGTAACTCTCACAAAAAGGCACAGCAATGAAAAACGTACTTATAATAAACGGACACCAATACTATCCCCAAAAAGCAGAAGGGAAATTAACAGGTGCAGTTATCGACAGAGCCGATACGTTTCTCAGCGCTCACGGTTTTGATGTCAAGCACTCCAAGGTTCAAAGCGATTACAGCATTGAGGAAGAAGTGGCCAAATTTGACTGGGCTGATATCTTTATCATTCAGTATCCCGTGTTTTGGATGGGTGTTCCCTGGATTACCAAAAAATACATCGACGAAATCTTTTCAGCGGGCAACGGCAGCGTGACGTTTGTCGATGACGGCAGAAGCAGAAGCGACGCAAGCAAACGATACGGCAGCGGCGGCCTGATGCAGCAAAAACAGTATATGCTTTCTCTGACGTACAACTGCCCCAAAAGCGAATTTGACAATAAAGCCGGGTTTTTTGAGGGTCTGAGCCTGGATGAAGCCAACGTCGCCACGCACAAAACGTTTCAATTTTGCGGAGCCAGCCCGAAAGAGAGCTTTGCGGTATATGATGTTTTTAAAGGCGATCTTGATCTGCAGCAAACGCTTGCAGAGCTTGAAAAGAGGTTGGAAAAAAACTTTTTGACTTGAAATCTTGCTTTTTTGCCCCCTGAATGGGGCAAAACGGACAAATATCAAAACTTTTTGCAATTTGCTTGTGTTTTGTGATCTTTTCCGTTATACTGTGTCCAATGAAAGATGATAGAACACTCAGACTTTAGAATGAATTTATATTGACGACGCAAGCTCTACAGTAGAATCCACCTAAACACGACTTCGATTAGATTTCAAATACAACAACATAAGGCAACACAATGGCACTAGTAAACGGAACAGTAAAATGGTTCAACAGCGACAAAGGTTTCGGTTTTATCGAACAAGAAGAAAACGGCAAAGATATTTTCGTACACTTTTCACAGATTAACGGAAACGATTACGAGAGAGTTTCACTTAATGACGGTCAAAAAGTAACATTTGAAATCGGCGAAGGTCAAAAAGGCCCACAAGCTGAAAACGTTACAGGACTGTAGCAACTTCTGATCCGGG
>JBNJFE010000072.1:4693-6537 GCA_051746505.1 Campylobacterota bacterium
AGCAAGGCGGTCCATGCCCAAATATTATAATTATAAGCTTCTTACAAACGTTACTCTTATTATTATTCTCGTATGGACCCTGCTGCTTGGGTTTTTTGCCTACAGCAATATATCCCGCGTGTATCAGTACGCCGATGATCTGGCATTGCAGGAAGCCAGGGTCAGCGTAAAAAAAGATTTCGCGTATAGAAGCTGGGTAGCTTCTCACGGCGGCGTTTACGTCCCCGTGACCAAGCGCACGCCGCCAAATCCGAATCTTTCCCATATCCCAAACAGGGATGTCACTACAGATGACGGGCAGGAGTTGACCCTGATGAATCCGGCATATACGCTGCGGCAGATGATGCAGGATTATACAAAGCTGTACGGGATCAAATCCAAGATCACCAGCACTAAGCTGCTCAATCCCGTCAACGCGCCTGATGCGTGGGAGGAAAAGGCTCTTGGAATG
The DNA here is from genome assembly GCA_051746505.1 of Campylobacterota bacterium. Classification (GTDB taxonomy): domain Bacteria; phylum Campylobacterota; class Campylobacteria; order Campylobacterales; family Sulfurovaceae; genus TCS-49. Next base: position 5,145 of record JBNJFE010000072.1, read on the forward strand.
ATCAAACAGACAAGAGAACCCTTTTATGAAAAAAAGAAGATCGAAGATAAAGCTTATCTGCGCTATCTCAACCCCCTGGAAGTCAATTCTGATTGCTTGAAATGCCACGCGTATCAGGGGTATGAAGTGGGTGATATCAGAGGCGGTGTTTCCGTTTCGGTTCCCCTTGCGGATAAGTACGGCCACGCCTGGACCAGGTCGGTACAGATCGCTGCATCGTTTGGGGCGATCTGGCTTTTGGGTCTTGGGTTTATTTATTACGGTTTTATCAAGATCAGGCAAAGCATCAGTGCCAAGGTGAAGCTGTATGAACAAAACATTTATATGTTTGTCGATCTCATCGAACAGCGAGACAGCTATACCGCCGGACATTCCAAGCGCGTCGCCTACTACTGCCAGCTGATCGCCAAGCAGATGGGATACGACAGGCAGCGGATCGATACACTCTACAGGGCTGCGATGCTGCACGATATCGGTAAGATTTCCACCCCCGATTCGGTGCTGCTAAAACCGGGCAGACTGGATAACTCCGAGTACGCGCTGATCCGCCAGCACCCCGTGGCAGGCTATGACATCTTGAAAAACCTTGATATATTCGAGGGGTTGGCAGACATTGTCAGGCACCACCACGAACGCTATGACGGCGGCGGTTATCCGGATAAGCTGCAAAAAGAGCAGGTCAGTATGGATTCATATATCATGGCTGCAGCCGACGCGTTTGACGCGATGACAACGGATCGGATATACAAGCCAAGGGAAAGCAAAGCCAGAGCCCTGGAGGAGTTGGAACGCTTCAGCGGTTCGCAGTTTCACCCAGAGGTGGCAAAAGCGGCGGTAAAAGCCCTCAAAAATGTCAAGATCACCGCCGTTTCGCAGCAGATACCGCAAACACAGCTGGAAAAAGTGCGTTTTGCGTATTTTTATTTTGATCAGTTGACGGGCGTGTACAACAGGGAATATCTCAAATTCATCCTGCTGCAGCAGGCCGCGGACAGTTCGCGGTACAACTGCGCATACGGTATTTATCTGCACAATGTGACAGCTTATAACAAAAAGCACGGCTGGAACGCAGGCGACAAGATGCTGCAGGAGTTTGCCGCCGAATTGAAAAAACGCTTCCCCCATGCGCTTATCTGCCGGCTTTTTGGCGATGATTTTCTTCTTTTGTATCCCCAGCACGAAGAGTTTGGCACAGATGATTTTGCCTCATTACAAGGTAAAGAGGTCAGCGCCACGCACCGTCATATCGACCTGCACGGCCTGCAGCCCGATATCGACGAACTTGAAACAATGCTGAAAGATTAACTGTTATGGCAAAAACCGATGCGTTTGACAAACACAGCGACAGATATGACGAGTGGTTTGAAAAATTACCATTACAAGCTTGTTAAAA
>JBNJFE010000073.1:0-6367 GCA_051746505.1 Campylobacterota bacterium
TTAGAGGATAACTTCGACTTCGCTGGAGTCCAGTTCGACTTTTCTGGCTTTTGCCACTCTGTCTTCATGGAGTTTGACGCGCAGTTCCTCATCGTTAAGCGCTACGATCTGCATCGCCAGGTAGGCGCTGTTGACCGCGCCGGCTTTGCCGATGGCAACGGTGCCCACAGGCATGCCCGGAGGCATCATCACCGTAGAAAGCAATGCGTCCTCGCCTTTGAGTTCGCCCGCACTCATAGGGACACCGATGATGGGTTTTGTCGTCGCCGCAGCGAGAGAACCGGCTAAGTGCGCGGCCATACCTGCTGCTGCGATAAATACCTGTGCGCCTTTTTCTTCCGCGCTTTTGACGTAATCCTTGGTCCGCTGGGGACTTCTGTGGGCTGAGCTGATGATAAACTCATAGGGTACGCCAAATTTTTTGAGCGTATTCATGCATTCCTGCATCGTTTCATAATCACTCTTGCTACCGATAATAATGGAAACAAATTTCATGTTTTCTCCTCACGTTTTTGGTGAGAAAATTTTATCATAATTTTGTACGAAAAAGAGTAAAAGCAGGCAGCGTAAAGCCAAGTTGTACCGCGTCGGTATTGCCGCTGTGAATACAGTCGTATTCCTTGCCGCTTTGGCCCACGATACGCTTCATTTGGATGAAAAACGTATTATCGGCTTTGATGATCTTGGCGTATTCATTTTCCATAGCTTCAAGCCGCACGCCCTTTGGCAGCACGATTTCAACGCGCTCACCCACGCATAATTTGTATTTGCACAAAAAGCTTTTGCCGTCTTCTGCGACCAGCCCCACCACCTGGTGGCTGCCGTCGCTGATAGCAGTTTGCAGGTTTTGGGTATTGTGCTTTTGGTAAGGTCGCTGCACCAGATACGCGTCGCTGAAGCCTCTGTTTTTAGTGGTGTCCAGTTCCGCCTGGTATTTGGCCGCGTCAAACCTGCCCGCGTAAAAGTCATCGATGGCTTCGCGGTACGCTTTTGCCGTGATAGCGGTGTAGTAGGGACTTTTGGTACGTCCTTCGATCTTAAGCGAATCGATCACGCCGCTTTGCAGTATTTCATCGACGTGGGCGCTGAGGTTCATATCCTTGGCGTTAAAGATATGGGTTCCCTCTTCGGGCTGTTCTTCCAATCTAAAAAGCGTACCGTGCTCTTCGTTGGCCGCGTACATGGTGTATTCAAAACGGCAGTCGTTGGCGCAGCTGCCCCGGTTGGGCACCCGGCCCATCTGCATCGCGCTTATCAGGCACCGGCCGCTGTAGGCAAAGCACATCGAACCGTGTACAAATGCTTCCAGTTCCAAATCCGGCAGTTTCTTTTTGATCTGCTCGCAATCTTTGAGGCTGATTTCACGGGCGGTGATGATGCGCTCAACCCCAAGGTCGTAAAAAACGGTGGCATCAAGGTAGTTCATCACGTTGGCCTGCGTGGAGAGGTGGATGGGCATGTTTGGAGCGACCTCTCTGGCCATCTTGATAAGCCCGGGACTGGAGATAATAAACGCATCAGGCCCCATCGCCGCCATCTTTTCCATATGGGCGCGGTAGAGTTTGATCTGGGAGTTAAAGGGAAAGCCGTTGATGGTGACGTATACTTTTTTGCCCAGGCTGTGGGCGTAGTCTATTCCTTTTTGAAAACTTTCATCGTCAAAATCCTTGCCGCTTCGCACGCGCAGGCTGAAGTGGCTGACACCGCCGTATACGGCATCAGCGCCGTAATTGAAAGCGATTTTGAGTTTGTCAAGATTGCCCGCGGGACTGAGCAGTTCAACCATAGGTTACTTTTTACCCAGGCTGGCGATGAGTTCTTCGATATCCTCACTGCCCATTACATTGTCATTTGAGTCCCCGTCAAGATGCACCGCTGAACCCACACGTTTGTCATCATCGACCTGGCCTTCAAACAAAGAGTGCATATATTTTGACAGGGCGCGCATGACATTGATGACGCGTTCGATTTTTTGGCGGTGGATATCCTGGTACTGCATCCCGTCCATAGCCATCATCACTTCATCGCCGGCGGTTTGGCAGCCTTCGGTGATCTTTTGCGTCATCTCTTTGCTTTGGTTGTTTCGCTCCAGGGCATCTTCAAAAGCCTGGATATGGGGAAAGGATTTTGAAAGTTTTTCAAAAAGTTCTATATCTTTATCAAGATTGCTTTCAAGGTCTGCAACCTGCTCTTCCATATCCATGACGATAGAACTGACCGATTCGAGTTTGTCAAAAAGTTCTCCGGCTTTGAGCTCGGAATCGCGGGTGACGTCATCAAGCTGGTGAACGACCTTGTGGTCATCGGTCGGCGGCGGGGGAGGCCAGGGTTTATTAGCGTCAATCCGGTACTCCTCGTCGTTATATTCCTGTTTGCTCTCTTTTTTTTCAGAAGCTTCTTCTTTATTCTCTTGTTCTTCATCGCTGTCGCTGCCATCAGGGGTCTTGGGATCGCCTGAATCGTCCTGCAGGCTGTCAACCCCTTCATTCATCAACGCATCTAACTCTTCTTGTGTCATGCAAACTCCTTGCTGATTGCCACATTATAGAATATTTTAGCTATGAGTAAATTTAATTAATCTTTTTTTCGGTAATATACGGTAAACCTTCTATAAAAGGAATGACTGCGTGAGAGTCGATCTGCATAATCATACCAGCCGTTGCAACCACGCAAGCGGAACCATGCGCGAATATATCCAAAAAGCGATAGAACTTGGCATAGACGTGTACGGCTTCAGTGACCACGCCCCTATGGAGTTTGATCCCAAATACCGGATGCGTTTTGATCAGCTGCCGGGGTATAAAGAGGATGTGTTTGCGCTCAAAGAGGAATTTGCGGGCCGGATTGAAATCCTGTACGGGCTGGAGGTGGATTACCTGCCAGGCTACATCGATGAACGGGTGATGTCCCAAGAGGTGGATTATTTCATCGGGTCGGTGCATTTTTTAAACGGATGGGGCTTTGACAATCCCGAATTTATCGGCGTATATAAGCAAAAAGATATCGATAAAATCTACGCCCAGTATTTTGACGCGGTGGCGCAGATGGCGCAAAGCGGGCTTTTTGACGTGGTGGGGCATCTGGATTTGATCAAAGTGTTTAATTACAAGCCAAACGCTTCAGTAATCAGGCTGGCCGCAGACGCACTGGATGCGATCAAAGAAGCCGGCATGGTTATAGAACTCAACAGCGCGGGCCTTCGCAAACCCGTGGGCGAAATTTATCCGGGCCGAAAGCTTTTGGAAGCCGCGTATGAACGGGGCATCCCCGTCACGTTTGGCAGCGATGCGCACAACGTCGATCAGGTCGGTTTTGGCTACGAAAACGCCACGGCACTGGCAAAAGAGACAGGCTATGAAACCTGCACGGTTTTTCGCCGCCGCCGAAAAGAGGTGGTTACTTTTTAACCATCCCCGGTATTTAGACTGCAGGAAAGTTGTGATAGAATTATTGACAGAAAAAAACATGAGGAGAAAACAAAATGGGTAAATTTGTAAACAGTGTAGATGAGTTTTTTAAATACTGCCAGGAAAACGAAGTGGAGTTTGTGGATTTCAGATTCACCGACATTAAAGGTGCGTGGCACCATATCAGTTACAGAATGAGTGCCGTTGACGAGGGCATCCTTGAAAGCGGTATGCCTTTTGACGGTTCAAGTGTGGATGCGTGGCAGCCGATTAATAAATCGGACATGATTTTAAAGCCTGATGTTGAGTCTGCGTTTTTAGATCCTTTCACGGCTGATCCGACCATTATCGTCTTTTGTGACGTATACGATATTTATAAAAACGAACTGTATGAAAAATGCCCGCGAAGTATCGCCAAAAAAGCGCTTGCGCACCTTGACGAGATCGGTCTTGGCGATGTGGCGTATTTTGGTCCCGAAAACGAATTTTTCATCTTTGATGACGTTCGGTTCAGAGACGATACCAACAGCGCGTACTTCAGAGTTGACTCAGAAGAGGGCGAGTGGAGCAGCGATACCGATTACGAATTTGGCAATATGGCCCACAGACCCGGTACCAAAGGCGGGTATTTCCCGGTAGCGCCCACTGATTCCATGGTCGATCTCAGAGCCGAGATTATGCAGGTGCTTGAAGAGGTCGGTTTGGAAGTAATGCTTGGACACCACGAAGTGGCACAGGCTCAGGGCGAGATCGGTATCAAATTCGGTACGATGATTGAAGCAGCCGATAATGTGCAAAAGTATAAATACGTGGTGAAAATGATCGCGCACTTAAACGGCAAAACGGCTACGTTCATGCCAAAACCCCTCTTTGGCGACAACGGCAACGGGATGCACGTTCACCAGTCTATCTGGAAAGACGGTAAAAACCTCTTTTACGAAGAAGGCAATTACGCCAACTTAAGCAAGATGGCAACACACTATATCGGCGGTATTTTCAAACACGCCAGAGCCGTAGCGGCTTTTACCAACCCAAGTACCAACTCGTACAAGCGTTTGGTTCCCGGGTTTGAAGCGCCCTGCATTTTGACGTATTCCAGCCAAAACAGATCGGCAAGTTGTCGTATTCCCTATGGCGCCGGCGAAGCAGCGACAAGAATCGAAATGCGTTTTCCCGATTCTTCGGCGTGTCCTTACCTTGCTTTCAGTGCGATGCTGCTTGCAGGTCTTGACGGGATCAAAAACGAATACGATCCAACCGGCCCGATGGATGAGGACCTGTTTGAACTCACGCTTGATGAAATCCGTGAAAAAGGCATTCCTCAGCTGCCCCATACCTTGCGAGGTTCGCTTGAGGCGCTGATCCGTGATAATGATTTCTTGAAACCGGTTATGACTGACCGCTTTATCAATACGTACAAAGATTACAAATTCTCAACGCAGGTTTGGCCCGATGAGGCAAGACCGACGGCGTTTGAGTATATCTCTACCTACTCTTGCTAATCTGCGGTATCGACGAAGCCGGCAGAGGGCCCGTGGCGGGTCCTCTGGTGGTGGCAGGCGCTATATTGCGCACTAATATAAAAGGTGTCACAGACTCCAAAAAACTCACCGCCAAAAAACGGGAACTTCTTTTTGACCAAATCACCGCAAACGCTACCTATCACATAGAATCCATAAGCAATGAGACTATCGATGAAAAAGGGTTATCCAAAGCGATAGCTATGGGCTTAAAAGCAATCATGCAAAATATACAAGCCAATACCTATCTTTTTGACGGCAGCAGCTGTTTTGGCGTAGAGGGTATTGAAACGCTGGTCAAAGGCGATTTGAAAGATACCAATATCGCCGCGGCCAGTATCCTGGCCAAAGTCACCAGAGACCGTTATATGCTCAAAGCTGCCCGGACATATCCGGACTACGGGTTTGAAGGCCACAAAGGTTATATCACGCAAAAACACGTCGCGGCGATACAAAAGCACGGATACTGCCGGATTCACAGAAAAAGCGTACGGATAAAGGCGTTGGAAAAAACGTTGTTTGATTGAGTGATTGTGGAAAGTAAGTGGTGACCCCTAGGAGAATCGAACTCCTGTTGCATGGATGAAAACCATGAGTCCTAACCGCTAGACGAAGGGGCCACAGACTTGTAAATGAATATACTTTTATAATGGTGACCCCTAGGAGAATCGAACTCCTGTTGCATGGATGAAAACCATGAGTCCTAACCGCTAGACGAAGGGGCCGTTTAAAAAAGTAACGAAATTATACCTATTTTAACTTAAATAAACATTAAAAATGATATAATTTCATAAAAAAGGAAACTGTTTTGCGTCAAAGGTTCATATTATCTGCGGTTATGGTTTTATCTCTGCTGTTTACCGGATGCGCCGATAAAAATTTTACGGAAAAATCAAGCGCGCACATCGTACTGAAAACACCCAAACTGCGCTACAGCGATATGGGGTTTATTGCTAAAAACAGTTCGCGCATCCAGGCGCAGATTTATAATATGGCAACCCCCGTTTTTACCCTCAAAATCAACCGAAATATCTGTATTAACAATGCGTGTTTCAAACCAAAACACTTTAACGACAAATACCTCCATCCCAAATATCCGCCCGGACTTCTGGAAAACATCTTTCGGGCAAAGCCGGTTGCCGGGGGCAAAAACAGGACCGCCGAGGCAGAGGGATTTTCACAAAAAATCAGCAGTTATCACTATGATATAATCTACACCGTTAACAAAAAGCAGATACGATTTGCCGATAAAAAAAATAATATTTTGATACAGATACGATATATGCAATAAGGAGAATGTTCAATGAAATACGTCGGAGCCCATGTCAGCGCCAGCGGAGGCGTATACAACGCGCCAAAAAACGCCCAGGCCATCGGAGCCAAAGCGTTTGCGCTGTTTACCAAAAACCAAAGAAGATGGGACGCCAAACCCTTAGACGG
>JBNJFE010000074.1:0-6365 GCA_051746505.1 Campylobacterota bacterium
TAATCAAAAGTAAAAATTACTATAATTTAGATATATAACAAAAAAAGGACAGATCATGAAAAAAACAATATTTGCAGCCCTGACAGCCGCACTTTTTACAACCGCTTCGTTTGCGGCAGACGGGGAAGCCCTTTACGGTAAATGCGCCGCGTGCCACGGTGCCAACGGAGAAAAAGTCGCTCTTGGCAAGAGCAAAGTCATCAAAGACATGAGCAAGGAAGATTTCGTAGCGGCGATGCAGGGGTATAAAGACGGCACCTACGGCGGCGCGATGAAGAGTATGATGATGGGTCAGGTTGCAACCCTGAACAAAGAACAGATCGAAGCGATCGCTGATTACATCGTCAAATAACTCAAAACAAAGAGCAGGTCAATTTCGCCAGCAGCGTTTTGAGCTGCTCTTTTTCCTCATCGTTTAAACTTTCCAAACTTTTTTCTTTAATCGCAGTCAAATCCCGGATACACTCTTGTACGACCTCTTCGCCGCTTGCTTCTAAACAGACCAGCTTGTTTCGCTTGTCGTCCGGATCGCTTTGCCTGAAGATATAGCCCCGGTTTTGCAGCTTTTTTAATACCTTGGTCATACCGCCGGAAGAAAACAGCGTGGCTTTGTACAGATCGGTAGGCAGCATCTGTTTGCCGTTGAAAAACAGCGCGGCCAGTACGTCCACATCCGAATGCAGCAGGTCATAACGCTGTTTGAGCATCTTTTCACTTTCATGAAAAGAGTGCTTGTGAATCAACGCTATAGGCAAAAAGATCCCAAATACTTCATATTGGGGCATTTTGGCGGTGGTTTGAAAAAAGTGTTCAATATATTTTTTATCCATAACCGTTATTATAGCATATGTATTTCATTTATCTTTCCAGAAAGATAGTTTTAAGTTTGTACTGGTAAAATTACGTTGATTATATTCATACAAGGACGGGACGATGAAACAGATATTAGTGCTTGCCTTTCCGTTTTTGCTGTTTGCCCAGACCCTGGAAGAACTCATCGATCTGGCCCAGAACAACAAAAACATCCAGGCAATGCAGCAACAGCAACAAGCCCTGCAGCAAGAATACGAAAGCGCCCAAAGCGGCTACCTTCCCCAGATCAACATCGGTGCCAGCTACGCCACGGCCAAGGAAGAAACCGCCGCTACGCCAAAAAAGAGCGCCAGCGCGTACGTAGAGGCTACCTACAGCCTTTATGACGGCGGCAAAAAAGATGATCTGTACAGCAGTTACGAACAAAATATCAAAGCGTCTCAAAAAAGTACCCAAGCGCAAAAAGACGCTACCGCTTTGGAAGTGATCCGCCATTATTTCAATTACAACTCCCTGCTTGGCCAAAAAGAAGCCACGCAGCAGCAGATCAAACAGCTGCAGGCGCAGAAAAAGCGCATCACCTCTATGCTGGAGGCGGGGACGGCTACGCAGGATGAATTGCAAAAGATTATCTCTAACGTCCAAAGCGCCAAGCTCAACCTGCACCAGATAGAGTTGGATATGCAAACCATCCTCCACAATCTGGGCTACTTAACAGGCCGCAAGGTCACTATAGACAGCGGCAGCGCTATTGCCTATGCAAACCCAAAAAGCGCTGACCGCGCCGATATACAAGCTATGCAGCTGCAAAGCAAAGCCGCCAGATACGAAGCGCAGATGGAAAAAAGCGGCTACATGCCACAACTGACGCTTGAAAACAGGTTTAGCTATTATGAAAACGATTACGACAACGCCGCGTATGAAAGCGATTATGACAGCCAAAACATCCTTTCACTCAATCTGCGGTGGAATATTTTTGATTTTGGACAAACACAAAAAAGTTATGAAGCCAAACACAAACGCTACCTGGCTTCTAAGCTGCAAACCCGGTACCAAAAACAAAAAGCAGATACCGATCTTGCCCTTGCAAAAAGAGGCTACGCGATAGCCAAACTGCAGATCGATTCGGCCAAAGAGGGGCTTAAAGCAGCCAGAGAAGCTTACGATGTCATCAAGTCCAAATACGAAAACGGCCTGGTCAACAACGTATCCTACCTGCAGGCTCTCAGCGAACAGGTTCAAGCCCAAAGCAGCCTGCAAAGCGCGCTGAATGCATTTGAAATCAAAAAAGCCCTCCTGCTCTATCACGGAGGCAAACCGATGAAGGAGTATATCCAATGAATAAAACAATTATAACCGCCGCAATCCTGGCCCTGGCGCTGACAGGGTGTTCGCAGCAGGACAACAGCCAAAAACAGGCCGGCAGCGCCAAAGAGCAGGAGCGCCCGCCGATGCCGGTGCAAGTTTTTGAAGTCAAACAAAAAGAAACCACCATCGATAAAACCTACTCAGCCGTGATCAAACCCTACGCCAAGGTCACCGTCCCGGCCCGTGTGGGCGGCGAACTGGTTGCCAAACATTTCAATGAAGGCGATATCGTCAAAAAAGGGCAGCTGCTGTATACCATAGAACAAGACGTATATGAAACAAGGGTGCAAAAAGCGCAAGCGGCTACGCAAAAAGCCCGGGCAGCCTTTGAAAAGGCGAAAAAAGATTTCAAACGCGCCAAGTCTTTACACGGTTCTGATTCTATCAGCGACCAGGATTATGATTCGTACGTTTTTGCGTATGAAGACGCCAAAGCGGCCCTGGCTGAGAGCCAATCCGCGTTGCGACAGGCTAAAATCGAGTATGACTACACCACAGTCACAGCTCCCATCACCGGACAGGCGGGAACAAAACTGCAGGATGTGGGCAGCATCGTAGGCAGCAGCGGGGGCAATACCGACCTGGTCGACATCACAGCCATAAACCCCGTCTACGCGCACTTTTCACTGCCACAGCAGGACGTTCTCAGCTATCTGGACCAGATCAAAAATAACAAGGTACAAATCTCTTTAAAACACCTGCCCGCCCAAAAAGGCACCATCGATTATATCGCCGCTTCCATCGACGGCAATACCGACACCCTGCCCCTTCGGGCCAGATTTGAAAACAAGCAGGGTAAAATCCTGCTTGGTGAGTTTACGAAAGTCGTCATTGAAGGGCTCAAACTTGAAGATGTCAACATCATCCCCCAAAAAGCGCTTTTAAAGACACCTAAGGGCAACTTTGTCTACGTAGTCAAAGAGGGCACGGCACAGATGGTACCGGTACAAACGGGGATCCTCACCGATGCCGGGCTGGTTGTCAAAAGCGGCGTCAAGCCCGGTGACAAGGTTATCCTGACCAATCTGGCCAAACTCCGGCCAAAAAGCAAAGTCCAAATAGCAGGGAGCAAATAATCCATGTTTTCAGCATTTTTTATCAAACGTCCGGTCTTTTCGGCCGTCGCTTCGATCATAATCGTACTGGCGGGGCTGGCGGCGATGATCAACCTGCCGGTGCAGCAGTATCCAAGAGTTATCCCGCCCCAGATTATCGTCAACGCCGCTTATCCGGGTGCCGGTGCGCAGACGCTGTCTGAAACCGTCGCGGCTCCGCTGGAAGAGTCCATCAACGGCGTTAACGATATGATCTATATGAACTCCGTAGCCGAAGACAGCGGACAGGTAAGTATCAACGTCTTTTTTGAAGTGGGCAAAGACCCCGACGCGGCCAAGATTGATGTCAACAACCGCGTCCAGGCGGCCCTATCCAACCTGCCCCAGGCCGTACAGCGCCAGGGCGTGACGGTTCGGGAGCGCTCCCCCAGCGTACTGCAGTTTATTACGCTGTACTCCCCCGACGATCAAAGAGATTTAAAGTACCTGGCCAACTACGCGCTGCTTAATATCGCCGAAGATCTCAAACGCATCCCGGGTGTGGGCGGCGCGACCGTTTTTGGCGGCAAAGAATACGCCATGCGCGTGTGGATCGATCCGCAAAAACTGGCCAAGCACGACCTCTCCACCAATGAAGTCATCGGTGCCATAGAGGAACAAAACCGCCAGTACGCCGCGGGCAAATTCGCAGCCCAGCCACTGGAAGATAAAAAGATGTTTACCTATACCATCGAAACGCAAAAACGTCTTGACAAACCAGAAGAGTTTGGCCAAATCATGCTTAAAACCAACGAAGACGGCAGTTCGCTGCGCTTAAACGATGTAGCCACCATCGAACTGGGCGCGCAAAACTACAGCGTGGCCACCGAACTCAACAACAACCCCGCCATCCCCATCGGCGTGTTTTTACAAAGCGGGGCCAACGCGCTGCAAACGGCCAAAGCCGTCAACAAAACCCTGGAAGAAGCCGCTACCAACTTCCCTGAAGGCGTAGGGTATGAAGTCCCCTATGACAGTACCGAGTTTGTCGATATCTCCATTAAAGAGGTGGCAAAGACGTTTATTGAAGCAATCATCCTCGTCATTGCCATCATCTACCTGTTTTTGCAAAACTGGAGAGCGACGCTGATCCCCGTTTTGGCCGTACCCGTATCCATCATCGGCGCCTTTGCCGGGATGTACGCCCTTGGCTTTAGTATCAACCTGCTCACGCTGTTTGGGCTGGTGCTTTCCATCGGGATCGTCGTCGATGACGCCATCATCGTTATTGAAAACGTCCAGCGCCACCTGCAGGAGGGCATGAAGCCAAAAGAAGCGGCTTTTACGGCGATGAAGGAGGTCCAAAGCGCGCTGATCGCGATCGTACTGGTGCTCTCAGCGGTATTTATTCCCGTGGCGTTCATGGGCGGTCTTAGCGGGGAGATGTACAAACAGTTTGCCGTGACCATCGTTATTTCGCTTATTATTTCAGGCTTTGTCGCTTTGACGCTTACTCCCGCGCTGTGTGCGACCATGCTCAAGCCCGAAACGAAAAAACCCGGCGGCTTTTTCAAACTCTTTAACGCCTTTTTTGAAAAAGCGACCAAAGGCTACAGCAAAGCCGTGCAGCTCAGTATCCGCTACGGCTTTATCAGTATGCTGCTCTTTGGCGGGCTTATTTACGTGTCATATGATATGTTTACTTCCCTGAAAACCGGACTTGTGCCAAAAGAGGACAAGGGGACGATCTTTATGTTCAGTTTCAATCCGCCCTCCTCTTCCCTGGACCGCACGCAGCAGCTGACCGATGAGATCAACGCTATTTTAAACAAAAACGACAACGTGGACAATATCATCACGTTAAACGGCTTGGATTTTACCACCGGCTTCACCCAAAGAAGCCACACCGCCGCCACCGTGATCAAGCTCAAAGACTGGGATCAGCGGCCCGGCTACCAAAACAGTGCGCAGTACCTGGCCGATCAGTTTAGCAAGCAGGCTATGGGCGGCACCAGCGAAGGCGTTTCCTTTGCCGTGCTTCCGCCTCCGATCATGGGTATGAGCGTCTCGGGCGGTTTTGAAATGTATGTGCAAAACAGAAGCGGCGAAGATATCAAGATGCTTAACAAGCATGTACAGAGTATTTTGCAAAAAGCCCGCGAAAACGAGATACTGACGGGTATGCGCACCTCCTTGTCGATCAACGTGCCAAAATACAGCGTCACGGTCGATACGGCCAAAGCCAAAGCCAAAGGCGTGGACATATCCAATATTTACCAGACGCTTAATGCCACCCTTGGCAGCTATTACGTCAACGATTTCAACCTGTACGGCAGAACGTACCAGGTCAACGTCCAGGCCAAGGGGCAGTACAGAGAAAGTCCCGAAAGCCTCAAAGAGATCTTTGTCAAAAACGGCAACGGCCAAATGATTCCGGTCTCGTCACTGGTGGATGTAGAGCAGATCGTGGGTACGGATTTGGCTGAGCGGTTCAACCTTTTTGAAGCGGCCAAGATCTCAGGCCAGCCTGCTGCGGGATACAGTTCGGGCGAAGCGCTGGACGCGATTGAAAATATCGCCAATGAGGTGCTGCCCCAGGGCTACACCGTCAGCTGGATCGGTACGGCGTATCAGCAAAAGCAGGTTTCAAGCAATTCGACCATGGCTTTTATCTTTGGTATTGTTCTACTGTTTTTGATCCTGGCAGCACAGTACGGCAGATGGATGATGCCTATTTCAGTCATTATGGCCGTGCCCTTTTCGATCTTTGGCGCGGTGGTCGCGACCAACCTGCGAGGCCTGGATAATGACATCTATTTCCAGGTCGGTCTGCTGGTTCTTGCGGGTCTGGCGGCCAAAAACGCGATCTTGATCGTAGAATTTGCCCAGCAAAAACGCTCTCAGGGCATCGCGCTCAAAGAAGCGGCGGTTGAGGCGGCCAAGATCAGACTGCGGCCTATTATCATGACTTCACTGGCCTTTACGCTGGGCGTTATCCCCCTTGCCATCAGCAGCGGCGCGGGCGCGGCAAGCCGCCACTCCATCGGTACCGGCGTCATCGGGGGGATGCTTGGCGCTACGTTTATCGCCATCATCTTTGTCCCGCTGTTTTACATCCTGGTTTCAAAGCTTTCAAGAGACAAAGAGTAA
>JBNJFE010000075.1:0-6114 GCA_051746505.1 Campylobacterota bacterium
CTGCTTTTTGGCAGCGGATGGGTGGATAAAAACTCCAGTTTTCGGGTTTGGTTCTGCTTTTGCATATTTTCCCAAAAATCCAAAGCCGCCCGCGGATCGTAGCCGGCTTTGGCCATGATCATCAAGCCGATCGTATCGGCTTCGTTTTCCTGGGTCCTGCTGTGGCTGAGCATCCCAAGGCCCGAACCGATGCCGTACGCGATATTGATCGCGCGCATCTTAGCAGGTGACACTTCGTTGTCTGAAGCTGCTTTTATCGTAAGAAACGCGCCTGCCTGCACGAGTATGGCGCTGCTGAAACGTTCCGCCCCGTGTCTGGCGATAGCGTGGGCGATCTCATGGGCCATCACCGTTGCCAGCTGCGCTTCATTTTTGGCCGCTTTTCCTATGCCGGTATAGACAAAGACTTTCCCTCCGGGCAGGCAAAAGGCGTTGATGGTATCAGGTTTGTTGATGGTATGAAACTCCCATTCAAAAGCAGGAAGCCCGGCGTTTTTGACGTATTGGTCAGCCACGGCTGCTATCTGTTTGCCCGTTGTGCGTACCTGCTGGTCCATTGTGCTGTTTTGATCAAGCTTGTTTTTGTTTTCCTTGATGATTTTTGCAGAAGCATCTTTGCCCATGTTGATCTCCTGGGCGGGACTGACGATGATGAATCTGTCCCGCTGCGTGATGGGTGCTTTGCTGCATGAGGTTACAAAGATCAGTGCTGTAAAAGCAAATAAAACAGCGCGTGTAAAAGCCATATGGTTCCTTTATTTTGGTTCTTTTTCCCACGGCCAGCGGCCTTCGACTTCCAGGTGCAGCGTAATGCTTAAAAAGGTACGAAGCAAAATAATCAGTGCCAAAACGGCGACGTTTTCCAGGGAAGTATGGACGATGACGGTTCGAATGATATCACCTGCGATTAAAAATTCAAGACCCAGCATAATAGCCCTGCCAAGTTGTCTTCGGTAGGTTTTGTAGGCGATTTCGTGTTCTATGTGGCGAAACGTTTTGAGGTAGGTAAAGGTTGCGTAAAACGAGCCGATTACGACCACAAAAACCCCAAAAGCTTCCAGTCCGATCCCGCAGGCTGCCAGTATCTGCATCAAATCCATCATTGTCCCTTTTTGCTTTTGTCAATCATAGCAAAATCCGGGCTAAAAAGAGATAAAAGTCAATAATTGTATTTTTTTGATATAATCACCTAAAAATACACATGCATTAGGATACCAATGAATAAAAAGAATATAGCCGTTATCGCTCACGTCGATCACGGTAAGACAACACTCGTTGACGAACTGTTAAAGCAGTCAGGTACTTTTGACGAGCGCGCTGAAGTCGCTGACCGGATGATGGACAGCGACGACATCGAAAAAGAAAGAGGGATTACGATCCTTTCTAAAAACACCGCCATCAACTACGGCGATCACAAGATCAACATTATCGATACCCCCGGCCACGCCGATTTTGGCGGCGAAGTCGAGCGGGTTTTAAAGATGGTGGACGGCGTATTACTTTTAGTCGACGCCCAGGAAGGCGTTATGCCCCAGACCAAATTCGTGCTGAAAAAAGCGCTCAGTCTCGGGCTTTGCCCCATCGTAGTGGTCAACAAGGTCGATAAGCCAGCAGCCGATCCCGAGCGCGTGGTCGATGAAGTCTTTGACCTGCTTGTGGCACTGGACGCCAACGACGACCAGCTGGATTTTCCCATCGTGTACGCTTCGGCGATCAACGGGTTTGCCGTGGATGAGGTGGGCGATGAAGAAAAAAATATGACTCCGCTTTTTAACATGATTTTAGACCACGTTCCAAGCCCTACCGGCAGCGAGGAAAACCATACCCAGGCACAGGTGTTTACGCTAGATTACGACAACTACGTAGGCCGTATCGGGGTAACGCGAATCTTTAACGGATCAATCAAGAAAAACCAGGAAGTCTTGCTGGCAAAAGCTGACGGCGAAAAAGTCAAAGGCCGCGTGCGAAAGCTAATCGGCTTTCTAGGCCTTGAAAAGATCGAAATCGATGAAGCCGGCTGCGGCGACATCTGCGCGATCGCGGGCTTTGACGATATCGACGTGGGCGACAGCCTGGTGGACAAAGACAACCCTATGCCACTTGATCCGCTGCACATCGAAGAACCCACCCTCTCAGTCGTTTTTAGCGCCAACGATTCGCCGCTTGCGGGGTTGGAGGGCAAGCATGTCACCTCCAACAAGCTCAAAGATCGTCTTGAAAAAGAGATGGAAACCAATATCGCCATGACGCTTGAAGTGTTGGAAGAGGGGACGTTTAAAGTCTCCGGCCGCGGGGAGTTGCAGATTGCGATCCTGGCTGAAAATATGCGCCGGGAGGATTTTGAGTTTAACATTTCCCGTCCCGAAGTCGTTATCAAAGAAGTTGGCGGCGTGAAAATGGAACCCTATGAACACCTTGTCATCGACGTACCCGAAGAGTACAGCGGCAGCGTGATCGAAAAACTGGGCAAAAGAAAAGCCAATATGCAGGGAATGACCACGATGCCAGACGGCACCCAGAGAGTGGAGTTTGAAATTCCCGCGCGAGGTTTGATCGGCTTTCGAAGCGAATTTCTTACCGACAGCAAAGGCGAGGGCGTGATGAACCACTCCTTTTTGGAGTACCGCGCGTTTGTTGGCGGTGTGGAAAGCAGAAGCAAAGGCGCGCTTGTTTCAAAAGAAAACGGCGACACCATCGCGTACTCGCTGTTTAATCTGCAAGATCGGGGTATACTTTTTGTCGGCGCGCAGACCAAGGTGTATGCGGGCATGGTTATCGGTGAAAACGCCAGAGCGGGTGATCTTGAAGTCAATCCGCTCAAAGGAAAGCAGTTGACCAATATGCGATCAGCCGGCAACGATGACGCTGTCAAACTCGTGCCGCCTCAGGATATGAACTTAGAACGCGCGCTTGAGTGGATCGAAGATGACGAACTTGTGGAAGTAACACCCAAAAATATCCGTATCCGCAAAAAAATCCTGGATCCAAACCAGCGCAAAAGAGCGCAGAAAAAGAATAAATAATCTCCCATGGATTACGAGCAGCTGCAGTGGGCCGTGCAAAAGCTTGGCCTGCTCTCACGCAGCTCGCAGGCTGATCTTAAACGCGAATACAAGCAGCTTTCCAAAAAACACCATCCCGATCTGGGCGGCGACGCTGAAGAATTTGCCCAAATCAATAAAGCATACCACATCGTCAAAGAGTATATGGAAGGGTTTCGGTTTGTATTTGATTATGAAGAGTTTCGCAGGCAGTATCCCCACCTGGGCCAGCCTGACTGGCTGGCGGGCAAGGGAGAAAAGAAGTAGTTTACTTTTCGATCTCGGCTACGATAGCGCCTCTGAAGTCGCCTTTGGCAAAGTTTCTTGCTTTGTCGTGGGGGAAACGTTTATCGATTCGTGAAAGAATTTCATCATCCATCTTACTGATATCGCCGTGGCATTTGAGGCAGGGTTTGCCTACCGCTAAGGCTTTATATACGTAGTATTTATCGTCAGTTTCTACCGTTTTCATCACTTTTTTGGGATCGGCTCCGTTTTCTTCAATCTTGTAGCGCATAAGACGCATCACTTCTATATCCTGGATAGTAGGTTCATTGGCCTGGTTTCTGTATTTCAGTGCCGTTCTTCGTACCGTGACGTCTTCATCAAGCTTGGCATTGACCTCTTTGGTGATATCCTGGGCTTGTTTGGAACAGTACTCGATCGCTTTGATACCGCTTGGGTCCTCTTTAAACTTGGCTTTCAGCTCGGTTTTGAGTGATTTGCCAAGCTGCTGCATACTTTCTTTGGCTTGCTGCATTACCGCGTCATTGGCAAAAAGCGTGGCACAGGCTAATGATAAAGTCAGTGTTAATTTCTTCATAAGCTTTTCTCCTTTGTTTGTATTCATGGATAATGATACTAAAAAAACATTGCAAAGAGATTAAGATACAATAACGCTCATGAAAATTACAACCGTCCAAACGGCACCTGCTGAAAACGCCGTAGAAAAAAACTATACCAAAATACAAGAAGCGATCACCCGTGCCGCCGCCGGGGGCAGTGATCTGGTCGTTTTCCCCGAAGCCTGTCTCAGCGGCTACGTGTATGCAAGCAGACAGGAGGTGGCCGCCAACGCGTTTTTTGCAGATGATGCTATTCTTTTGCGCCTGCATGACCTGTGCCGCCGCAAAAATATCTGCGCGCTGGTTGGCTACTTTGAAAAAGAGGGGACAAAGCTTTTTAACACGGTCGAACTTTTTGGCGCCAAGACAAGCGTCAAATACAGAAAAGTCCATCTGCCCCGTCTTGGCGGCGACCGCTTTTGCGACAGCGGTGACCTCGGATTTATCAATTTTGAATTACAAGGTATCAATATCGGCCTTAACCTGTGCTATGATCTGCGCTTTTGCGAAGCGGCGAGGGTTTGCGCGCTGCAGGGGGCGGATTTGATCATTATTCCCACAAACGAACCGGTGCAGGCGTACAAACTGTATGAACTGCTGCTGCCTGCCAGAGCGTTTGAAAACGGGGTGCACTGTCTGTGGGTCAACCGCGTGGGCTATAGCGGAGGATATGAGTTTTTTGGGAAAAGCGCTTTGATAAATCCTGAAGGCGAAGCCGTCTTCGCGCTTGATGCGCAGGTGTGCAGCAGGGACCATACCCTGCATGTGGGCAAAAGCAGGCGTAAAACCTTTGTCAAAGGCGAGTATGAAATCGACCTGTTTGCCCACAGATCGCCGGGAGATTACGGGCCAATTTGCAAAAAATAATCAGGTGAAAAGCTTGTAGATGGAGCTGAAATCCTTTTGGCCCTCACCCTTTTTTTTCATCTGCGAAAACAACTCTTTTGGCACGGCCGCGCTGTAAAGCGGGCGGTCCATACTGTATGCCAAATCCTGCAGGTTGTGCAAATCTTTATTGATCGCCGCGTTTGAGAAATGGGGATCAAAATCCTCTTCGATCAGTTTCTGGGTCTTGGCCGAAAGCACCAGCGACTGCCCGCCGCCGGCACCCAGGATTTCAAGCAGCTTTGATTTGTCGATATCACACGCTTCTCCCAGGGCGGTACACTCTGCGATAGTGGCCATAAAGGAGCCAAGGCAGAGGTTGTTGATCAGTTTCATTTTGGTTGCCGCGCCGGGCTGTGGCAGGTGAAAAATATCATTGGCGATATCACTTAACAGTGCTTGATTGTTTTCATGGACATCCTGTTTGCCGGAGGTAACAACGGTGAGCACTCCTTTTAAAGCGGGGCCGACACTGCCGTATACGGGGCATTCCAGATATGACGCGCCCTGCGCGGCCAGGGTTTCGTGAAAAGCCGGGACTTTTTCAAAGTGGTGCGTGCTCAGGTCGATGATCGTTTTGCCCTTTATATCAGCAGCCAGCAGTCCGTCATCGTTATGCAGCACTTCTTCAACCGCGCCTGAGTCAAAAAGACAGATCATGATCGTATCGCACTGCGTGGCAAGCTCTTTTGGAGTCTTAGCATACGCAAAACCGCTTTGGCGGGCTTTGTCTGTAGATCTGTTGTAAACGACAAGCTCTCTGCCCTGTTCATGCAGGCGCTTTACGATAGCGCTTCCTAAGTTGCCAAGTCCGATAAATCCTAATGCCATAGGTGGGTCCTTTTTGATTCAATTATACAATTATATGCTTTTACTTTGCAAGTGCGGGTTTTGGCATACGGGGTATCCCGGCACTGGCGGTATTTCAAAACGCCAAAGAAGTTGAGGCCACTTCCGGCGCGATGGATGAAAGTGGCCTCAAGTCGTTTGTGCAGCGGTTTGTATAATCCCAAAAATAAAAAAAGTCGATAAAATGAGATATGTTACCTTGGTAGCAGGGGCTCTTCTGATTGTAAGCGTGTTAAGCGGATGCAGGCATAATGCCCATAAGCGGTTTAATTGTAAATCTATGAGGATACTTTCATGACACTTAATGAGTTACAAAAGCACAACGGCAAAAACGGGAACAAAGCGTATATAGCATACAAAGGGGTTGTGTATGATGTCACCCAAAGCCGACTTTGGCAAGAGGGTGATCATGAAGGTATGCATACAGCCGGAACGGATTTGACGACAGTTTTAAAAAACGCACCGCACGGGCAAGAGGTTTTTAAAGACCTCCC
>JBNJFE010000076.1:0-6105 GCA_051746505.1 Campylobacterota bacterium
CCGATCCCCTTGACTTCAGTCAATTGGCTCGCAGACTCAAACGGACCGTTTTGCTTTCTGTATTCTACAATCCTTTCAGCTTTTACTTCACCGATACCTTGAAGCTCCTGGAGTTTTTCAGCTTCGGCCGTATTGATATTGACAGCCGCGCTCAACGTCAAAGCCAGAGCCAGTACAATCGAGATAATTTTTAGCATGTTTTCTCCTTTAAAAGTATATTTACTAACTATATAACAATAAAGTTTAAATAACAATAAAATAACTTAAAAATACAAACTAAATATAGAAAGTTATGAAAAATACATTCAGAACCAATGCAGTTACGTTTTGCTAAAATATACATCAAAAAAGGCTGCAAATTTTGTTAGATACTATCGATGTAGAAAAGATTAACTCCATAGCCAAAGAAGCAGGCGATGAAATCATGCGAATTTACCGCAGCGGAGATTTTGACGTAGAAGCCAAAAGCGATGATTCGCCGCTGACCAAAGCCGATAAAGCCGCCAACGAGATCATCTGTACAAAGCTGCAAACACTGTATCCTCAGATCCCCATCATGTCCGAAGAAAACAAACAGGAAGCTTACGAGGATAGAAAAGACAGAGCGTATTACTGGTGCATCGACCCGCTTGACGGGACCAAAGAGTTCATCAAGCAAAACGGTGAATTCACGGTCAATATCGCCCTTATCGAAGGTAGCGTACCGGTACTGGGAGTCGTTTATGCGCCGGCACTTGAGCAGCTGTACTTTGCCAAAAAGAACGAGGGAGCGTATAAAGACGGAAACAAACTGCCGCTTAAGCAAAACCATGACTATAAAAAGGAAGTACGTGTCGTAGCCAGTAAATCGCACCGTTCGGCTCAAACAGAATCTTTTATTGAAAACATAGCTCGTAACACATCTCGCGTATCGCTTGCTTCCATCGGAAGTTCATTAAAGCTGTGCATGATCGCCGAGGGCAGCGCCGATATCTATCCCCGCCTGGCCCCAACGATGGAGTGGGACAGTGCGGCGGCACACGCCGTGGTCAAAGAAGCGGGCAGGGAAGCCTATATCTACGATGAAACCATTCCTGCGAACAAGTACCTGCAAAGAAGCGGTGACCTTAAGCCCCTGCGTTACAACAAACCCGATCTGCTTAATCCTTTTTTCGTGGTGGTGTGATGGCTGTTGAAAATTTACAAAAATGCGATATAATACCGTAATACAAAAATACATAAAGGAAGCTTCATGACCGCAACTGTCCGTCTGGATGACAAGCTGGAAAAACGACTGGATGCTTTAACCACCTCATTGCACAAGAAAAAAAGCGAAGTTATACGTGAAGCTATAGAGTTCTATGCGCAAAATGTAGAAAATACAAAACAAAGCAAGATCCTCCAGGCCGTGGAAAAAACAAAAGATATCGACAAAAAAGAGTTCAAAGATTTTGATGAGGTTGCAGATGACGGTTTGCAGGGGTGAAATATGGCTTGTCAATCTCAACCCCGTCAAAAAAAACAATGAGATGGGCAAAATCCGTCCGGCTTTGATCTATCAAGACGATCTGCTCAATCAAAGTGATTATCCCACAGTGATTGTTATCCCTTTAAGTACGCGGTTAATTGATGAGGCGCAACCGCTGCGTATGAGAGTAGGTAAACGACAAAAACTGCAGCAGGATTCGGACCTGGTTTTAACGCAAATCAGAGCAGTTGACAAATCCAGGCTGGTGCAAAAGCTGGCCAGGCTTACCCAAAATGAGCTGCAAAAAGCCGCAGAACTCTTTGGTGAAATCACAATTGACCCCAAAAGGACATGATATGAATAGCATCACCTGGCACGACCACCACGTCACCAAACAAGACCGCGTAGAAAAGCTTGGTCAAAAGCCCTGCGTGCTTTGGTTTACCGGTCTTAGCGGCAGCGGCAAATCCACCGTGGCCAACGCCCTGGAACAGATGCTTTTTGCTAGCGGGGTGCATACGTACCTGCTTGATGGCGACAATATCCGCCACGGTCTCAATAAAGACCTGGGCTTTGATGCAAAGAGCCGCGTAGAAAACATCCGCCGTATCGGGGAGGTGTCCAAACTCTTTGTCGACAGCGGTCTGATCGTGCTCAGCGCGTTTATCTCTCCTTACAAAGCCGACAGGCAAAGCGTACGTGAGTTGGTGCAACCCGGCGAATTTGTCGAAATCTTTATCGACACGCCTTTGGACGTATGTGAAAGCAGAGATCCCAAGGGGCTGTACAAAAAAGCCAGAGCCGGACAAATCCAAAACTTCACCGGCCTGGACGCCCCCTATGAAGCTCCAAACAGTGCCGAAGTCCATATCAAAAATGACGGGATTGCTCCCAAAGACGCAGCCGCGCAAATCATAGACTATCTCACAGACAACAACTATATAAAGGAAACAGCCAATGATAGATGAAAAACGACTCACCCATCTCAAGCAGCTTGAAGCTGAGGCGATCCATATCATACGAGAAGTGATCGCCGAGTTTGAAAACCCCGCCATGCTGTACAGCATCGGCAAAGACAGCTCGGTCATGCTGCACCTGGCCCAAAAAGCCTTCTACCCGGCCAATCCGCCTTTTTCGCTGGTGCATGTGGATACCACGTGGAAGTTTCAGGAGATGATCGAGTTTCGCGACCGCCGCGCCAAAGAGGTGGGCATGGATCTGATCGTCTACAGCAACCCAAAGGGGCAGCAGATGAATATCTCTCCCTTTGAACACGGCAGCGCGATGCACACCGATATCATGAAAACACAGGCGCTGAAACAGATGCTTGACAAGTACCGCTTTGACGCGGTCTTTGGCGGAGCCAGACGGGATGAGGAAAAAAGCCGCGCCAAAGAACGCATCTATTCATTCAGGGATAAAAACCACCGCTGGGACCCCAAAAATCAGCGCCCGGAGTTGTGGAATATCTATAACGGCCGCCACAAAAAGGGTGAAAGTATCCGCGTTTTTCCCCTTAGCAACTGGACCGAGCTTGATATCTGGCAGTACATCTATCTTGAAAGCATCCCGATCGTACCGCTGTACTTTGCCAAAAAGCGCCCGGTCGTGGAATACGGCGGTACCAAGATCATGGTCGATGATGAGCGTATGCCAAAAGAGTTGCGAGACAAAGCCAAAAACGAAACCGTACGCTTTCGAACGCTTGGGTGCTACCCGCTTACAGGCGCGATCAACTCCGAAGCCGATACGCTTCCGGCAATCATCCAGGAGATGCTGCTGACAACCACCAGTGAACGTCAGGGCAGGCTCATAGACAGCGACGAAGCCGCGTCCATGGAAAAGAAAAAACAAGAGGGGTATTTTTAATGGCACACCAATCCGATCTGATAGCAAAAAACATTGAAGAGTATTTAAAAGAACACGAAAACAAAGAGATCCTGCGTTTTATCACCTGCGGCAGCGTGGATGACGGCAAGAGTACGCTTATCGGAAGGCTTTTGTTTGACAGCAAAATGATCTTTGAAGACCAGCTGGCAAGTATCGAAAAGGACAGCAAAAAATCAGGCACCACCGGTGAAAAGATCGATCTGGCACTGCTGGTTGACGGCCTGGCCAGCGAGCGCGAGCAGGGCATTACCATCGATGTGGCTTACCGCTTTTTCAGCACCGACAAGCGAAAGTATATCATCGCCGACACCCCCGGCCATGAGCAGTACACCAGAAATATGGCCACCGGCGCCAGTACCGCGGATTTGGCCGTGATCCTCATCGATGCCAGACAGGGCGTACTGACCCAGACCAAGCGCCACAGCTATATCGTGTCTTTGCTTGGGATCAAAAACATCATCGTCGCGGTTAATAAGATGGACCTAGTAGATTATGATGAAAGCCGCTTTACCCAAATCGTAAGCGATTACAAACAGCAGGTTTTAGACAAACTGCCAGGCGGCGACTCGCTGCAGACACAGTTCATCCCGATCTCGGCGCTGGAAGGTGACAATATCGTAAGCAACAGCCCGCAGACGCCGTGGTACGCAGGCGATCCGATGATGGAGCTGCTTGATACCACGCCTATTACCGACAATGCCCTGGCAGGAAGCCATTTCAGACTGCCCGTGCAGTACGTGAACCGGCCGCATCTTAATTTCCGTGGGTTTGCGGGCACGATCGCAAGCGGTACGATCAATGCAGGAGACCGGGTCACGGTTCTGCCCTCGCGCAAAGAAAGCAGGATCAAGCAGATCATCCCGCCCTTTGCGCAGGACAACGACGGCAAAGAGCACGCCCTGCACACGGCCAAACAGGCTTTTAGTCCCATGGCGGTAACATTGACGCTGGACGATGAGATCGATATCAGCAGAGGCGACATGATTGTTAAAAGCGATGAGGTACCCACCGTCAGCGACGAGTTTGAAGTGATGCTTGTGTGGATGGATGAAACGCCCATGGACCTGCACAGCGAATATATCATTAAGCGCTCGACGTCGGTAATGAACGGACGTATCAGCCAAATCAATTACAAAAAAGATATCAACACCTTTGATCACCTAGACGCTGAGAAACTGCAACTCAATGATATCGCAAGCGTGGATCTGAATCTGGACCGTGCTATCGCGTGTGATCCTTACGCTCACAACCGCTACACGGGCAGTTTCATCGTAGTAGACAAATACTCCAACAACACCCTGGCCGCGGGTATGATAGTACGCGCCAAAGAAGGCGGCGAAACAATGCAAAAAAGCTACAGCGAAGCAGAATGTGCGCTCAATGCCTATATCAGAGAATTTTACCCAGAGTGGGGCTGCAAAAAAATCTGATGGAACAACTTTTTGTCGCGTTTTCGCTGCTGGCGCTTTTGGCGCTGCTGGTGCAAAACCGCTTTGACCCGGCGCTTGTTTTTACCGGTGTAGCGGGTAGTTATTATCTGTTTGGACTGCTGGAGTTTGGGCAGTGGGCGGGCAACTACGTTAACAATTCACTTTTAACCCTGGCGCTGCTTTTGATCCTCTCGCTGGCCATTGAAAAGACCACCTTTGTCAAAGACCTCTCAAACAGGCTGATCACCCCGGGGTATTACGCCAGCCTGCTGCGCCTTGGCTTTTTTACCTCCGCGGTGTCGGCGTTTTTAAACAATACCGCCGTGGTCGCTTCGCTTATCGCCACGATCAAAAGCAACGCCTACCACAAGCCCTCAAAGCTGCTTATTCCCCTTAGCTACAGCGCGATCTTTGGGGGGACGATGACGCTGATTGGTACTTCAACTAACCTGATTGTTAATTCTTTTGCCATCAAAGAGGGGTTGCCCAGCCTGCAGATATTTGACTTTTTTCTTGTGGGGGCCGCAATCACGGTGTTTGGGATATTAGCGCTGCTGTTTGCCTCACGCTTTCTGCCATCGTATGAAAACAAACAGACAAAGCCAAAAGACTGGTTTATCGAAACTAGGGTTGCCAAGAACTGCTCGCTCGTAGGCAAAAGCGTCGAAGAAAACGGGCTGAGAAACCTCAAAGAGATCTTTTTGGTCGAAATCAAACGAGACGGCCATTTTCTGGCGCCGGTAAGCCCCAAAGAGATTATTTACGAAGATGACGTACTGATCTTTAGCGGCGATATCGCCCAGATTGAAATCCTCAAAAGATTCAAAGGCCTCAATCTCACTGATGAAAAGATGGATCTTGGTTCCAACCTAGTGGAAGTGATCATCTCTAATGAATCCAGCCTGATCGGCCAGCAGGTCAAAGACAGCAACTTTCGCTCAAAGTTTGACGCGGCAATCGTTGCGATGAAAAGCGGCGGCGAGGATGTCAGTGCTATCGGCAGCGCGACTCTGCAGGTCGGCGATACGCTGGTGCTTGCGGTGGGCAGCGACTTTTACGGCCGGGACAATATCGCCAAAAACTTTCATATCCTCTCAAATATCAACAAAAGCAAAAGTCTTACCAAATCCCAAAGCGCGGTGGTGCTTGGTTCGTTTCTGTGTGCGGTTCTTACCGGCGCTTTTGGCTTTCTCAGTCTGTTCAAGGCGTTGCTGATCGTTTTGGCACTGTATCTGGCGGCGGGATTTTTGCGAATGGGTGAAATCAAGCGGCGTTTTCCCTACCAGATCGTGCTGATCGTGGGTTCCGCACTCAGCGTGGCGGCGGTGATGATTGATA
>JBNJFE010000077.1:0-6044 GCA_051746505.1 Campylobacterota bacterium
AACAGGGCGCTTAAAAGCAGGTTATAGGGGCGTTTGAGAAGATTTTTTATACTCACACGGAAGGCTTTTCATATGCTACGGGGTCATGTTCTGCGGCCTGGTTGAAGCCTCTCAGGCGCAGGCGGCAGCTGTCACACACCCCGCAGGCTTTGTCACTGTTTTGATAACAGCTCCAGGTATGGCCCAGGTTGACCCCCAGGGCTTTGGCCTTTTGGACGATGAGCTTTTTGCTCATACTCACAAGGGGCATATGGATTTCAATCTGTGTGGCTTCCTTGGTGCCGATATTGATCGCGCTTTGCTGGGCTTTGATGAAGTTGTCGGTGCAGTCGGGGTAACCGCTGCTGTCTTCTGCGACCACCCCGATGTGAATCGCTTCGGCGCCGTGTTTTTCCGCAACTGCTGCGGCGATGGAAAGAAAGATGCCGTTTCGAAAAGGAACATAGGTGGAGGGCACCTCCTCATCCAGCCCGTCGGTGGGGATATCCATGGACGTGTCAATAAGCGAAGACGCCCCGATTTGGGAAAAAAAGTCAAGGTCCAGATCGTAGCGCCTGCTTGCGTTCAGATCATCGCAGAGTTTGTGAAAACATGCTTTTTCTTTGTCCTGGGTGCGCTGGCCGTAGTTAAAATGCAGCCCGATGATTTCAAAGCCCTCTTTTTTGGCCATATGAGCGCTTACTGCGCTGTCCATACCGCCGCTTATAATACAAACTGACTGTTTTTTCATCATAAAGACCTTAAAATGTGTTAAAATTATGCAAAAAAGGTTCCGCCGTGATCGATCTGGAAAACACAACCCGCAGCGACCCCGATCTTGATCTTTTGCAAAATATTGCTGATAGTTTAACAAAAAAAGATATAGAAGTCGTAATCTGTCCCGATTCAAGAATCCGCGAACTCAACGCGTTGTACCGCGGCAGGGATAAAGCCACCGACGTACTCAGCTTTCCGCTTGAGCAAGATAGCCACCTGCCCCTTGGCACGATCGTAATCTCGGCAGATACCGCACAGGCTGCTGCTGATGCGCACGGTCACGGTTTTTCAGAAGAGATCGCGCTGCTATTTATCCACGGGCTGCTGCACCTGCTTGGCTTTGACCATGAAACAGACAGCGGGCAGATGCGCAAAAAAGAACACGAACTCATTGAACAATTCAGGCTGCCAAGCAGCCTGCTTGTGCGAAACGGGTAGGGGGAAGAGTTGGATTATATTGTTTTTGTCGCGGCGATTGCGGTACTGATTTACGGGGCTGATATCGCCATCAGGCAAAGCGAGCGCATCGCTTTTTACTACAATATCCCCGAATTTGTCATCGGGGCCACGCTGGTGGCGCTTGGAACCAGCCTGCCGGAGATGGCGGCAAGCGTAAGCGCGAGTGTGCAGGGCAAACCCGAGATCGCGCTGTCAAACGTGATTGGCAGCAATATCATGAATATTACGCTTGTGCTTGGTTTGACCTTTTTGGTCGCAAAAAAAATCAATCCCCAAAGAGACCTGTTCAAACACGACAGCGCGTGGCTTGTGATCCCTGCGGCGCTGCTGTTTCTGGTGGTCTTTGACAGCTTTATCGGGCGCTTTGAGTCGGTGGCGCTTCTGGTGATGATGGCTGCTTATATCTGGTTTTTAAAAATCCACTCAAGCTACATCTCCACCGAGGATATGGAGATCGATACGCAGCTGAAAAACGAACCTTTTTCATGGATCAGGGTTTTGCCGCTTTTGATCGCGGGATTTGTCATGGTCACAGGCGGAGCCCATTACGCCGTCCAAAGCGGCAGCAGCATCGCCCTTGGTCTTGGGATGAGCCAGTGGCTGGTGGGTCTGCTTTTGATTTCGCTTGGAACCAGTCTGCCCGAACTGGTTGTCAGTATCGCCGCGGCCAGAAAGGATAAAGCCGATATGGCTATAGGCAATATTATCGGTTCCAACCTGGCAAACATCGCCGTGGCGCTGGGTGCTGCCGGGCTGATAGCGCCCATTGACGCCGATATCGGATCGAAAATGTATGATCTGGTCATGATGGGCTTTGTCACAATCGTACTGGTTTTTATGCTGGCAAACCGTTTTTACAACAAAGCCGCCGGACTTATTCTTGTTACGTTTTTAGCACTGTTTTTGCACAACAGCGTAAGCAGTTTGTGATTTTTAATAAAAAGAGGGTAAGATAAACTAAAAAAAATAAAAGATATAGGAAAAATATGCGTAAGTTAAGCTTTCTTTTACTTTTTGCCTTAACGGTTTTTGTTCTCTACAGTGCGTACTATGTCAAAAGTACGACTGACAGAAAGATAACGCAAAAAGAAAAGATCGTGACGGCGCTATTATCGGTCAAGGAAAACTACCAAACCTTCCTGCTTGATCTCAGCCAAGGCAGTGCCGACGTTCAGCAGCTGCAGCGGATGCAGACAAAACTGCGCGAAATGCCAAAAGAAGCGTTTGGCTACGAGCAGCTGCAGCAGGAGTTGGCAGCGGTTGCCAAAGCCTATGAAGAGTCCCCTCAAAAAGCTGTGGACGCCGCGGGCAAAGCCCATGTCAAAACCGTTGTCGATACGCTGGTATCCAATCTCAACCGCCAGTCTCACATGCACAGGCAAAACCTGTTTGCGTATCTGAAGTTTCTGGTGGGGCTGTTTTTACTTTTTGCCGGGGTGGTGGCGTATTATATATATTTTAACGACAGGGAAAAAGATAAGCTGCGCCGCATCCAGAATACGCTGCAAAAAAACCTGGTTACTGATGATCTTACCAAGATCGGCAACCGCGCGGCGCTGTATCGGCAGATGGCAGAACATGAAAAACTCACGCTGGTGCTTTTTAATATCTCAAAGTTCAAGCGCATCAATGATTTTTACGGCCTCAAAGCCGGGGATTTTGTCCTGCAAAGCTTTGCTTCTTTGTTAAAACAGCGTACCATAGAGTGCCGGGGCGCCAGACTGTACCGGGTCGGCGGGGATGATTTTGCCGTGGTTATTGAAGGAAACAATACCGCAAGAGCTTCTACCATGGCCGTTGCGGCGCTGGAATATTTTGAAAACAGGGGCATTGTGTACGGCGACAACGTGATTGATCTGAATCTCTATGTCGGGATCAGTTCGCTTGTGCCTTATCTGGAAACGGCGGATCTGGCGTTGAAAGAAGCCAAAAAAGACCCCAATACTTCGGTAGTGGTGTACACGCCAAATCTTGACAAATCGCAGCTGGTGCAAAAAAATATCAACGCGCTCAAACTGTTAAAAGAGGGGATCGAACACAACGGGTTTTTCCCCCATTTTCAGCCCATTGTCGATCTCAGAGACAACTCCATCACCAAATACGAAGCCCTCGTCAGGCTGCACCGCAGTGACGGTTCCATCATCTACCCGGCCAGCTTTATAGGCGCGGCCAAAGAAGCCAAGCTGTTAAACAAGCTTACAAAGATCATGCTGATTAAAAGTTTTGAAATATTCAAACACACCGACAGCGCCTTTTCGATCAACCTCTCGTTCAGTGAGATCAAAGACCCGGGCAATCAGGAAGAAATCATCAAGATTATCGACGGTTACGGCAGGCACGCCAAAAAGCTGACCCTGGAAATTTTAGAAGATGACGAAGTTGATGATTACGCATTGTTACACCGCTTTTTGGCCAAGGTGCAAACCTTTGGCGTCAGTATTGCCATTGATGATTTTGGCAGCGGATATTCCAACTTCGGCCATGTCATCAGTATGAATACCAACTGGCTGAAAATCGACGGATCGCTTATAAAGATCGTGGATTATGACGTACAGGCCAGGGTTTTGGTAAAATCGATCGTGGATTTTGCCAAATCGATGCAGATCAAGACCGTGGCGGAGTTTGTGCATTCAAAAGACGTTTACGACACGGTCAAGCGTTTAGGCATCGATTACGCCCAGGGCTACTACCTGGCAAAACCGGCAAAAGATTTGATTGAAAAGATAGATATATAAAAAGGACAGCCCTATGCCACAACCTCTTGAACCCAGCAGACTCCGGGGCCTGCAGGATGCTTTTGTAATTAAAGATTCCCACGCGTATGAGAAAAAAAGTTTTCACCCGCTGCATCAAAGAGCCTTTGGGGCGATGGAGCGCTTTTTACAGCTTGGGTTTAATGATTTTCACCTGTACGTATCGGGCTCAAGCGGGGTGGGAAAGCATTACAATACCCGTGAGTTTTTAAACAGCAACCTGCATGAAAACGCCAAACGCAGGGATCTGATCTATGTCAACAATTTTGACGACCCCGACCGTCCGCAGGCGATCTTTTTACCCGCAGGAAAGGCAAAAGCCTTTGCCAAAGAGATGGAACAAAGCGTTCATAAAGCGGTAGAGGGCTTAGAAGAGATATTTGAGTCCAAAGAATATCTGTTTAAAAAAAGAGATATCGACGCGTGGGCGCAGCAAAAGCAGGAGGATCTGTTTTTTGAAATCGTCAAAAAGGCAAAAAAAGACGGTCTGCTGGTCAGTTATGATGACCACGGGTATACCATTTCGCCGATGAACAAAGAGGGAAAAGTGCTTTCAAAAGAGGAGTACGAACGCCTCAGCGATACGCAAAAAGAGAAGCTTCGAAACGAAATTTTGGGCTATAAACAGCAGATCGATACCGCTTCATCGGAAGTCCTTGGTTTTAACAACCGGGCAAAAGAGGACCTTTGGGATCTGCAGCAGGCGTTTGCGAAAAAGGTGCTTGGTACAATCTTTGATCCGCTGTTGAAGCGGTATGAATCCTCTTTGCCACTGTGTGAATTTATCCGGCGCGTGAAAGAGGATTTGCAAGACAGGGTACAGGAGTTTATGCCAAATACCCAGCAGGAACAAACGCTGTTTACCCTTGACGCTCAGGGCGATACGCAGGAATACGGCGTCAATGTTTTAGTCGATAACGCCGGAAGTTCAAAGCCGCCAGTTGTTTATGAGCACAATCCCACCTATACCAACCTTTTTGGCGTGGTGGAGTATTCTTCGCAGATGGGGGCTTTGGTGACTGATTTTACCCATATCAAGGCCGGATCGCTGCACAGGGCAAACGGCGGGTATCTGATTCTGGATGCCCAGAAGCTGCTTTTTGCGCCCTATGTCTGGGAAGGTTTGAAGCGGATGCTGCAAACAAAGCAGTGCAGTATCGATACGATCAACGACGAACTTGGCTTAAGCACGGCCCAGACGCTGCGGCCCCAACCCGTTGATTTAGAGATCAAAGTTATTTTGATCGGTTCCAGGCAGATTTATTATACCCTGCTGGAGTATGATGATGAGTTTGGCAAACTTTTTAAGATACACGCTGATTTTGACGAGGACGTTAGCATTTCACGGCAAAATGCAGACGCTTTTTGCGCGATGGTCAGTTCTATTGTGCATAAAAAAGGATTTGTACCCCTTGATAAAGACGCCATGGCCCAGCTGCTGTCTCAGGCGGTGGCTGACAGCCAGAGAGATCGCATCGCTACAAACGCCGCGGAGGTTTGCGATACGCTTACGGTTGCAAACCACTTGGCCAGGGCAGACGGGGCCGCGCAGATACAAAGTACGCACGTCAAGCAGGCCCGAAGCGATACAAGTCACCGCGAAAGCAGGATCAAAGATGAGATATATGCCGCGATTGCCGGCGGTGATATCCTGCTGGACCTGCAGGGAGCCGTTTTAGGCCAGGTCAACGGGTTAAGTTATGTCAGCGTGGGAAAAGAAGCCTTTGGCGAACCGGTCAAAATCACGGCGCTGACGCGCATGGGTAAGGGCGAAGTGGTCGATATCCAGCGGCAGGTGGACTTAGGCGGATCGATTCACTCCAAAGGCGTCATGACACTTGCGGGGTATATCGGCTACAAATACGCCAGAGACAGCGTGCTGAGTATGAGAGCTTCTGTCAGTTTTGAGCAAAGCTACGGCGAAGTTGACGGTGACAGCGCGTCGCTTGCGGAGTTGGTTGCGATACTTTCTTCTTTGAGCGGGTGTGCCATCGATCAGTCATACGGGGTGACAGGCAGCATCAACCAAAGAGGCCAGATCCAGCCCGTGGGCGGGATCAATGAAAAGATCGAAGG
>JBNJFE010000078.1:0-5680 GCA_051746505.1 Campylobacterota bacterium
ACGTCCGGGTTTCAGTCTTTCCCTACACGGGTTATGTTAAAATAAACAATTAATTGTGAGGTTGGGGCATTGTCTTTAGTTTTTATCAGTCAGCAAAAACAGCTTTTTTATTGTCAGGATTATGTTTGCGAACCCCTTGAGGGGAAGATAAAGCGCCATTCCGTCGTCGGCGTGGTCGATCCGCGAAAAGTGATCACACACAGCTTCAAGGTTCCTGAAAGCATAACCAAAGACGAGCTTGACATCGAAGTGGAGATGAAGCTGTATGATGAAGCCGGGCTCAATGCCGCCGATGATTATAAATTCTCTTATATCGTCAAAGACCAAAACATCGAAGAGACCGAAAACATGGTCGAAGCCTTTGCTATCAAGCAAAACGATCTCATAGAAGATTTTGGTCCCGTCGCTGAAAAAACCAAACATATTGATACGCTTACGGTTCCTTATGTCGCGTATGAAGGGTTGTACGAAACCCATGAGCTGGAACCGCAAAACGACGTGTTTGTCCATCTTGGCAAAGAGTACAGCTTCGTATCTTTGTGCAAAGCAGGCAGGTATATCTACTCGCGAAACATCAGCTCACTTGAGCGTTTGGCATCCAATCTCGATAATGACCTCGGCGTGGATGTGGATAAATTCATCGAACTGCTGCACACAAAGGGATTGAGTCAAAGCTACTACGACGAGGAAGAGGATGAACTTTTTGAATCGGTGCAGACACAGATGCAAAACGTGTACAACCGAATCAACGACGCGGTGATGTATACGCGAAATATCTTTAGCTTTGAAAGTGCCGACCGGATTTTTATAGAGTGTGAGGGTGCCTGGATACGGGGGATCGATACCTTTATCAATGAACTGCTTTTTGACAAAGCCCACGTGCTTTCAACCAGGGAAGTGATCAAGGTCCATCACAGTTCGCTGACTATGGATTTGACCGATTGCGTCGTGGCGTGGTATGCCACGCTGCACCACAGCGTGCTGCCAAATCTTTCTATTTTTGAAAGAAAAGTCCCCTTTGCCCGCTCTTTTTTGGCAAAATGCCTCTACGCCACCGCCGCGGGGGCCGCCGTGGCTTCCATCTATCCGCTGGTTTTGCATTATCAAAATATACAGCTTCGGGAGCAGATAGGGCAGCAGCAGCAGGTTTTGCAGACAAAGCAGAAGCAGCAGCAGGCTCTGAGCGCGGATGTGAACTCTTTGCAAAAGCAGATCGAAAAGGTTCAGCAAAAGGTGGATGAATTCAGCGCGGCCAAAAAAACGTTTGCCGATGAGGTAGAACAGGTACTGCATATGGACCGTGCCAACAGAAAAGATATCAAGTTTGTCAGTGATCTTGATCAGCTTTTGCAAAAAATAGGCTTGCACGCCAGTGCGGTAGCCAAAACGGATGATGGGTACGAAGTGGCCGTTTACGCCGATTATGACAGCAGGGAAAAAGTGACCGTGCTGATGCGCGAATTTTTAGCTTTGGGGTATGAAAGTGTTAAAACCGACCGTATTTATCACGAACGCCCCCTCTATCACAGCAGGGTAAAGATCGTATTATGAGAAAAGTTATCGACTGGTTTCAAAATATTTACTCAGATCTGGACAATAAAAAAATATGGCTTTTTTACGCCCTGTTTGGGCTGGCCGGGGTAGGGCTGGTCGTGTTTTTTCTCTCCGTGCCGTTTTTTTACAAACAAAACGAGTTTCAAACAACGCTGCAAGAGACCAAAACGCAGATACAACAGCTCAACCTCCAATCCTTTGAAAACAAAAAAAATAAGCTCACCCGGCAGAGGCTGGAGATGAACAGCCGTCTGGAAGAGCTGCGCAGCGATTTTTTGACCCAAAAATCAATCTTTGCAAAGTATGCGTTCACGCAGTTCAAAGATGACAAACTCAGTCTCTTTTTAGATACGCTCATGAAGCGTTCAAAAACCAGAAACCTGAAACTGAGTGAAGTGCTCAGCATCCAGCCTCAGGAGCAGGAGGCAAGCGCGCAGATTATTGAGGTAAAAGGAAGCGGGAAGTATACCGATATCATGACGTATATACACGAACTGCTGGCTTTTGACGCGCTTTTGGGACTGCAAAGTTATACGGTGTGGATAGAAGAGGGGGAGCTTGTGTTTGAAGTAAGCTACCGCTTTGGCAAGGAGGATGTGTGAAAAAACTGCTGTTACTCCCGTGCATCTGCGCGGCACATCTTGCCGGGGCAGACAACCTTGAAACGATGGTGCAAAAAGCGGGGCTGTATGGCAAGTACAAGACAGTCGCCCCCGCATACGATCCCTTTGTGATCCAGCCATCCGGGCAACAGAGCCAAAATGCAGCTGCGCAGCAAAACAGGTCGGCCGGGGAGGCAGAAAGAAGTGTTTTTGAACCAACGGCGATCATGAATAATAAAGTCTTTATCGCCGGCAGGTGGTACGAACAAGGCGACACCTACGCCGATTATGCTATAGTAAGGGTTGATGATCCCTACGTTATCGCTGCAACAGGGGGCAAAACCATGACATTCAACATAAACAAAAATAAAAACTTTATGCAAATAAAAACAAAGAGAGACCAATGAAAAAAACAGCGCTTTTATTATCACTGATTTTTACTCTGTCTTTAAGTGCCAAAGAGTGCGAGGATCGCTACTTTACCCTCTCAACGGCGACTGATTTTGAGATACGCCTGATCGATCTTGTGCAAAATATTTCAAACGAGTGCAAGATAAGCGTGGTGTATGAAGACAAAGGCGTCAAGGAAAAGCTTCAGGAAGATGCCGGAATGATCCACGCACAGGATTTCAGTCTGGGTGAACTGTTTGAACTGCTGTTTAAAGAAAACAATATTTACCATGAGTACGACCCGGATAAAAAGCTGCTGCGACTGGCCTATATCAAAACCCAGACATTTCATATCGATTACGTTAATTTTACGATGCGAAAGAGCAGTTCGACCAAGCGTATCAATATCGGTCCCTCCAGTGCCGGCGACGACGACGGAGGCGACGGGGAAAACACCAGAAGCAGCTCCGATGCCACCAGCATCAGCTATGAAAGCGATTTTGCCTTTTGGAACAATATCGAGCAGGAAGTGCGCAATATCCTAGCTCAGGACAGTTTTGAAGACAATGCTCGCATCGATACGATGCTTAACAGGGATTCGGGATCACTGACGGTATCGGCTACTTCCAAACAGCTTGAAAGAGTCGAAAAGTATCTCCACGGCGTACTGTCCCGGATGCACAAGCAGATCATGATAGAAGCCAAGATCGTGGAGGTAAGCAACAGTGACATACGCAGTACCGGGGTAGACTGGTCGCAGCTGTTTGAGATCGGCAGCGGAGCGATAAA
Source organism: Campylobacterota bacterium (assembly GCA_051746505.1). Taxonomy (GTDB): domain Bacteria; phylum Campylobacterota; class Campylobacteria; order Campylobacterales; family Sulfurovaceae; genus TCS-49. Next base: position 3,336 of record JBNJFE010000078.1, read on the forward strand.
CGGCAATATCAACTTGTCCAATAACGCGCCCACGACCTCTTCGTTTGCGTATAATTATAATGTGTCTCTTGAAAAAATTGTTGAGTTTTTAGATGATTACGGCGATGTGGAAGTGGTATCCAACCCAAAAATCATGACGTTAAATAATCAGCCAGCCATCATCAACGTCGGGGAACAGCTGTACTACCGCTACGAATCGGGGGATGTGACCATGAACAACGACAGCGGTTCGGTCGTGCAGGAATATACTACCGATTCGCTCTTTGTGGGCGTGTCCCTAAGCGTGACGCCCCAGGTGACAGATGAGGGGTTTGTGATGCTTACGGTACAGCCCGTTATCTCTTCGCTGAGTGACCAAGGTGCGGGAGACGATGCCGAAGACAGGACCCTTCCGCCTGATACCAAGATAAAGCAGATGTCTTCGATGGTCAAGGTTAAAGAGGGCAGTAAAGTCATCATCGGCGGTTTGATGGAAAATGAAGATTCCATCAAGCGGGTAGGTATTCCGCTTTTAAAAGATATCCCGCTGTTTGGCGCGCTTTTTGGGACCGATTCGAAACGGGAAGTAAAAAAAGAACTTGTCGTTGTCCTTACGCCAAAATTCGTCGGCACTCAAAGCGCCCCGAGTGTGGATGAGTTTGAAAAAATCTTTGAAGCCGATCAGAAGGATCAGTAATGGCGACAAAGTTTATACAGGCGGCACAACTTTTTGAAGACAGAATCGATGTTGAGAAACGGTTTGAATCGCTGGAATATGAGAGTTCTAAAAGCAGCCTGATGGATATCATCAAAAATAATACGACCGAATTGACATTTTTGCTTGGGGATCCCGGAGTGGGGAAAACATTTCTTTTAAAAAGTCTGCTGCGCGATCTTTTCTTTCAAAAGCGGGTCATGTGGTTTGATACACCGTTTTTTGACTATGATCAGTTTCTGGACAAATTTATCTCTTCTTTTCCCGGACAAAAGCTTGAAGAGATAGAAGATAAAAAAAAGAGGGCGGTTGAACTTGCCCAGAAAAATGAACACATTGTTTTTATCGACGAGGCACAGCTTTTAAGCGACTATCAGGTTGAGTTTTTACGTACGCTCAGCGATACGAAAGCATTTTGTATCGTTATGGCGATGCATAAAACAGACGGAAAAGCCGTTTTAAACAAAAAGCACTTTAAATCCAGATCCAAAAAAGTGATTTATCTCAACCCCTTAGGAAAGCATGAGGTCAAACAGTATATCGAACAGACCCTGCTTGCTAATGAGATGGGCGATTTACAGATGCTTTTTGATAGGAAAACCCTGAATCTGATTCATAAATTTACCGATGCCAACTTTCGGGCAATCAAACGTATAGTGCACAGTATCTTTGAGCTGATGGATTATGAAGTCCAAAGCAAGATCGCCACGGAACCAAAGCTTGGCAAATGTCTGGTGACCATGGCAGCGATCGATTCGGAGTTGTTAAATGCATAGACGTTACAGTGATCTTAAAAAACGGTGTCAGCGCTACTACCAAAAGCGTTACCTCGGATACGCGGTGGTGGTACTGCTTTTAGCCGCCCTGGCCGGTGCCGGCGGATATGTCTGGCTATATGAGAGTGCGCAGCCTGAAGCAAGAACCACAGCAAAACCGGCGGGCCAAAAAGAACAGAACGTATCAAAACAGCCGCCTCAAAAAGAGCAGCAAGAGCAGCAGACGCAAAATAAAAAGCCCCCGCAGGAGCAGGGCGATGACAACGCCACAAATAAACAGCCGACTGAACAGGACAAAGACAGAAAGCCAAAAACGCACAAACTCCAGCCGGTGTATAACTTTGAAATCGATGAGTTGTACAAACAAACCCTGCCCCGGACACAGGAGACAGCCTCCTCTGACAAACAGACGCAGTCAAACAGCAAAGAGCAAAAGCCAAAGCCCGCACCAAAGCCTGCTGCCAATAAGACCCCTGCCGTAAAAGCGCAGCCGCCAAAAGAACCCAAAGCGACGATACAGATCAGCACCAAAAAAGCGCCAACTATCGATGAAAAGATAGAGATTTATGAAAAAAGACCCGATTTTCAAACGGCGCTGGCGATCGCATCGCAGTTTTATGAAAAGCAGGAGTATGCACAAAGTATAACGTGGGCAAAAAAAGCAGATAAACTCAAGCCAAGTAAGCCGGAAGTGTTTTCGCTGTATGCCAGAGCGCTGTACTTTAACGACCAAAAACAAAAAGCCGCGCAGCTGCTGCGGTATTTTCTCAATACCAAAGTCAACGAAGAGTTGCAGCAGCTTTTAAATCAGATTCAAGAAAACAGACTGGATAAAGAGGACTAATGCAAAAATCTAAACTCAGACTCGGTGATAT
>JBNJFE010000079.1:0-5488 GCA_051746505.1 Campylobacterota bacterium
CGCTGCAGGGTGTACAAAATACAGCTTTGCAGCCGCTTTTTTGCACCCGGGTCAAAGCCAAGCTGCATCGCAAGCGCGTCGGCTTTTTTAAATCCCACCCCTTTGATATCGGCAATGGCGTAGGGGTTTTGTCTGATGACGTTGATACTTTGTTCGCCCAGATTTTCATATATATCCAACACCATCTTGTTTGTCACGCCGTATTCGGACAAAAACTCCCACAAACTGCGCAGCTGCTGCTTTTGCTGCCACCCCCGCACGATCTTTTCCAGCCGCTTTTTGCCAAGCCCCTGGATTTGCAAAAGCTTGTCGGGATTGTTTTGCACCACCTCGTCAAAGGCCGCGCCGTCAGGATAGTGCTGCGTAATCTTTTCGGCCAGCTTGTCGCTGATGCCCTCAATCACGGAAGTAAGAAAATAAAACAGTTCTGTCCTGCTTTGTTCGTAATCGTAACTGAAAAACTGAAAGGTTTTGCCGTACCGGCTTTCTACCATCCGCCCGTGCAGCGTGAGCTTTTTGCCCACAAGCTGCTGCGTATCATCAATGATGTCGCCCTTGGCGCTAAAACCCTCCTTGGTCGCAAAGATGGCGAAACTGCCCTTGACAAAGATCGTTTTTGTCACAGTCGCCTGCAGGGTCTGGAGCAAATCATCCCTCATAGATTATAAACTCTTTTTTCGCCGAGGTTACTTTATGCAGATACCGCCTCGTTTCGGCATAAGGCAGCTTTCTGCGCAGCTTGTCATACAGCTGGGGCGGCCGCAGCCTGTTGATCTTGGCAAACGCTTTTTTGCGGTTTGGATCAAAGGTGCGCAGCACGTTGCCCGCTCCCGTATTGTACGCGCTTATGACCGCGTACTCCTGGTTCAAAGGATGGTGCACCTCATCAAGATAACGCTCATAAAGTATGTGCAGATACGCCGTTCCCATCTGGATATTGTTTGCCGGATCAAACAGGTAATCCCTGCTTGGGGGCCGCTTGCTGCCGCGTATAAACTCGTTGGCGTCAACTCCGGCGGTGGTGGGCACAATCTGCATCAAGCCGTAAGCGGGAATATGACTGACCGCGTAGGGATTGAAACTGCTTTCGGTTTTCATGATCGCATACACCAGCGCTCTGTCGATGCCGTACTGGCGCGCGTATTTGTCGACATAAGCTTTATATTTTGCCGCTCTTTGATCGGGCGCGTTTTTTTCCATCTTGATATTGACGTAATGGATGGTTTTATTTTTTTCCGTGCGTTGTTGCATCTGTGTATCTACCAGATAATTGGCAAAACGGTTTGCCCGCCACTCATACAATACCGTTTTACTGTCATGGTCTTTCACCTGGCCGGCTAAAAACGGGCGGCCGCTTTGAGAAACAGATTTTGCCGAGTACAGATCGACTTTTCGCGGGTCCTGGGGTGTCAGCAGCGTTGTAGTGATCGCTTTTTGCAAGCTTTGTTTTGGTTTTTGGCCATCAACGGTTTCCACGATTACCACGCCCCTGTCAAAATCGATACGCGCCCTGCTTTTATAATTCTGGGTGTATTTGACGTATTGTTTTTTGCCCGGGGTTTTGACATTTTCCTCGCCCCACTCACCGGCCGCGGCGGCGGTGAGATGGGCCAAAAGTTTTTCGTAGTTTTGCTTGATCTGCTGTACATCGTTTTGCAAGGCATCGGGGTTGGCCGCGTACGTCACGGCTTTATCGGCAGCAAAGGCCCGCACCGCCTGCGATGAGGGGTCCTGTGCTATCTGGATGACACGTTTGTAATCATGTACGCCGCATCCGCTTAGCAAAAAAACAGCCGTGATAATACCGATAACTCTCATCTCATCCTACCCCCGGCGTATTCTGGATAGCGCTGTTTGCAGATTGGCTTTTGCAGTGGCGAAATTAAGCCGCATAAACCCGCTGCCCACATCACCAAACTCGGTCCCGGCGTTTAATCCCAGACCCAGGTCATTGATCCAGTACTCTTTTAGCGCCTTGTCATCAAGCTTTAACCCCCGGCAGTCCAGCCAGCACAGAAATGTTCCCTCAGGCTTGATCGCCTTGATATCGCCGGTGAGTTCTTGCAGCAAAAGTTCCCTGTTTTGGCGCAGATACGCAAGCAGGTCATTTGTATACGCTCCCCCATCTTCATACGCCGCGATCAACGCTTCGATGCTGAAAGGATTGGCGATATGAAACCCCAGGGTATCAAGGGCGTGTTTCATCGCCCGTCTGAGGCTGTCGTTTTGGATAATAGCGTACGCGTTTGAAAGCCCGGTGATACTGAAGGTTTTTGACGGGGCATTGAGCGTAATGGTACGATTTGGCGCATACAGGGCCATGGGGTGATGCGCAGCGTCATAAACGATATCGCTGTGGATTTCGTCACTGATGATAAGCACGTCGTGTTTTTTGCAGATAGCGGCCATGCGCCGCATCTCATCAGGTTCAAAAACCCGGCCGCTTGGGTTGTGGGGATTGCACAAAATAAAGATTTTGGCTTCACGGGCTGCTTTTTCAAACCCCAAAAAATCGATCTCATACCGCCCCTCGTGCAGATACAGCGGATTTTGCAGCAGTGTGCGGTTATTGTTTTTCACCGCGCTTAAAAACGGCGGATAGATAGGGGTTTGGATAATGACTCCATCGCCTTTGCCGCTGAAGCGCTGCAGGGCGATATTGATCGCGCTGACGACTGAGGGCACGGGCAAAATCTCTTCTTGCCCCGCATCAAAACCGTACCGTCTCTGCCACGTTTGGATTGCCTTATAATAACGATCCGGATACACCGTATACCCGTACACCGGATGCCCCGCACGATCCATCAGCGCATCTTGCAGCGCTTCTGGCGCGGCAAAATCCATATCCGCCACCCAAAGAGGCAGTACGTCTTCGCGTCCGAAGCGCTTTTGGCGCATGGCGTATTTCACGCAGTTACTGCCGCTTCGATCAATTGGCTTGTCAAACGCTATTTTTTGGCCCATACGCTCACCTCGCTGATACTGTGCTGATATTTTCTGTCGCTTTCTCGAACCACAAATTCCAAATCTTTGCGCTCCAGCAGATCAAAGTCTTCCTCCAGCAGTTCCTGTAGCCTTTCAAAAGTAGTCACGTTTTCACCGTCTTGTTTAAAGCCGCCCAGCCAGTTTTGTTTTGGCGTAAAGGCTTCATCCCAGCTGTAGGGGCTGGCAAGCAGCAAGATACCGCCGTCGTTGATGCGATCTTTTATATCACGCAGGAATTTGGCCGGATCATAAAGCCGGTCGATCAGGTTAGTCGCATACACCAGATCATAGCCGGTAAATACGGGCTTGAGGTTGCACGCGTCCCCCTGCCAAAATTCGACTTTGTCCTGCGTACCCTCCAGATTAAACTCATCCAGGCGTTTTGTGACGTAATGTTTGAGTTCGCCTTCGGCTTTGAGCGAGTAGCTTAAGCTGCCGTTTTCTTTCATCTGCTGGCACTGCTGGATAAAACGGGCGGTGTAATCAACCCCGATGACTTTGTCAAACCCTCTGGCCAGTTCAAAACTGCCCCGGCCAAGCGCGCATCCGATATCCAGGGCTTTGCGTGGCGATTTTTCCCGCATATGCGAAAGCGCTATCTGCGTGCAGGCTTGCTTGAAATTCTGAACCCCGTACTGGTCTTCGCCCCAGCTCATATGCGCGTACATCGAAACCGATTCATCGCTTTCATACACGTTGGCATCGATATCTTCCTCATAGCTGCTGCACACGTAGCGAAAGCCCGCGTGCTGGAAAAAGTGGCGGCGAAAAGCGTAGCGTGAACTGCGCAGGGCTTCGTTGCCCGTTGATATCCAGGAGCCGCCCTTGATGAGATTGTGTTCATTATCAAAGGTGGGCATTGTAAAATCATCATACAAAGGATGGACTTCAAAGCCGTCAAAGGGATACATCGGCGTTTTAGTCCACTGCCATACGTTGCCGATCACGTCATAAAAGCCATGAAACGCAAACGTATTAACCGGCACCGATGAAGCGTAATGTTCCAGGTTGATATTGGCCGGCGCCTTTTGTCCCCAGTTGGGTTCATCAGGCACATCGCAAAAATCGGCCAGCCGGTACCACTCATCTTCGGTGGGCAGGCGCAGGTTCTTGCCAAGACGGGCGCTTTTATACCTACAAAATGCCAGCGCTTCGTGGTAATTAACCTCGGCGGGCCAGTCAAGGGGCAGCTTGATCTGAGTTGTCATCGTACGAAGCTTGTAACCACTGCCACCATGCACCCAGAAGGTGGGGTGCTTAGCACCCGTATAATTGCGCCACGCCAAGCCCTCAGCGCTCCAGTATTCATCTTTTTCATACCCTCCGGCGTTGACAAATTCCAAGAACTCGCCGTTGCTGACTAAGTATTTGGACGCTTCAAAATCGGGAATGTCGGCGCTATGGTACCCGTACTCGTTATCCCAGCCGTAAAAATCATCATCAAAATTCTTGCCGATGGCTACGCGGCCGCCCTTGACCCCAAGCAGTTCATTACGGGGCGCTTCCCCGCTGTGGGGACAGATCGGAAAATCTTTACTGTCTTGTACCGACTCTATCGGCAGCTGGCGGATCAAAACCGAAGAGGTTTCAAGGTGAATCCTTTCATGCTCAATCCCCATCAGGACAGGCCAAAAGGGGCTGTCCCATGTAATTGGCAGCTGCAGAGGCATGGTGTCGATGAGTTCGTTGACACTCTTTTTGACCTCATCGCGGTATGTCTGCGTAGCGCTCACGCTTGGCCAGTCGTAATTATTCTCATCCAGATCATCCCAGCTCATCTCATCCACGCCCACGGCAAAGATAGATTCCAGATGGCTGTCGATCCTGCTTTCCATCTGCTTGGCCAAAACAAGTTTGTTGACAAAAAAGGCCGCCGTATGGCCGTAATAAAAGATAAGCGGATGGCGCAGGTAATCAGCCTTTTGAAAATAGCTCTCATCGGCTTTAAGACACGCAAAAAGCGCTTCGTAGCTTTCGTAGGTTTTGTTAAAATACTCTTTTATTTCCGCTCTTTTGGCTTGCGGATCGCTTCCGTGCAGTGAAATGTTGCGGGTAATGCGTGGCATCTGGCTTTCCTTTGATAAAGGTTATAAACATAACTTTAGCATAGGTAAACTTTATTTGCGTTTTTTCGCCAGCTTTTAGGAAGTCTCAAAGTTATCTTATGATAAAATTTAAAAATTTGATTTAATAGTCAAACTTTCAGGAGTCATTATATGGGAAGAAAAATCATCAATTCTATCACGGGTCAAGAGATCATCAAACCCGATCCGGTCAATCAAGAGGTGTATTTTGACGGGGGCGTGATGATCACCGAAACCGATCCGGCGGGCATCATTACCTACGCCAACAGAAAATTTCGCGATATGACGGTATATAGCAAGGAAGAACTCATCGGCGCGCCCCACAGCATCAACCGTCATCCGGACATGCCAAAAGCGGCGTTTGAAGGGATGTGGAAAGAGATCAAAGACGGTGAAATGTGGGAAGGATACGTCAAAAA
>JBNJFE010000080.1:0-5297 GCA_051746505.1 Campylobacterota bacterium
CCGCAAAAACGCGAGGAAGTTCCTGTATGTTTGCTCTTGTCATTTTAACATTTTTTACGCTGGCCCATTACCTGTTTTACGCGCGGGTCATTAAAAAGCTGCATTTTGAACCTATCTGGCAAAAGTCCCTGATGTGGCTGGTAGTTTTCAACGCTCTTGGCGTAGCTTCCTACGTAATGTCGCGTTATTTTTTAGAACTCCCGGTGCCGCTGTATTACCTGGCTTCACTGTCTATTGGCGTGGGCTTTGTCTTTTTTATCTTTTGGCTGATCTATGAATTTTTGCATCTGCTGCAAAAAAACGTATCCATCGATCCCCACCGCCGCAAGTTTTTTAAAAAAACAACCGATATCGGGTTTGTCTCCCTTGGGGCAATGTATGTGGGCACCGCGGTTTACGAAGGCAGCAAACAACCGGCTGTGAAGTTTGTGGATGTCGATCAAAATCGCTTTACAACCCCCGTCCGTGTGGTACAGATCAGTGATATGCACATCGGCGGCCTTATCGATGAAGCCTTTGTCAAACAAAGCGTAAAAGTTATCAATAAGTTAAACCCCGATATCGTGGTGTTTACAGGCGATATCGTCGATGTGCACATTTCAGAGGTTTCCAAAGCCGTTGATTGGCTTACAAAAATCCGCTGCGATCACGGTCCCTATTTTGTCACCGGCAACCACGAGTTTTTCCACGGTATCGAAGATACGATGGCGTATTTAAACAAGATCGGCATAGACGTTTTGCAAAATGAAAACAGAACCGTTCATATACGCGGACAAAAAGTGCAGATAATCGGCGTACATGACGTCCACGGCTTCAGAGAAGAACGCTTCAAACCCGATCTGGCCAAAGCGACTGCCCAAATAGATGCTGACTCCCCTGCTTTGCTGTTGGCCCACCAACCAAGGTTTGCGTACTACCTCAACGGTTTTGCTCCCGATCTGATGTTAAGCGGCCATACCCACGGCGGACAAATCTGGCCCTTTAATTTTCTGGTCCGCCTGGCACAACCCTATGAAAAAGGTTTGCACAGGCTTCAAAACGGCGGATACATCTATGTCAACAGCGGCATCGGTTTCTGGGGACCGCCGATGCGTCTGGGCACGCAGGCGGAAGTGACCTGTATAGACTGGAAGTAATTTTGTGACAAAACGTCACCGGCAAGCTTTGTTTTATCCAAAAGCCACTACAATATTTTCATTCAAACCTTCATTCTTGGAGTACCCATGTCCTCAGTCGATGCCAGATACAAAATGGTCGAAAAGACCATGAAAAAACTCGGATACAAAAGCGAAGCGCTCATAGAGGCTTTGCATACGGCACAGGAAACGTTTGGCTATCTTGACAAACCCGTTTTACGTTTTATCGCGTCAAGACTGCGGATTTCGGCTTCCAAAGTGTACGGTGTCGCCACGTTTTACCACTACTTTCGTATGAAGCCAAAAGGCAGGCACAATGCCGTGGTCTGTATGGGAACGGCTTGTTATATCAAAGGTGCTGACAAAATTTTACAGGATTTAGAACGAAAGTTTGCTATCACGGTGGGCCAGACAACCGATGACGGCCTTTTTTCACTGCTGAGCGCCAGATGCGTAGGCAGCTGCTCGATGGCGCCGGTTGTTATCTATGACAACAAGCCCAAAGGAAAGCTCGACTCCGCCACAGCTCTTGATCAAGCCAAAAAGATACTCTCATGATACACACCCACGACGATTTAGAAATAATCAGAGACACAAAGCGGCAAAAAGAGTGCCAAAAACCCCAAAAGATACATGTCTGTACCGGAAGCAGCTGCCAAAGCCTGGGAGCCAGCGAGATTTATGACCGCCTCAAACAGCGCATCAGCCAAAGTGACAAAGCAGACTGCTGTGAAGTCAAAGGGGTTGGATGCAACGGTTTGTGTTCCGCCGGCGTTTTGGTTACGCACCGCAGACAAGATCACGCCACGCTGTATCAAAGTGTCGATGAGCAAAACGTCACCGCCCTGGCCGAGGATTTGGCACAGGGCAGAGAAAACAAAGAACTTTTGTGTGACACCGATGATCCGTTCTTTACCAGACAAACCAAGATCGTATTGGAAAATGCGGGCCGTATCGATCCTGATGATATAGAAGATTACATCGCCCACGGCGGTTACGAAGCTTTGCTTGATATGCTGCAAGAAAAACAGCCCGAAGAAGTCCTGGGCACCATCAAGCAAAGCGGTCTCAGAGGCAGGGGCGGCGGCGGTTTTCCCACGGGGTTGAAATGGGAAAGCGTAGCCAAGGTCGAATCAACGCAAAAATATATCATCTGCAACGGCGATGAAGGTGATCCGGGCGCTTTTATGGACAGGGCTATTATGGAAGCCGATCCCCACCGCATCATAGAGGGCATGGCAATCGCGGGCTACGCCGTGGGCGCAAACAAAGGCTATATCTATGTCCGCGCAGAGTATCCCCTGGCTGTTCAAAAGCTCAAAAAAGCGATCAAACAGGCAAACCGCCTGGGTCTGCTTGGCAACAAAATCTGTGACAGCGGGTTTGATTTTGAACTGGAAGTGCGCCTTGGCGGCGGCGCGTTTGTCTGCGGGGAAGCAACCGCACTTGTCACCTCTATTGAGGGTAACCGCGGCAATCCCAGACAAAAGCCCCCTCACCTCAGCGACCACGGCCTGCACGGCAACCCCACCGTACTTAACAATGTTGAAACCCTGGCCAATATCGTTCCTATCATCAAAAACGGGCCTGCGTGGTTCAAAAGCTTTGGCACGCAGGGGTCTGCTGGCACGAAAGTTTTTGCCCTTACCGGCCACATCCGTCATACGGGTCTAGTGGAAGTGCCCATGGGCATGAGCCTTGAAGAGGTGATCAACCAAGTCGGCGGCGGCGTGGATGAAGGCAGTCTCAAAGCGATCCAGACCGGCGGCCCCAGCGGAGGCTGTATCCCTGCCTCAAAGATGGATTTGATCGTTGATTATGATTCGCTGAAAAAAGCGGGTTCCATCATGGGCAGCGGCGGCATCATCGTCATGAACGACCGGGCCGATATGGTCGAAGTCGCGCGCTTTTTTATCGAATTTTGCAAAAGCGAAAGCTGCGGCAAATGCGTCCCGTGCCGTGTGGGTACGACGCAGCTGATGCATCTGCTTGATCGCTTTATCAATAAAACAGCACGCCAGAAAGATTTGACCATGCTCAAAAGCCTGTGTGAAACCGTAGGCCGCACCAGCCTGTGCGGTCTTGGACAAACCGCTCCAAACCCAGTTCTTAGCACACTGACGTATTTTGAAAATGAGTATTTAGCGGGCATAAAGGAAGACGCATGATCAGAGAAAAAGTCAGGGTAAAAACGCTCAATATCGACGGTATCGATATCACCGCCAAATCCAACCAAACCATCCTGGAAGCGGCCAAAGACCATGATATCCATATCCCCTCGCTTTGTTACATGAAGGGTTTAAGCTGCGTGGGAGCGTGCCGCCTGTGCCTGGTGGAGGTAGAAGGCTCTAAAAAGCTCATCCCCGCCTGTACCGGAAAGATAAAAGAGGGCATGGAAGTTTTTACCGACACCCCTGCCCTGCGCGAGTACCGCCAAAGCGTGCTTTCCATGCTTTTTAGCGAGCGTACCCACACCTGCAGCGTGTGTGTGAGCAACGGCCACTGTGAACTGCAGGATATGAGCGTGGAGCTGGAGTTAGAACACGTAGGCGTGCCCTACCTGACCAACCGCTTTGACCTGGATGCCAGCCACGAACTTTTTGTCAGCGATCCCAACCGCTGTATTCTGTGCACCCGCTGCCAGCGGGTATGCAGTGAAATAGAAGGCGCCAATGTATGGGATATCGCCAACCGCGGGATGGATTCCAAGATGATCGCGGGCATGGATGAACCCTGGGGTGAAAACGAAGACTGCACGAGTTGTGGCAAGTGTGTGCATGTCTGTCCGACCGGCTCGCTGTATAAAAAAGGGGTCAGCTCCAGTGAAATGGTCAAAGACAAAGCTCTGATAGCGCGCCTGCTGGAACAAAGGATGCACAATGAAGCTTGATATCGCCACGATCTGGCTGGATGGCTGTTCGGGATGCCATATGTCTTTTTTGGATATGGATGAACGTCTGGTTGCTTTGGCTGCGCATATGAATGTTGTTTACAGCCCTTATGTTGATACCAAAGTCTTTCCCTCCGGTGTTGATCTAACCATCGTTGAGGGGGCTTTAAGCACCGATCATGATCTTGAGATGATCAAAACGATCCGTCAGAATTCAAAGCATGTCCTGGCCCTGGGCGATTGCGCCATTACGGGCAATGTCTCCACGATGAAAAACCTGTATGGTACCAGAGCCGTTTTGGAAGCAGGCTATGAGCAAAACGCCGATTACAATAAGGGATGCTTCCCGCACGAAGTCGTCCCAAAGCTGCTTGATCGTGTGTATCCGCTGCATGAAATCATAGACGTTGATTTTTTTATCCCCGGCTGCCCCACTCCCGCAGATGCGATATATGAAACGCTATGCGATCTTTTAGAAGGTAAAACCCCACATCCCATGAACCTCACCCGGTTTGGCAAATAAGGACAGTTATGAGCACTCTCACCATCGATCCGGTTACGCGCATTGAAGGCCACGCAAAGATTACGATCCAGACCGATGCGGACAGGGTAACGGATGCAAAACTGCACGTCACCCAGTACCGTGGCTTTGAAAAGATTTGTCAGGGACGTCCCTATACCGAGATGCCCGCGCTGAGCGCAAGAACCTGCGGAATCTGTCCGGTCAGTCACCTGATAGCCAGTTCCAAAGCCTGCGACGCGCTGCTGGCGGTGCGTCCGCCAAAAGCAGGCCGCAACCTGCGCCGTATTATCAATCTGGCCCAGCTATTGCAATCGCACACGCTAAACTTTTACCATCTAAGCGCGCCTGATCTGGTGTATGGTATGGACGCAAGCAAAGAAGACAGAAATATCTTTAAAATGATGCAAACCCATCCGCAGATGGCAAAAGAGGGGATCGCGCTTCGGGCTTTTGGACAAAGCATCATCGAAAAACTGGGCGGCAAACGGATCCATCCGGGCTATATCGTCCCCGGAGGCGTCAGCCACGCATTGCAAGAAGATATCAAACAAGACATTTTGCGACAGCTTCCCGAAGCGATGGAGCGAACCAGAAAAGCGTTGGCGTTTTTCAAAGAAGCCCTGCCCAAATTTCAAGATGAGATAGAAAGCTTTGGCAATTTTGATTCGATGTTTATGGCGTTGGTGGATAAAGACGGAAAACTGGAACATTATGACGGATCGCTCCGTTTTATGGACGCCAAAGGCAA
>JBNJFE010000081.1:0-5137 GCA_051746505.1 Campylobacterota bacterium
GCGCAGACAGCAGCCAGCGCGATACCGGTATTGCCGCTGGTGGGTTCGATAATAGTCGATTGACTGTCGATTTTGCCCTCATCCAGCGCGGTTTCAATCATATGCAGTGCGATTCTGTCTTTGACAGAGCCGTAGGGATTGAGAAATTCGCATTTGCCGTAAATATTGTCTTCTATCTGTACCATCGGTGTAGAACCGACCAGTTCTACGCTGTTTTTTGCTACGTTCATTCAAACTCCTTATCTAGGGGGACAAACCGGTTGCTTTGATTGTCGTAATAATCTATTGTACCCGATTCGATGCGGTAATACCAGCCGTGGATGAGAAGCTGCTTGTTTTGTGCCCGCTTTTGTACTTCCGGATAACTCAAAAGATTTTCGATCTGAAAAAGAATGGAAACCTTCTCGGTCGTAGCGGCGCTTCCCCCGTCTGCCACGGTCGCGACCTCTTTGGCCCGCCTGCCAAGCTGCAGCCATTTTTTGGTATGGATGAGTTCGGGTTTATCCTCCAAATCCTGATACAACGCCGCACACGCCCCGCAGTGCGAATGCCCGCAGACGATAATATGCTCAACCTGCAAAACAGATACGGCATACTCAATCGCAGCGGCGGTTGCGTGAAAATCATTGTCGGGTTTGTAGGGGGGAACGAAATTGCCGATATTGCGCACAATAAACAGATCACCCGGATCTGCCGCGACGATGGATTCTGGTAAAACCCTGGAATCGCTACAGCCGATAAAAAGCGCTTTTGGGTGCTGTCCTTTGCTGATTAGTTCTAAATAACGCTGTTCGTTTTGTTTGAAATCAAGCTTTTTGAAAGCCTGATTGCCCTTGGCAAAATCAAGGATGGACACGGGTTATCCTTCCTGCGTAAAGGCGCCTACCTTTGTGAGTTTGTCATAGCGTTCGATGAGCATTTTTTCCATACTCATTGCATGGCACTGTTTTACGGTTTCTAAAAAATAATCTTTGACAACACGCGCGGCTGCTTCTTTATCCCTGTGCGCGCCGATAAGGGGCTCATCCAGGATATCATCGATCAGCTCGTGTGATTTGAGCGAATCGGCGGTAATTTTCATCGCTTCGGTCGCCTGCTTGACCTTGCCCTGATCGCTCCATAAAATTGAAGCACACCCTTCCGGCGAGATAACGCTAAACACGGAATAGCGCATCATGGCAAACCTGTCAGCAACGCCGATAGCAAGCGCACCGCCGCTGCCGCCCTCTCCGATAACGACCGATACCAGCGGTACCTTGACATCGGAAAATTCAAACAGATTTCTGGCAATCGCTTCGCTCTGGCCGCGCTCTTCGGCCCCGATACCCGGGTACGCGCCGGGCGTGTCGATAAGCATAAGCACGGGCAGATTGAATTTTTCCGCCAGCCGAACCGCGCGCAGGGCTTTTCTGTAGCCTTCGGGGTTGGGCATACCGAAATTTCTTTTCACTTTGTTTTGGATTCCCCTGCCCTTTTGTTCCCCGATGACGACGCATTTTTGCTTTTGGATATACCCAAGATAGCACACGATGGGCGAATCATCTTTAAACGCCCGGTCACCGTGGATTTCATACGCGTCATCCATAATCAGCTTGATATAATCCAGGCTGTAGGGCCGGTCCGGATGTCTTGCCAGCTGCAGCTTTTCAAAATCGCCAAGAGAGGAATAGACTCGCGAAACCTCTTTTTCAAGCTGTTCGTGCAATCCCGATATCGCGCTTTCATCTCCGCGCAGTTTCGCGGACTCTATAGATTCTTCAATCTCTTTCAGCGGTTGCTCAAAAGCTAAATACGTGGCCAAAACTACCCTTTATATTTTCGAAAGACAAGCGCACCGTTTGTGCCGCCAAATCCAAATGAATTGCTCATGACCGTTTCGATCTCTGCCTGTCTTGCTTCATTTGGCACATAATCCAGATCACAATCGTCATCGGGTGTTTCATAATTGATGGTCGGGGGAATGACCCCGTCGCGCATAGCCATCAGTGAAACCACCGATTCGATCGAACCGGCCGCGCCCAGACAGTGCCCTGTCTGACCCTTGGTCGAACTGACTGTGGGTGCCCCCTCTTTGCCGCCAAAGATACGCTTGATCGCTTCGGTTTCGTTTTTATCGTTTGCCGGCGTTGACGTGCCGTGGGCATTGATATAATCTATGGTTTCAACCCCGTTGCTTTTTGCCATCTGCAGCGCGGCGTTCATCGCTCTTTGCGGACCTTCTACCACCGGAGACGTGATATGGTTGGCATCCCCGCTTTCGCCAAAGCCTACAATCTCGGCATAGATATGCGCGCCCCTGGCTTTTGCGCTTTCCAAATCTTCAAGCACGAGCGATGCCGCGCCCTCGCCCATAACAAAACCGTTTCTGTCTTTGTCAAAAGGCCTGGACGCCCCGCACGGATTGTCATTATTGGTTGAGAGGGCTTTCATCGAAGCAAAACCGCCGATACCGGCTGAACAGATCGCCGCTTCCGCGCCCACGCACAGCATCCGGTCCGCACCGCCGAGCATGATTGTCTTGGTCGCTTCGCTGATCGCGTGCGTTCCTGCCGCGCAAGCGGTGACCGAGGAAAGATTGGGACCTTGCAGGGTATGTTCGATCGAAATAAATCCGCCGAGCATATTCACCAGCGCCGAGGGAATAAAAAAGGGCGAAATCCGTCTTGGACCCCTGGTGGATGCGATAACGGAGTTTTTCTCGATATTGATCAAACCGCCGATGCCTGAAGCCGATGAGATACCAAAACGGGTATGATCGATACCGTCGTCATCGCTTAAGCCCGAATCTTCCATCGCTTCTTTGGACGCCTTGATACCAAGCTGGATAAAACGGTCGGCTTTTTTGACCTCTTTTGGATTCATTACGCTTGTGGGATCAAAGTCGGGAATCTCGGCCGCGATTTTTACCGAGTGTTTTTCGGTATCAAATGATTCAATTCTTTTAATACCACATTTGCCTTCTACTATAGCCTTAAAAGAACCCTCTTTGTCAAGTCCCAAAGAGTTTACCATCCCTAATCCCGTAACAACGACTCTTCTCAATCTGTATCCTTTACCTCGGTATCAAACCCGCACGATGCGGATTTGGCTACTTGTTATCTTCAATATATTTTACTGCGTCTGAAACCGTCGCGATTTTCTCCGCGTCTTCATCGGGAATCTCGATTCCGAATTTCTCTTCAAGAGCCATTACAAGCTCAACAACGTCAAGACTGTCAGCACCCAAATCCTCTACGAATTTTGATTCCTCTTTCACTTCGCCCGCGTCTACGCTTAACTGTTCTACCACTACTTCTTTTACTTCGTCAAGTATCGCCATATGTTTTCTCCTAAAAATTTTTCCAAATTATAACAAAATTAGTTTAAAAGCAAAACTACATTTGTTTTTTTGCCTCTATTCCAAGCAGTCCCATTCCTGTATGAATCGTACACGCACACGTGGCAAAAACCTTCAGGTACGCTTCCTCCTGCGGATGCCCGTGCACTTTTGTCCCGTTGTAGAGTTTGTGCACCCCGGAAGCCAGCTCATACAGGTAATCCGTAATCTTTTGCAGCTGACGGTGTTTAAACGCATCCTGTAACACCTCAGGCAGCAGCAGTGCATCAAACAGCAGATCAAGCCCCGCCTGATCCATCTGCTCTAAACTCGCCTCCTTCACCGCTTCAAACTCACTGCCGCACTTTTGAAACAGCGAATGAATCCGCGCGTGGGCGTAGTTGATGTAAAAAATCGGGTTGGAAGCGTCCTGCTGCATAATCTTTGTAATGTCAAACTCCAGATGCGTATCGCATTTTTTGCTGACAAACAGGAAGCGAAGCGCTTCGCTGCCGATCTCTTTGACAACATCTTCCATCAGGATGAAATTGCCCGCCCGCTTGCTCATCTTATAGGGCTGGCCATCTTTGAGCAGGGATACCATCTGCGACAGGATGATTTCAAGCCTGCCCGGGTCATGGCCCAAAAATTCCATTGATGCTTTGACCCTGGCGATATAGCCGTGATGGTCCGCGCCCCAGATATTGATGCAGCGGTCATATCCTCTTTTGAATTTGTCATCATGATAGATAATATCGCCGGCTAAATAGGTGGGCATTTTATTATCCCTGACCACTACGCGGTCCAGTTCGTCGCCCTTTTGCTGCGAACGAAGCCACTGCTTGCCCTGGCTTTCATATACCGCACCGCTTTCTTGAAGCGCATCAAAGACTGCGTCCCATTTTTCATACAGTTTTTTCTCGCTGACAAAAGAATCAAATACGATCCCGGCTTCAGCCATGTTGTCTTTGATAATGCCAAGCATATACTCTACGCCCCAGCTGCTTAAGCGGTCAAGATCAGCGTTTTGTGCAAAAAAATCTTTGCCAAAATGCGTAATCGCGTCTTTGGCGGCCTGGTGGATGTATTCCCCCCTGTAATACTCCTGAGGCAACTCATACGCAATACCCAGTTGCTCTTTTGCCATACACGCGATCGATTCGCCAAGCAGCAGTACCTGCTTGCCCGCGTCATTGAGATAGTACTCTTTGCTCAGAGCATACCCAAGATGCGTGCCGACCCTGGCAAATACATCGCCCCACACCGCGCCTCTGGCGTGGCCGATATGCAAAGGCCCCGTGGGATTGGCGCTGACAAATTCCAAAAGAATCGATTCACCTGCACTGTCTTTGCCAAAATCGGCGGGATTTTGGATCACCTCTTTGGCATAATCGCTTAAAAATGCGCGGCTGAGCTTGAGGTTGACATATCCCTTGATGGGATCGACCTTTTCAAAAAGATCGCTTCCCTCCAGGTCCGTGGCCAACTCCTGAGCGATCAGCATCGGATTTTTACGCCATTTTTTTGCCAGCGCAAAAGCGATCGGCGTGGCAAAATGGCCGAATTTGCGCTCTTTTGGATTTTCTAAAACAATATCTTCATCAATGTGTTTTCTGACAGTTTCTAAAACTTTTTTTTTCATTATGAAGTTTGTTTCTCCTCGGCCTTGCTTTCACTTTTCACCGACTCGTCCGAACTGACTTTTTTTGTATCGGCGTTTTCTTCCTCTTCTTTTTCTTCTTCACTTACGGCTTTTTTAAAGTCTTTGATACCCGTACCCAGCCCTTTGGCCAACTCCGGTATCTTTTTTGCTCCAAAAAG
>JBNJFE010000082.1:0-5034 GCA_051746505.1 Campylobacterota bacterium
TGGTAATGCAGCAGCAGCTGCTTTTTTTCCAGTGCCATCTTGAGATTGACTGCGGTATTGCTGTGCCTGATCGCGTCTTTGGTAAAACCCACCTGATAAAACGTGTACGTGTTTTTGCCCATCTCTTTTGCTTTGCCCAGCGCCGCATCCACGTTTTGCAGCAGTTTTTGCGTATCGCTGCTGATGGGACCGAAATCTTCTATCCCCACGCTGGCGGTTACATAGATGTCAATTTCGCCCATCAAAATGGGTTTGGCCAAGCGATCCAGAAACTCTTCAACCTCTTTTTGTATCCGCTTACGGTCATTGTATTGCACCACCACGGCAAACTCATCCCCGCCCATGCGAAAAACTTCGGCCTGCCTGTCAAAGATTTCGCCAAGCAGATCAGCCACTTTTTGCAGCACTTTATCCCCGAAAGGGTGGCCGTAGGATTCATTGATGATTTTAAACAGGTCAAGATCAAGCAAAATAAGCGTGCGCACCCGCCCCTCTCTGGCCGCCGCGTCCAGCTTCTCGGTCATATCCAGCCGGTTGGGAAGTCCCGTCAGCTGGTCGTAGTGTGCCAGGTCGTAATACTCCTGCTTTTGCCTGGACAGGTTTTGTTCATTCTCTTTTTGGCGGGTAATGTCTCTGGATATCCCAAAGGTTCCCAGAATATCGGCGCTGCTGTCGCGTACGATACCCTTGGTAATCCAAAAGCTGTACTCCCTGTCTCCGACACTAAAGGTTTCTTCTTTGTTGGTGATATTGTGTTCATGCAGAACCGCCGCATCGTCGGTGCGCATTTTCTGCGCCGTATCGGGATCAAAAAGCGCGTAATCGTCAAGTCCGATCACTTCGTCTTTGTTTTTTCCCACCATTGAAGCCGCCGCTTCGTTAAAAAGCAGGTATCGGCCGTTTTTATCTTTGACATAAATCGCATCGGGAGTGGAGTTGATGATGGTATCAAGCAGATTGGTATAGGTGTCAAGCTTGTTTTCAAGCCGCTGTTTCTGGCGGTACTGCAGCAGGCTTTCACCAATAAAACGTTTGGCCAGGATATAAAGCAAAAGCGTGGTAAAAGCGACAAAAAACCATCCCTTATATGTTTGCAATAGCGTCAGCTGATGCCGGCTTTGGGCGAAGGTTTCAACAGTCAGATCAGAAAGTAAAATCCACACCATACTGACAAAAAAGTAGATACCTGCTATTTTCAGCGCGTTTTTACCGCTTAAAGAAGATTGCAATCCCATGCGACGATGCCTTTTATAAATACATAAACACTATTGTAGCACATCAAAGATTATCCCGCCGTGTCGCCAAAGTAATTGATTGATTCAGGAGGTTATGACAAGCGGCTATCCGGCGGGAAAAGACGCCTTGCAGCGCTATTATACGATATTGGATCAAAAAAAAATTTGACAAAGGTCAAATACGGACAACATTGACATGCATCAATGAACATAACGTGATTTGTGGTATGCTACGACAAAAAGGCTCAATATGCTGTATCTCTTTCTCAAACTTATCCATATCTTTTCGGTTTTGATCTACGGGGGATTTTTATTTGTCGACAACCTGTTTTTGTCAAAAATGAAACAAACCCTCGACGCACACGCGGCTGCCCGGGCAAAAGAAGCGATCATGATCCATGTCCGCAAAGTCGTACCCTACGCGCTGATGACAGCGGTGATAAGCGGACTGTTTTTAATGTATCTGCACTTTGGCAAAATCCAAAACGGTTTGAGTCAGTATCAAATCCTGTTGTCATTGAAAGCATTTTTGGGGCTGTGGCTGGGACTGCGGGGAGTAAACCAGAAATTTTTCGGTATCCAGCCGCTGGTGTTTAAAAGCCACTTGTTTCCTTTTGTAACAGTAATTGTAATCGTCATCTTATCGCAGGTGATGTATTACGTTTAAACAAAACTCAGATAAAAAGCGTGCCGATACAAAGACCGGCACGCCGCATCCGCCGCCGCAAGATGTGAATCACTGTGTATCGTATAAGAGGGTTATAAGGATGATACCGGCGGCACGATGACAGTAGAAAGTATAAGAAAACTTATCATGTTTTGTTTTGACTTTCGTCAATTTTGGATTATTTGACCGCAGTCAAGATTATTTGGAACCGTTTTGTGCGATAATGAAAAACGCTAAATCAAAGGAGCGGTTATGTATCTTTCGCAGATTACGGTGCTGGTTGTTGACGATGAACCCCAGATCCGCCAGCTGGTAGGGAAGTTTTTACAAAAGCTTTGCAAAGAGGTTTTTATAAAAGACAGCGGCCAGAGTGCCTGGCAGTGCTATGAAAACAATGCTGTGGACCTTGTATTGACAGATATCAGAATGCCCCACATCAACGGTATCCAACTGCTTGAAATGATCAAAGAAGACGATGCGGAACAGGTCGTGGTGCTGTTTTCGGGATCAAACGATATAGAGTTTCTCACGCAGGCGATCAACCTGGGAGCCGACAAATTTTTCAACAAACCGCTTGATTTTAACCAGATGAAGGAGCAGTTGGAACTGCTGGCAAAAAAGATTGTCGCGACAAAAGAGAACGAACGCTACAAAAAGCTGCTCAAACAGCGGTGGGATATCGACCAAAGCAGCTACAAAAATCTGATCAACGAGTTTGAACAATACCTTGAGCTTATAGACGAAACCAACTGCATCCGCAGATACGACTTAAATGGCAACGTCACCTTTTACAATGAAAAGCTTGCCAAAAAGGTCCATCCCGACACTATGCAAAGCGCTTTTGAAGACAGCTGTCAAAACAACCGCAAATTCAACATCAACAAACTGCAAAACTATCTGGAAACCAAAGGCACTTTTAAAGATGTCATCAAACACCGCCTGCCCGACAAAGAGATCTACCTTGATACCGCCGTGACCAAACTCAGGGATAAAAACGGCAATGACAAGGGGTATTTGGAACTTGGCTATGATGTAAGCAAAATCTTTACGCTCAACCGGGAACTGGGCCGCCTCAGCGATGAAGTAATCTATATGATGGGTTCCATGGCCGAAAGCCGCTCGCTGGATACGGCCCGCCACCTTGAACGCGTCACGCAATACGTCAAGATTTTGGCAAAATATACCGATTTAAGCGATGAGCAGCGCACCCTTCTCGTGCGCGCCACCCCGCTGCACGACATCGGCAAGATCGCCATTTCCAATTCGCTTTTGCAAAAACCCGGAAAGCTTGACAAAGAGGAGTTTGAACGCGTCAAGGAACACACCACCATCGGCCACAGTATTTTATGCAGTGTCGACAATGATATTTTTACCGCCGCGGCCACGATCGCGCTGACACACCATGAACGGTGGGACGGCAAAGGCTATCCGCTGGGTCTTACAGGTCAAGAGATCGATTTTATGGGACGGCTTGTGGGGATCGTGGATGTTTTTGACGCGCTGACTTCCAAGCGCTCCTATAAAGATGCGTGGAGTATTGAAAAGTCGCTTGATATTATCAGGCCAGAAAGAGCAAAACAGTTTGACCCGCTGGTGTATGATCTGTTTTTTGAGCATATCGATGAAATTTTGGACGCAAAAGAAGCCGTGCAAAACAGTAATTATGCAAATGCTTAAAACACTCAAAAAAAACAGGCGGCTTTTAAAAGCGGCTTTGTACAGTAAGGATAAAGACAACAAACGCCTTGTTTTAAAGCATCTTTTTGCTCTTTTGATCATGACCGGCATTATTGTCCTGACGTTTGTTTTGCTGATTGCGCTGAATAATATCAAATCCCAGGATGCGCATTTTATCAACCTCAGCGGAAAGCAGCGGTTTTTATCCCAGCGCAGCCTCTTTCTGATGAACCGCTACGCAAACGATGCAGATTTGCAGCAAAAAAACGAGCTTTTTTTCAGCCTGAGCCAAATGCAGGAAGCCCAAAGCCGCCTGAGCGCGACAAACGGCTTTAAAGATGCCAAGCGGTTGTATACCATGATCGATGAGCGTATTGCCGCCTATACACAAACCGCCGCCTCCCTTGTCAATCAAAAGCAGCCTCCCACTGCAGAACAGCTGCGCGCTTTTGAACTGCAAGCGACCAACCTCCTTGGACTTTTTGACCAGGCAACTACCGCCAGGGAAGAAGCGCTTTCGGCCAAAATCAAAACCTTTGAAACCATGATCATAGGCGCAGGTATACTGCTTTTGTTGACGATCCTTGCCGAAGCGCTGTTTATCTTCCGTCCCGCCATTTTGCGCACGATGGAAAAAACAGCGGCGTTAAAAACGCTCAATGAACAGCTGGAGCAAAAAGTGCGCGACGAGATTGAGAAAAACCGTAAAAAAGAGCTGCTTTTGATGCAAAAAACAAAAGCCGCCGAGATGGGCGAACTGATCAACAATATCGCCCACCAGTGGCGCCAGCCCATCACTATTCTCAGCCTCTATATCGATACGATCAAGATGGATCTGGACGATGAACCTCTTAACAGGCAGGAACTAGACAAGTACCTGGAGCGCTCCAAGGATACGCTGCAGCATATGTCTGAAACCATCGATGATTTTCGAAGCTTTTTTCTGCCAAGCAGCCATGACGAGGATTTTAACATCGTTGAAAGTATCAATAAAGTGGAAAAACTGCTGCATCATCATTTGACTTATCACAATATCCAGGTCAGTCAGCAGGTGGAAAGCCCCTCGCATGATGCCCAGTACCGCCTGCACGGCAGAAAAGGTGAATTTGAACAATGTATGATGATCTTATTCAATAACGCAAAAGATGCCATCTTACAGCGCAAGAAAAGAGGATACACGGGCGGTTTGATCCAGATTGCGGTGTATAAAGACCGTTACCACACCGTCTGCAAGATCAAAGATGACGGCGGAGGCATCCCCCAAAAGATACAACAAAACCTGTTTGAACCCTATTTCACGACCAAGGGCAAAGAGGGAACGGGCGTGGGTCTGTATATGTGTAAAAACATTATCGAAAACAAATTCAACGGTACAATCAGCTTTGAAACCAACGGCGAAAACACGTCGTTTTATCTTTCTTTTGCACAAATGTGAGTTTTTGGCATAAACCAACG
>JBNJFE010000083.1:0-4668 GCA_051746505.1 Campylobacterota bacterium
ATAAGCGCGTCTTCAAGGATTTTGACCCGTTTGATGAGGTATTCAAACATCTCTTTGGTAATATCTGGCAGTTTGTTGTGGCTAAAGGGGCTTTTGTCCCGGCCGCGGCGGATGATGCGCGCGGGCACGCCGATGGCGGTGGAATCTTCCGGGACGTCTTTGACCACCACCGAGTTGGCCCCGATCTTGCTGTAGGCGCCTATAGTGATATTGCCAAGGATTTTTGCGCCGCCGCCGATGACGACGTTGTTTTCGATAGTGGGGTGGCGTTTGCCTTTGTTGAGGCTGACCCCGCCAAGGGTGACCTGCTGATAGATCAGGACGTCATCGCCGATGACAGTCGTTTCCCCGATCACGACACCGATACCGTGGTCGATAAAAACCCGTCTGCCGATGGTGGCGGCGGGGTGGATATCGATAGAGGTTAAAAACAGTCCGATCCCAGAAACTACCCGCGCCAGTTTTTTCCATCCTTTTGCCGACAGAGCGTGTGCGTGCCTGTGAAAAAACAGCGCCCAAAGCCCCGGGTAGTTGAAAAATAGTTCGATATTTGAGCGCATTGCCGGGTCCTGGCTTTTGACATGCGCAAAATCTTCTTTTATCAGTGTATACAGACCCATTGTGATTTACAACTCCTCCTGTTTTTGGCGCCGTTCACTTTTGTTGACCAAGTCTTTGACCCAGATTTCCCCGGCGGCCAGCTCATCTTCGCCGATGACCGCGCAGTACTGCGCGCCCGCTTTATCGGCGGCTTTGAGGTGGGCTTTGAGGCTTTTTTTGCCATATTGCATACTGCACTGCTGGCTTTGGCGCTTTTGGTAAGCCAGTTTCTGAATGAGCGGTACCGCTTTTGCGTCCATCGCGCCAAAGTACCAGCCTTTTCTTTCAGTATCAGGCATCTGTACCAGTTCGGCGATGCGCTCAATCCCCAGGGCAAAGCCCACCGCCGGGGTAGGCTTGCCGCCGAGAAATTCCACCAGCTTGTCATAGCGACCCCCGCCTGCGATGGATGACTGCGCGCCGATCTCGTCGCTGACAAACTCAAAGGCCGCCTTGGTATAGTAATCCAGCCCGCGGACCAGGTTGGCATCTACGGTGTAGTCTATGCCAAATTCGCGCAACAGGCTTTTAAGCGTGGCAAAATCCTCATCACACTCGCCGCAGAGGTTTTGATGCATCTTTGGCAGGTCGGTGTATTGTTCCTGGCAGTCTGGGACTTTGCAGTCAAGCACGCGTACCGGATTGGTATCGATGCGGCGTTTGCAGTCTTCGCACAGGCCCGTCATCTCCTGCAGCTTGGCTACCAAATTCTGGCGGTAAGCGGGCATACACGCATCACAGCCCAAAGAGTTGATAATGAGTTTGTATCTGATACCAAGGGCTTCAAAGATATCTTTGATCATCAAAATGACGTTGAGATCTTCATATACGCTTGCCTGTCCGAAGCTTTCGCAGCCAAACTGGTGAAATTGCCGCAGCCGTCCCTTTTGGGGCCGTTCGTAGCGAAACATGGTGCCGTGGTAAAACCAGCGGTGCGTGCCGCCGGCGCGGTCAAGCTTGTTTTGTACAAAGCTTCGCACCATCCCCGCGGTTCCCTCAGGGCGCAGGCAGACGCTGTTGCCGCCTTTATCCTCAAACTCATACATCTCTTTGCCGACAATATCGCTGCTTTGGCCCACGCTTCGCTTAAACAGTTCCGTTGCCTCCAGCTGGGGCGTTTCGGCGTAGGCAAAACCGTAGCGCTGCGCGATGTCCCCGGCGGTTTTGATAATATGTTCAAAGACTTCGCTGTCGCGGCCTTGCAAATCTTTCATTCCTCTAAGCGCTGTTATCATTTTCTATCACCTCTAAAATTTGTTCATGGATTGTTTTGATATCCTGTCCGGCGTCGATTATGGAGTGGTTCAGCTGCAGTTTCTGCGTCGCGTAGATAATATTTTCCTGCACTTCCAGCAGGTAGGGTATACCCCGTTTTTCGATGGCATCGGTCTCTTTGCCTCCCAGACGGCGCGAGAGGGTGTCTCTGTCAAGCTTGAGAATAAAAACGTAATTGGGCAGAATCCGCTTGGTGGCAAAAAGGTTGAGCTGTTTTAACAGTTCGTAGTTAAAGCCGTTGCTCATGGCATACGCGATATTGGAAACCAGGCTTCTGTCGCTGAGTATGGTTGTATTGATATTAGGTTCGACAACGTCGCAGATATGCTGGGCCCGGTCTGCTAAAAACAGCAGCACTTCGGCTTCGCTGCACCAGTTTTGATGCAAAACCAGATCACGTATTTTGCTTCCTGCATCGGTGCCGCCGGGTTCTTTGGTACACAAACATTGCAGCTTTTGCTGAAGCAGCTCCAGCTGCGTACTCTTGCCGGCGGTATCGATCCCCTCAAAAGCAAAATACATCCCTCTCCTTTAGCCGTTGTTGTGCGTATTAAAATCATTATTTTATCATAATTTAACTTACATTATTATACGCTTGGCACAGCCAACAACAAAAGGATAAAATATGACTCGTTTAGAAGTACAAAACGTCAAGTGTTCCGGATGCGCTTCGACGCTGAAAAAAGAGCTTAAAGAGGAATTTGGCGAAGTGGAGGTAGATTTAGAGCAGATGCCTCGCCAGATCAGTCTGGATATCAGCCCCGACCAGCTGCCCCGCCTCAAAGAAAAACTCAGAAAATTAGGTTATCCGGCCGCGGATGAAAACATGAGCGGCTTTCAAAACTCGGCGGCCAAAGCCAAGAGCTTTGTCTCCTGCGCGATAGGCAAGTTTGACAACGCCAAAAAGTAACACTTTATAAAACAGCGCGGGGAGAAAAACTTCATTTCTCCCTGTATGCAGGCTGCAGGAGAGATTTGACACGCAGGCTGTGAAAACAGGTAACATATGTATAGATAATCTACACTTTTCATTTCATTTTCTTATTCAAGCTGTTGCCGACAGTTAAAAGTGCTACTTTATGTAGCATTGATAAAGCTTACTGCTTCAAAATGTAACACTGTAAATCTTTTGTGCCACAAAACGTTACTATTAAAAAAAGAATTAATCAAGATTGGGTAAACTAACATCAGTAACAGTGGATTTTACCACCGTTCTGATTTAACAAGCATACAAAAGGGGAAAATATGGCAACAATGCAAGCACCGGCCGACACTCCCGTATGGGTAGACGAAAGCAGATGCAAAGCATGTGACATCTGTGTTTCGGTCTGCCCGGCGGGTGTTTTGGCGATGAGACCTGAACCAAGCTCGACTTTAGGGTCAATGGTTGAGATTATTGCTCCCGGCGACTGTATCGGATGCAACGACTGCGAACTCAACTGTCCTGACTTTGCGATCTATGTAGCCGAAAAAGATGAATACAAGTTTGCGAAACTGAGCAAAGAAGCAAAAGAAAGAGCTCAAGCTATTAAAGACAACAACTATAGAATTTTGAGCACTTAAGGAGAACAAATGGGAACAAGACAGATTATATCAACAGGTAACGATTTATCGGCACAGGCGGCCGTAGATGCGGGATGCCGATTTTTTGGCGGGTATCCGATCACCCCTTCCAGTGAGGTTATGCATACTATTTCAGACCTGCTTCCCCAGGTCGGCGGCAAAGCGATCCAGATGGAAGATGAGATCGCGGGCGTAGCGGCAACTATCGGCGCGTCCATGAGCGGTATCCGTTCCATGACGGCGACGTCGGGTCCGGGGATGAGCTTGAAAGCGGAAAACCTGGGCTTGGCGCAGATGGCGGAAGTTCCGATGGTCATAGTCGACGTTATGCGAGGCGGTCCCAGTACCGGTCTGCCCACGCGTGTATCACAAGGCGATGTCAGACAGGCCAGAAACCCAAGCCACGGCGATTACAGATCGATCACGCTGTGTGCGGGCAACCTCAGCGAATGCTATACCGAAGTCGTGCGGGCGTTTAATATCGCCGACCGGTTCATGCAGCCTGTTATCGTACTGACTGATGAAACCATTGGGCATATGCACGGTAAAGCGATGGTGCCCACACTTGAAGAAGTCAAAGCAGATATCAAACCCCGCAAGCGTTTTGACGGCGATCCCAAAGATTACCGGCCTTACGGCGTGGGCGAGGATGAAGCCGCGGTGCTTAATCCGATGTTTGAAGGCTATCGCTACCACTTTACGGGACTGCACCATGATGCCAAAGGTTTCCCCACCGAAGAGATCGAAACCTGCCGTAAACTGATCCAGCGCTTAGAAGACAAGGTTATGAACCACACCGATGAACTGGAGCTCAATGAAGAGTTTATGTGTGATGACCTGGGTGAAAACGATGTGCTTTTGATCGCGTACGGTTCGGTGTCGCTAGCTGCTAAAGAAGCGATCCGCCACCTGCGTGAAGACGGTATCAAAGCAGGACTTTTCAGACCGGTTACGCTGTGGCCAAGCCCCGCAAAACGGATGAAAGAGTTAACCGATAAAGTCAACAACGTATTGTGTGTTGAACTCAACATCAGACAATACACCGAAGAAGTGGAGAGAGTTTCAAACAGACTTGATATAGAGGGGCTTTACAAAGTAAACGGCCGGGCTATCTCTCCTAACGAGATTGTGACAAAAGTCAAGGAGGTATTTTAAGATGGCTTATAATTACGATAAATATTTACGACTTGAAAAGATGCCCACACTATGGTGCTGGGGCTGCGGCGACGG
>JBNJFE010000084.1:0-4577 GCA_051746505.1 Campylobacterota bacterium
AAAAAGGGCCAAAAGGTGGGCATCGTCTTGAAAAAAGACCAGCGAAGCGGTACGATCACCTACGGTACCGTCAAAGATATTCTCACCAACTCCCCGACCCATCCCCACGGGATCAAGGTCCGGCTGGAAGATAACCGGGTCGGCAGAGTCAAAGAGTTTGCGGATTAAAACAAAAACAAGCTGTAGATAGTATAATATCACCAATATTTAAAGATGCAAAACTTCAAGGGCAGCAATGAAACATATATGGTTTGAAAACAATGAAGTCGTCCCCTCCAAGGTCGTATGTATCGGGCGAAACTACGTAGAACATATCAAAGAATTGGACAACGAAGTCCCCAAAACCCCCGTCATCTTCAACAAGCCAAACAGCGCCATCAGCCCCGTGCTGTACGCGTTTGGCACCAAGTGCCGCTTTGAGGGCGAACTGTGCTTTTTGATCGAAGGCGGTAAACTGGCGGGCGTGGGTTTTGGATTTGATTTGACCAAGGTCGATGAACAGGAAACGGCCAAGCAAAAGGGTCTGCCCTGGGAGCGCGCCAAGGCGTTTGACGCTTCAGCGGTCTTTAGCGAATTTGTCAAGATCGATTTTGATATCGCTTCGCTGCGTTTTACCCTCAGTCAAAACGGTACCATCGTCCAGGAGGGCGGGTATGAACTGATGATGAACAAACCCCGTGAAATCATTGCGACAACCCGTGAGTTTATGGAGTTTGAGGATGGAGATATCCTCATGAGCGGTACGCCAAAGGGTGTGGGATACTACGGTGTGGATGACAGTTTCAGCTTTTGTATCTACAGCGGCGACAAAACGATCCTGGAGGGACGGTTCGTGGTCAAGCCCTATCCCAAAGGCGACAGCCAATGAGCCACAACCCCAAATTTACCCACCTGCACCTGCACACCGAATATTCCCTGCTTGATGGGGCCAACAAGCTCAAAGACTTGGCCAAAGAGATCAAAAATCTGGGGATGGACTCGGTAGCCATGACCGATCACGGCAATATGTTCGGCGCGATCGACTTTTATCAGACAATGCAGGCTGAGGGCATCAAACCCATCATCGGCATGGAAGGTTACCTGCACAACAATGAGCAACTGGGTGACAAATCCACCCGCCAGCGTTTTCATATCTGTCTGTACGCCAAAAACCAAACCGGGTATAAAAACCTGATGTATCTGAGTTCGCAAGCTTATATCGAAGGTTTTTACTACTATCCCCGTATCAATAAAAAGATACTCAAAGAGCACTGCGAAGGGCTTATATGCTCCAGCGCGTGCCTGCAGGGAGAGATCAACTGGCATCTTAACACCAACGAAAAAAACGTCAAATTCGGCGCCAAGGGGTATGAACGGGCTAAAGAGATAGCACTGGAGTATAAAGAGATATTCGGCGATGATTTTTATCTTGAAATTATGCGCCACGGCATCGATGACCAATACACCGTCGATGATAAGATCATCAAGCTGGCCAAAGAAACGGGCATCAAACTGATTGCGACCAATGATACCCACTATCTGAAAAAAGATTACGCCGATCCGCACGAAGCGTTTATGTGTATTGCGATGAATAAGCAGTACGATGACCCCAACCGTCTGCGCCACAGTGTGCATGAGTTTTTTCTCAAATCCCCCGAGCAAATGGCAAAACTCTACGCCGATATCCCCGAAGTGATCGAAAACACCCAGGAGATCGTGCAAAAATGCGACCTTGAACTCGATCTTGGCAACCCCACGCCGCCTAATTTTAAATTCGTCAAAGAGTACGCGCAGGCTGACGGTGTAGAATACGACAACGACGCGGATTATTTTGTCTACAAATGCAAAGAGGGCTTAAAAGAGCGCCTCAAGCTGGTAGATGAGGATCAGCACCAGATATACTGGGACCGTTTGCAAAAAGAGATGGATATTATCAACTCCATGAAATTTCCCGGCTACATGCTTATTGTCTGGGATTTCGTGCGTGAATGCGAAGTGCTTGATATCCCCATCGGTCCCGGACGGGGCAGTGCCGCGGGCAGTCTGGTGGCGTATGTGCTGAAAATCACCAACATCGACCCGATGAAATACGACCTGCTTTTTGAGCGGTTTTTAAACCCCGAACGTGTCAGTATGCCAGATATCGATATGGACTTTTGCCAGGCACGGCGCGGTGAGATTATTGACTACGTAGTCGAAAAATACGGCCGCTACAATGTCGCGCAGGTTATTACTTTTGGTTCGATGCTGGCAAAAGGCGTGCTGCGAGATGTGGGCCGCGTGCTTGGCCTGCCCTATGCCAAGGCCGACTCCATGGCCAAGCTGATCCCCGATGAACTGGGAATCGATCTGAAAACGGCCTTTAAAAAAGAACCAAAGATCAAAGAACTCATCGACAGCGATCAGGAAGCCGCGAGGGTTTGGGAGTTTTCACTGGCCCTTGAGGGCCTCAAGCGAAATCCGGGAATGCACGCAGCCGGCGTCGTTATCAGCAATGAAGAGTTGTGGCACAAAACCCCGCTGTACAAACCCTCCGGCGAAAATACGCTGGTGACACAGTATTCGCTGAATTTTCTTGAAGACGTTGATCTTATCAAATTTGACTTTTTGGGGTTAAAAACGCTGGATGTGATCGATAATGCCAAAAAGCTGATCCAAAACCGCTATGACACAAACCTCGATATCAACAACTTACGCATGGATGATCCCAAGGTGTTTGAAAACATTTGCAGCGGCAGAACCCTTGGCATGTTTCAAATCGAATCAGACGGGATGCAGGATCTCAACCGCCGCCTGCGCCCAAACAACTTTGAAGAACTTATCGCCGTTTTGGCCCTGTACCGCCCGGGTCCTATGGAATCGGGGATGCTGGATGATTTTATCGAAAGAAAGCACGGCAAACAGGAAGTAAGCTACTTTTTTGACGAGTTTGAAGAAGTGCTCAAACCGATCCTGGAACCCACCTACGGCGTCATTGTCTACCAGGAACAGGTCATGCAGATCGTACAAACCATCGGCGGCTTCAGTCTGGGTGAATCAGACATGGTCCGCCGGGCAATGGGCAAGAAAAAGATCGATCTGATCAAACAGTACAACAAAGAGTTCAGCGAGGGGGCGGCCAAGCAGGGATTTAGCAAAGAAAATGCCAGCAAGCTGTTTGACCTGATCGAAAAATTCGCCGGTTACGGGTTTAACAAATCCCACTCGGCTGCCTATGCGATGATCACGTATCAAACCGCGTGGCTGAAAACGCATTACCCCCAGGAGTTTATGGCGGCACTGCTAACCAGCGAACAGGACAATACCGACAAAATCGTCAAGTACATCGATGAGGTCAAACGTCTGGGCATTCAACTCTTTCCGCCTGATATCAACCGCTCTATCATTGAATTCAGCGCGACGACACTGGATGGCGAAGACGTGATCCTGTTTGGCCTTGGCGCGGTCAAGGGCCTTGGTAAATCCGCGGTGGCTCCGATTCTGGAAGCCAGGCGCGAGGGCATGTTTGAGGATATGAACGATTTTATCGGCCGCATCAACGGCAGCAAGGTCAATAAAAAAGCGTATGAATCGCTGATCAAATCCGGGGCGTTTGATAGGTTTGAATACAACCGCGCGACGATGCTGGAACAGATTGAAACCATCGTCCAGACCGCGTCCACGGCCAATAAACTCAAAGCCGATATCGGCAATTCGCTTTTTGGCGATGACGAGGATATGACCAAGGTCGAACTCAAGCTCGATACGCTGCCCGAATTTGATCTCAAAACGATCCTTGAGTTTGAAAAAGCCACGCTTGGCATCTATGTCTCCGGCCACCCGCTAGATGAGTTCAGAGAGCAGCTGGATCAGATCAACTATACCCTCTCAAGCGATCTGGAAAACATCGCAGACGGCCAAAAAGCGCTGTTTGTGGGCAAGGTTGAAAGCGTAACCGAAAAGATCAGCAAAAAAGGCAATAAATTCGGCATCCTGCACCTGATGGATTTGCACGGCGAGATAGAGGTGATGCTCTTTGCCGATTACCTGGCCCAGCTGGAACAGATGGATCAGGAAAAGCCCATTGCCATTCGTACCACTATTACCAAAGATGATCAGTTTACAAGAATCCGCGTGGACAAGATCATGGACCTGGCCGATGCCAAAAAAAGCAAAATCACCACAAGAAAGGTGGAAAAACCGGGCTTACCGCTTCGCGTCAGCGTAGAACTTGGCGAAGATACGTCTTTGATTGAAAAGCTGCACGCTTTGGCAAACGAACACAGCGGCAACAGACCCCTTGAAATCGTGATCAAATCAAAACTGGCAAACGCGCTGATGCAGACAAGTTTAAAAGTAAGCGATGTTTTTGCCCAGGAGTTGCAGCAAAACTACGGGGAAGATTTCGTATTGGAAAAAAGTGCGGGATAGAGCCCTAACGGCCGGGACCGCAGTGGGCCACCGGCCGGCAAACTTAAATCAACTCGGACTCGTAGTTGACACCAGCTAATAAGCAATAGTCATTCCAAAAACAAAGGATTCCCGTTGGGCATTTTTGAAGCAATCATTTTAGGCATCATTGAGGGCATTACCGAGTTTTTGCCCATCTCCTCCACCGG
>JBNJFE010000085.1:0-4445 GCA_051746505.1 Campylobacterota bacterium
GATATCTTTATTGCCCTCTATCTCAAAATAGCCGCGGTCCTGCCACAGCTGATAATACCGTTGTTCGACCTGTTTGGGATCATACGTGTTTTTTGCCATATACCTATCCTACAATGCACGAAATTTTTACGTGATTATAGCCAAAAGTTGGTTTGTCAGGGGTTAAAGCTCATCCTTTTGAATCCAATACGCTGTATCCCAGCTTCTGTATCTTGTTATCGATCATTTCCAGGGTTTTATCCAGGGTTTTGTAGCTGATTTCGGGCAGTTTTTCACCCCAGATCGCTTCGGCTTCGTTAAATCCGTTGATCACGCCTTCGCGACCGGCCCGCAGGCGCTCGATATCATCGCCGGCGCCCATCAGGACAAAATCCGCCACACGCTGCGATGTTTGGCCGATGCCGAAAAATCCGTCTTCGCTGACCAGCTTGGCCGCTTCGTCTTTATTAAGATCATTCAGTGTTTTGCCCGCGTATCCCATCGCCTGCAAGTCCTCTTGGCTGACATGGGAATTGACCTTGTCCATCTTTTGGGCCAGGTCGAAAAAATCCAGCTGGGCAAGAGAGTCGTTTTTGCTTTTTTGTTCTACGCTGAGGGTGAACTCTTTGTACGTGACATTCATCAGGGCTTTGGCCCCGGTTTTTTCATCTACGCTGTAAGCCTGGGCCTGCGTCTTTTTATAAGAAAGGTTAAAGTTGGAATAATTTGATGATATATCCATGGTACACATCCTTGTGTTTTGTTATAGATATATCGGCAGTTTTAACTTCCTTTTAAGTTTTTTAGCGATGCGGCGATATCATCCTGGCGCATAAAGTGTTCGCCGACTAAAAAGGCATCCGCTCCTGCTTTATGCAGGTGCTTGATTTGCTCATGGTCGTAAATGCCGCTTTCAGCGACGATGATTTTTCCCTTTGGAATCAGCGGGATCAGTTTTTCGCACAGGTTCATATCCATCTCAAAGGTTTTGAGGTCTCTGTGGTTGATTCCGATGATATCGGCTCCGGCAAAGATCGCTTTGGTGAGTTCTTTTTTGTTGTGGATTTCTACTAAAACTTCAAGGCCCAGGTGTCTGGCAAATTCCAGCAGTTCTTTGAGTTCTTTTTTGCTCAGTGCCGCAGCGATCAGCAAAATAAAATCAGCTCCATACACCAGGGCTTCAAGGATTTGGTATTTGTCGATGATAAAATCCTTGCGAAGCAGGGGCATAGGCACATAGCGGCGCAGCTGGGTGAGGTATTCGATGTCGCCTTGAAAATAGTGGGGTTCAGTCAGCACCGAAAGCGCGTCAGCGCCGCCTTTTTCATACTCCTTGGCTATGGTAAGCTGATCAAAATCTTCCCGTATCACGCCTTTGGACGGGCTTGCCTTTTTGACCTCGGCGATGATGCGGTAGGGATTCTCAGGCGTGGACCGCAGCGCTGCCTGGACATCTTTTGGCTGATAGGGCGTATACGCCAGCGACTTGCCAAGCATCTGCATGGGCATCGCTTCTTTACGCTTTGCTAAATCTTTCTTGGTTTTTGCGATGATTTCATCAAGTATCACTCTTTGCACCTTTGTATCTTTTGTATATGCTCAATTATTTCCTCACTGTCATCTTTTTTCAGGCGGGGCAGAAACTCTTTGGCTTTTTCACATTCGCCCAGTTTATAATACCCCCACGCCAAAGAATCGATATAAAACACCGATCCGGGTTCTTTTTGCAGCGCCTTTTTGACCAGCTTGATCCCTTTTTCAATGTCGATTTCATGATCTATGAGCAGGTAGCCGTAGTAGTTGAGGTATTGGGGCTGTTTGACGCCTTCATCAAGGGCTTTTTGAAAGGTTTGTACGATTTTTTCCAGCGAAGAGTTCATCTCATACAGCAAGATCGCTTCGCGGGCGATCCATTTTGGATCAGCAGTCTGCTTGTAGCGCTGTTTGGCCAGATCAAGCGCCTTTTGGTACATTTCGCGCTCTTTGTACAGATCAAACAGCAGCGTATCGTCATAACCGCTGTTGCGCAAAAACTCGATAGCGTCTTTACTGTTTTTTTCATACCCGTAGATACTGAGCAGTTTTTGCGCGTATTCTTTTTTGCGGGTGTTGGTATAAAGGCTTGTCAGCGCAGCTTTCATCCCCTGGACGTTTTCATTCTTGCTATAGATGGAAAGCAGCTGCAGCAGGGCTTCTTCGTTGAAACCGTGGGTTTTGATATAGGTTTGCAGATACGCGATGGCATCGCTTTGCTTGTCAAGATATGAAACCAAAATCTTGACCATGGGCAGCAGCGCTTCCAGGGTTTGCTGCTTGGCATACGCGCTTTGCAGGTAGTTAAACGCGTTTTCGTACTCTTTTTTGCCTAGATAAATATCGGCTACGAGTTTATAATCCTTGTAACGGTTGGAGGTTTTGGTGTTTTGTTTTGCTTTGACCAGCGCCTGATCGAGTTTGTTTTGCTTAAGATAACTAAGCACGATAAAACGGTTTAAAACGATATCGTCTTTTTCGTAGCTTTGGGCCTGGTTTCTGGCGGCTTCATACTGTTTGGCCGAGATCAGCATTTTGACCTTTTCGCGCAGGTAAGCCACGCGCTGTGTTTTATCATACAGCCGGCCAAAATAGGTCGCCGCGTCTTCATAGTATCCGGCTTTGGACAATTCCAGCCCGTAGAGGATATCCCTGTCTTCGCCCTGGTAAATTTTTTCATTCGGCGCGTACTGCGTTTTGTCGCTGCAGCCGCTAAAAAGCAGCACTAAAGCAATCGTCGCGAGAATTTTCAGCATATATTCTCCAAAATCTGTTTTTTTCGATTATAGCATAATCTTCATCACCGAAAGGTTACGGGCAGGGTGTATCGACGACGGTGTAGTGGGTTTTATTGATATCTTCAATCACCGCCGCGCTGAGCCGTCCGCCGTATACGCAGCTGGTGTCAAGCCCCAGGCAGTGTTTTCTTTCTATAATTGTGTCGCTTCTTTTGTGCCCAAAGATGATAAAGCCTTCCTGGCCTTCATATATATCACCCCAGAAGACGGCGTTTTTGTGATCTTTGTTGCACAAGGCGGTGGTGTCTTTGGTGTCGATATGTTTAACCTTGGTCATCTTGTACTCCTGGCAGGCATCCAGATTGTCAAGTTCCATATCTTCGGTGACGCCCCCGTGAACAATCTTGAATACGCCGTAATCCAGAAAATAAGGCATCGCCTCAATCTGTTCAATTTGCACTGTGGACAGGCTCAGTGCCAAATCTTTCTCCTGCTTGGTCAGTTCAGGCGGTTTGGGGCGACCGGGGTCGAAAAAATCGGGATTGAGATAATACAGAATCTTTTCTTCATGGTTGCCAAGGACGGATTTGATCCCGTTTTCGTGTAAAAAAGCAAGCGTTTCCTTGGACTGAGGGCCTTTGTTGATCACATCACCGGTGCAAACTTCGGTATCGGTGGGTTTGATGCCGATTGTATCCCGCAGTGCAATGAACTCTTCCAGGCAGCCGTGGATGTCGCCGTAGACGATGAGTCTGCCGCCGATTTTTGGGATTTTCCAGCCAAAAAGCCGATGAAAGAGATGAGAAAATGCGATACATGTCCTTTTTATATGTGGTTGATCTATTATAGCAAAACTGAAATTAATCTAGTTATGTATATAATACACCAAAAAAGGACGTTGTGTGAATATCTTTTCTGCGATACTGACCAAGCGTTTTGTCGCTTACCTGTTGGCAAAACTGTTTGGATTGTTTTTTATGATGATAGCGTTATATCTGATCTTTTTTATTGAACAGACCAATTTCGTGCTGGTGGCGGTGCTGTTTGCGGCCAGTCTGTTTTTCAGTACCAGCGCGCTGAAGATGGATCCAAAGCCACCGCAGGCCAGATGCCTTGAAGGAAAAGGTTTTATGATCTCATTTTTTGTTCCTACGGCGATGAGCCTGTCGCTGGTGATGGTTTTGCTGGTATTTTTAGGTTCGGGTAACTTTGGCGGCAGTCCCGCGCTGACACTGATTGGCAGTTTGATCGTACTGCTGGCGACGATTTCGATCTATTTTAAAGAGTGTGCCAAAAGTCTGCCGGATTTGATGGAAGAAACCAAAAAAGAGATGGAAGACAAATAAGCGTTTTCCAACTTGCATGATTGTTTATATCCACGGTTTCAGCGTCGCGGCGTTATCGCGCCCTCGGATACGCAGGGATTGAAAATGTTAAAAAAAGGAATATGATTCAACACATTGTGTAGTTCATGTTAAAAATAATTTACAAAATTAACATATAGCTATCTAAATTTTTCTACTGCCCGCATTTCACACTGTGTGTCGCAGCTTTCGCAAAGGCTTCCTTGGCTTTTGGCGTATACTCCCCGTTTTGGTCAAAGACGATATAGGGCGCAAAAATCTTTGTCATCGATTTGGAACAATCCCTCGCGCTGATAAACACCAGTTTGGCCTCCTTGTCCGCTTTTGGATG
>JBNJFE010000086.1:0-4355 GCA_051746505.1 Campylobacterota bacterium
GCTTTTTTCATAAAAATGATTCGTCGCGTCCACAAAGCCTTCGACGCTGCCGCAGTCAAAGCGGATGCCGTCAAATTTATACGCCAGCACCATCCCCTCTTTGGCTTGTTCCAGCAGCGCGTCGGTTATCTGGATTTCTCCGCCTTTGCCCGGTTTGGTTTCTTGCAAAATGTCAAAAATATCGGGGGTGAGGATATAGCGGCCGATGATGGCGTAATTTGAGGGCGCGTCTTTGGCGTCAGGTTTTTCAACCATATCCTTGACCATAAAAAGCCCCTCTTCGATCTGTTTTCCCGAGATCACGCCGTATTTGTGCACCTGATCTTTGGGGACTTCCTCAATAGCGACGATGGAGCATTTATACTTTTCATAGACTTTAGCCATCTGGGCAAGCACCCCTTTGCTTTTGCTGTCACACAGGTCATCGGCCAGGACCACGCCAAAAGCCTCATTGCCCACAAGCGTCTGACCCGTCAGTATCGCGTGGCCAAGACCCAGCATCTGCTTTTGTCTGGTATAGCTGAAGGTGCACTTTTCAATCAGTTTGTTGATATCTTTAAGGTAGCCCTCTTTCTTGGTGCCTTTGATCTGGTGTTCGAGTTCGTAGCTGGTGTCAAAATGATCTTCCAGTGAGCGTTTTCCCCGTCCGGTGACGATAGCGATGGTATCCATGCCCGCATCCACGGCTTCTTCGACACCGTATTGGATAAGTGGCTTGTCCACCACAGGAAGCATCTCTTTTGGCATCGCTTTGGTCGCGGGCAGAAAGCGCGTGCCGTACCCGGCTGCGGGAAATAAACATTTTTTGATCAAATCAACCTCTCCTGTAAATTTTTTTAGTATTTTATCATAAAGGAGCCGGTTTTCCCACTTCAAAGCCCTGGGAGTAATCGATACCTATCTCTTTGACGATTGCCAAAATCTCCTGGCTTGAGACAAACTCCGCCACCGTTTGGATACCGCGTTCCCTGGCAAAGAGTACGATGGATTCGACGATGCTTCTGGCGTATTCATCCTGGTCGATATTTTTGATCAATCCCGCGTCAATCTTTAAGATATCGGGCGCGAAATCCACCAGTCTCTCATAGTTGGAATACCCGCTGCCAAAGTCATCGATGGCGATGGTGACACCGTAAGCTTTGACTTGGTGTATAAAGGATTTGATGGTGCCAAAATCGCTGATATCCTCATCCTCCAGCATTTCAAAGGTAACCCTGTTTTGGTAGCGCTGCTGGCTGACAAGATCCAGCAGGTGGGCTCTGGTTTGCTTATCTTCCAAATCCTGTGAAGCAAGGTTGATTGTCACCGCCGGCAGCTTCTCAAGCGCGTCAAAAGAGTTTTTGATCACTTCCTGGGTGATCTGTTTGTAATACGCGGCCTGTTTTGCTACGTCTAAAAAGTAAAAGGGTGAAATCACATCGCCTTTTTTATCCTGCAGCCGCACCAGCGACTCATATTTTGCTATCTGCATCGTTGTGTTGTCGACGATGGGTTGAAAGTGCGAAATCACGCGCTTGTCTTTCAGGGCCGACTTGATTGTCTGGATCATGGTAAAGTTTTGCTTGATCTGCTGTTTGACATGCAGGGTAAAATCAGTCGCGTCGATGACGCAGTCTCTTTGGTGATCAACCTTTTTCAGCCCCAGCGTGCAATCTTCGTACATGTTCTCACTGCTGTGGGAGTACGCGGCGCTAAAGCTTGGTTCCAGCGTCGTGTTGTCTACGCTGTAGGTTTGCCCCGCAATCTGATGCAGCGCATTTTCCAGCGCATTTTGTCCAAGGGCTTCTTCGGAGGTAAAGGCAAAATACCCCTCGGGCAGGGCGTAGTTTTTTACAAAATCCAAAGCCTTGGATTTTTGGTCGATGAGGTCTTCAAGCTTTTGGGCAAAATCGATTCCGTAAAAGCTTTTGATGTTTTCATGATTGATCATTTGGACGATAAACAGCGTTTTGATGCGCGCGGATTTGATATCTTCAAGCAGTTGGCGCTTTGGGTTCATGATTTCGCTGATATCGTGTCGTATCGCGATATATTCTTTGATTTTTCCCCTGGCGTCTAAGATAGGAAATATCCGGGCGTCCACGGTATAAGAAGAGCCGTCTTTCTTGCGGTTTTTTACGATGCCCCGCCATGTTTTGCCCGCACGGATATCGCGCCACATCTGCGTAAACGCTTCTTTATCCATATCCGGGTGCCTGATGATGTTGTGGGGTTTTCCAAGCAGTTCGTTTTTATTGTATCCCGAGAGTTTGACAAACTCGTCGTTGGCATATGTGATGCGCCCTTTTGGATCGGTTTTGGATACCAGTGTGGAGTGGTCGATGACATATTTGAGCTGCTCCAGTAGTCTGCTTTGCTCTCGCTGTCTTCTGTAGAAGAAAAAAACAACGCCTAAGGACAGCAGTGCGATACTATATTTGGCCGCGGTGATTTTCTGGATCGCTTCTTTGCCGTATTTTTGCTTATAGGTGCTGTCCTGGGGCAGTCCCGCCTGTATATAGGTTTCATGTTTTTTTGTTTCATAACGGTATTCCAGATACGCCGCGGCGTGAACAATAATAAAAAGGGTAGAAAAAAATATAATTGCTTTCAAATTCTGTTTCATAAGAAGCCATTATAACAGAGGGGGTTATAGATTTTTATTAAAGGAAAAAACTAGTCGTTGTTTCCTTTTGCAAAATTTAGATAAAATAGACGCTAAAAAAGGATCGTTTGGCGGATGGATGCATTAGATCGCTATATTGAAGATAGTGAAGCCAACTACCTGCACGTCTCTGAAATAGCAAATATCCTCAAAGAACTTGACAGTGAGGAGTTTGACTATTACATCAACAAGCTGCCTCCGCGTATTCTGGGTGAACTTTCGCTTGAACTTCCCCAGCGTTATTATGACGATATCATCACCCAGATGCCCGTTGATACGCTGGCTGTTGCGGCCAAGGGGTTAGAAAGTGACGACCAGACCGATTTCTTGCAAGAACTTGAGGAGATAGACCAAGCCAAAGCCAAGCAGGTTTTTCAGCGTCTTGACAGGGATGATCAAGCTAATGTTACCCGCTTAAAAGAATACGGCGAAGACGTTGCCGGGGCGTATATGCAAACGGAGCTGTTTGAAGCCAGTCTTGAAGAAACCGTGGGCGATACCATAGAGCGGTTCAAGCAGCTCAAGCAGGAAAAAAAGCTGGAAAATGTGCATAATCTGTTTTTGACCCATTACGGCAAGCTGATCTATGTGGTGGCACTGGAAGACTTGCTGACATATGATTTTGACAAACGTTTTGACGAACTGGTGGATCTGCACTCTTCTCGCGGGTACCAATACGCCGTGGATACCGAAGATATCGACCGGGTGGTCAAAAAGTTTGAGGAATACGACCTGCCGGTTATGCCCGTGCTAGACAGCAGCGGCACGCTGATAGGGCGTATTACGCTTGATGACGTGTATGATATCATTTCCGATCAGGCAACAGAACAGATGTATCACCTGGCCGGGGTCGATGACGAGGCCGAGGAAGATGAGGATATCTTCAACGCCGGCAAAAAAAGAAGCATCTGGCTGGTGGTCAATCTTTTTACCGCCATTGCCGCGTCTTTGGTGATCGGGCTTTTTGAAAGCACGCTGCAAAGTTACGTGGCCTTAGCCGTGCTCATGCCCATCGTGGCTTCCATGGGCGGCAACGCCGGAACCCAGTCGCTCACAGTCGTTGTACGGCAGCTTGCCCTTGGCAATATCTCCGCGACGAATGCGTACTCCTCCATTAAAAAAGAGATCGCCGTTTCACTGCTGAACGGGATGCTTTTTGCGGTGCTGATGGGGCTTGTGGCTTATGCGTGGTTTGGCGTGGCGATGCTTGGGGTGGTCATCGGTTTGTCGATGATCATCAATCTCTTTGCCGCGGGGCTGTTTGGCTCCGTCGTGCCTTTGGCGCTTAAAAAACTCAACGTCGATCCGGCTATCGGCAGTACCGTTGTACTGACCACGGTAACGGATATTGTGGGTTTTTTCAGCTTTTTAGGGTTGGCAACAATTATTTTACTGTAAGGAATTTTTAGTCTATGGAACTGTTAATACTGTATTTTACGTTAGCAATCGTTGTTTCTTTTGTCTGTTCGGTTTTAGAATCAGTGCTGCTTTCAATCAATATGCCCTATATCGCGGTGATGGAGCAAAAGCATCCCAAAGCCGGGCGGTTGATGAAGTTTTTGAAGCAAAATATCAACAAATCGATCTCTTCGATCCTGATTTTAAACACGATTGCCCACACCCTTGGCGCCGCCGCTGTGGGCGCGCAGGCAGAAGCGCTTTTTGGCAGCAGCTTTGTGGTGTATGTCTCTATTATTATGACTTTTGCGAT
>JBNJFE010000087.1:0-4240 GCA_051746505.1 Campylobacterota bacterium
CTTAACGATGAGGAACTGCGCGTCAAACTCCATGAAGACAGAGTGGCAAAAGCCAGAAAAGTCGAACTGGACTCCAGCGAAGTCGAAGTTATCCTCTAAGTCCTCTTTTTAGCGGCATACTTTCATGCCGCTTTGACCGTAAACTTGGCACACTGTTTGCTTGGTCATTGGCAAACCTATGTCAACCAAGGATATGTAATGAGCCAAGCCCAAGTGTACGAAGACAACGGAAAAATACAAGTAAAATCCAGCGAGTTAGACACGACCAATATCGACCTGGAACGCACCAACGGTGTGGATTTTGTCGAAAAAACGATCGGTACGATCCTGAGTATGCATGAAAAAGTGCTCAGCGCCAAAGATGAAACGGTCACTTCCCTAAAAAGCGAAAACACCTTTTTAAAAGAAGCGCTTATTACGATGCAGGAAATTTATGACGAGGATCGAAAAACCATTCAAGTCCTCAACGAACAGCTTAAAATCAGTCAGGAAGACTTGGACAACGCCAAGAAAAAATACCGCCTGATGTGGAACAAAGTCCTGCAAAACGCTTCTAACGAGCAGCATGCAAGCTAAACCCCAGTGTGTTAGCTGTATTTTCAACCAAGCCCTTCGGGTCTGCACGACGCTGAAGATAGACGAGCAGGAAACCAAGCGTATTCTGGATCTGGTAGGCGGGCGCATCAAAGATTTTGATCTCAGCCAAAGCCCGCCTGCCATCGCGGTGTGGGTATATGACCTGATTGCGAAGGAACTGGGGCGTACGGATCTGTATCAAAAGCAAAAAAAACAGGCTACTATCCACGCGAGCGTAGCCCTGCAGCATCTGCGAACCAAAGAGGCCCATACCAACGACCTGCTGTTTTTCGCGCTGAAATCTGCGGTACTTGGCAACGTCATCGACCTTGCGGCCCAGCACGAATACGATCTGCAAGAAGAGATGGAGCAGGTTTTTCTCAACCCGTTTAGTACCGATGATTTCATGGAGTTTAAAGACAGGTTCGCACGTGCAAAGTCCGTGCTGATTATCGGCGACAACGCCGGGGAACATATCTTTGATGCGTATATGCTCGAACTCTTTGGCAAGCTTGATCCAAGCAAAAAATACTATTACGCCGCGCGTTCGGCGCCCATTATCAACGACCTGACCTATAAAGAAGCCCTGGACAGCCCGCTGGCTGAGGTATGCACCGTCGTTGACAGCGGCGTTGATACGCCGGGGCTGGAACTTGACCGTGCCGATGATGCGTTTTTACAGCTGCTGGCCCAGGCCGATCTTGTCATCGCCAAAGGAATGGGCAATTACGAATCCATGGCCGCAAAAGCGGGCCGGGAAGTTTTTCACCTCATGAAGATCAAATGCGACGTCGTCAGCGCCGATTTTGGCAAAAAAGCCGGCAGCATCGTATTTGCCAAGATTTAGGCCACCACTTAGAAGCTGTGGCTTACGTAAAATCTGCTATAATAAAGGCAATCTAACACGTTCATGTAAGGATTGTCTTTGGATATCGCAAAAACACTGCGCAACTTTAGCGAACTGGTGGCTTTTAAACACTCTGTTTTCTCAATGCCTTTTATTTTTATCGCCATGATCGTGGCCGCAGGCGGCTGGTTTGGCTGGAAGCTGCTGCTGCTTGGCGTACTGGCGACACTTTTTGCGCGTAATTTTGCCATGGGTTTTAACCGCTACCTTGACAGAGATATCGACAAAGCCAATCCCCGTACCGCAAACCGCCCCTCTGTAGACGGCAGGGTCAGCGTCAAAGCGATGATGGGGTTTAACGCGGCCAACGCCCTTGGCTTTATCATCACGGCATATTTTGTCAACGACCTGGCTTTTATGCTTTCACTGCCGGTGCTTGTCGTTATCGGCAGTTACAGCTATTTTAAGCGCTTCAGTGCCGCTGCTCACCTCATCCTGGGTGTAAGCCTCGGTCTTGCGCCCCTGGCGGGTGTGGTCGCAGTCAGCGAAACGGTGTATCTGTGGACCTTTGCGCTGTCAACAGGCGTCCTGTTTTGGGTTGCGGGTTTTGACCTGCTGTACAGTCTGCAGGATATGGAATTTGACAGACAAAACGATCTGCACTCTATTCCCTCACGTTTTGGAGCGGCCAATACCCTGGGCTTTGCCGCGATATTTCACATCATCACCGTGATC
The DNA here is from genome assembly GCA_051746505.1 of Campylobacterota bacterium. Lineage (GTDB taxonomy): Bacteria > Campylobacterota > Campylobacteria > Campylobacterales > Sulfurovaceae > TCS-49. The sequence goes on from JBNJFE010000087.1 coordinate 2,159, forward strand.
TCCTGGGCATTCTTTGTTGAGCTGGCGGGCCTTGGGATGTTTGCCACGCTTGCGGTGCTCATAGCCGCGGTGATGCTAAGCTATGAACATTATCTGGTACGCAAGGATTTTACCAAGATTGACCGGGCGTTTTTTACCGTCAACGGCTATCTTGGCATTATCTTTTTAACTTTTATTATCATTGACAGGATCACTTATGCCTAGATTAGTCAAAGCCCCCATCCAGATTGAGTATGATCTGTTTCACAACAACCAAAAACTGTATGAACGAGAATACCACAGCCTCACCGAAACGGACAACGACCCGGTGGGACAGTGGATCAAAATGGCAAAGGCAAAAGGCGAAGCCGCTGATACCGACGATGTGGTATTAAAGCTTTTGGTCGAACTGCACAGAAAGGTCGATACGCTTACCGATATTATCAAGGATGAACAGCCAAACCGGATCAAACTGCCCTATCACGCCAAGATCGAAGCGATCGGTTTTGAGCACTTCAGCTTTGAAAAAGAACTTTTGCAAGAGGACAGGGTGTATTACGGGCGCGTCACCATGCCGATCTTTCCCCAAAAGGAAGTGCCCGTTATTTTTAAACCCGAAAGCCCCACCCTGGCCCATATAGAACGTATCCACAGCCAGGATGAAAAAGAATGGGCGGCGTATTTTACCGCCAGAGAGCGCGTCATGATCCGCGAGCAAAAGGGCAATGAATGAATCTCAACCTTGGTATGCTTGATACCGATCTGCTGGTCTTTGGCGGTTTCGGCGCGGTGTTGATGCTTATTATCTTTTATATCATGGTCAAAGACGGGGAACAGAGCAAAAAAATCAGCTACCTTGAACACAGCATCGACAGGCTGCACAACCAGATATATAATACCGAAAGAGAGTTGAAAGCGTTGCAAAACAAACAGCAAAGCAGACAGGAACAACCGCCTCCGACAATGGACAACGAAGAAATTTCGCAGCTTATCAACAGTGAAGTCAAACGGGTATTAGAACCCATCAGCGCGGCGTTGAACGAAACAGAAAGTTCAATGAAGGATTTTCAATCCTCGATGCAGGACCGCTTTGACACGGTTGAAAACAGGGTCAAACAAACGGTCATGATGCCAGAAACCAATATGAACGATGAGGAAAAGATCGTTTCACTGTACAAAGAGGGCAAAAGCGTCGATGATATCGCCAAACAATTTCGCATCGGCGCGGGCGAAGTGGAACTGATTATCAAGTTTGCCAATCTCAATGCATAGTTCCTGGAAACCCCTGATAGAACGTGCCTACGATGCACTGGACCCTGAATACAGACAGTACTTGGAAACTTCCGATGCGTTTTTTCCCGATTATGACAATATGTTCAACGCTTTTACCCTGCCAAAGGAACAAACCCGCTATATCCTTTTTGGACAGGACCCCTACCCCAGAAAAGCCAGTGCCACAGGATACGCCTTTATCGACGGTATGGTCCAAGATCTATTCAGCGACAAAGGGCTTTCAAAAGCCGTCAACAAAGCAACGAGCCTGCGCAACTTTATGAAGATGAATCTGCACGCAGCCGGCCTCATAAGCTCTCAGGCCACCCAGCAAGAGATCGCGGCCCTGAACAAAGACTCTTTTATCTCCACGGCACCTCAGCTGCAGCAAAACCTGCAAAAAAACGGCGTCATGCTTTTAAATACCGCCCTGATCTTTAGCGCCAAAGACAAAAGCCGCTACCATGTCAAGATGTGGCACCCCTTTATGCGGCAGCTGCTGGGGGATTTAGAACACAGCAAAACAGAGCTCATACTCTTTGGTAATATTTCAAAACAGATTGAGCGCTTTGACCACGGACTGCGGTGCCATTATATGCCCCACCCTTACAATGTTTCGTTTATATGTGATAAAAAAGCACATGAACTCTTTGGACCTATGGAGATTTTAAAAAAACTTTGATATAATTGCGTCCTGCAAACGATGTGCCATTAGCTCAGCTGGATAGAGCGTTAGGTTGCGGTCCTGGAGGTCAGAGGTTCGAATCCTCTATGGCACACCACTTTACAACCCCGCATCACAATTATTGTAAATATTTCACTTCATACCTT
>JBNJFE010000088.1:0-4145 GCA_051746505.1 Campylobacterota bacterium
AAAATAATGTATAAGATACTTTTTTTCCTGCTGCTTGGCAGCTCATTTCTCTTTGGCCAGTCAGACAGGCCGGCTCTGGTCGCCACTGAAAAAATCATCAAAGACAGTGTCGGCTCGGTCCATGCATTCAGCGGTACGCTGGCTTTTACGCAAAAAGCCGGGGTCGCCGCGGAAGTAGGCGGCAAAGTGATCAGCGCGGACTTTGAGCGTGGAGATACCGTGGAAAAAGGCGATACGCTGGTCAAGATCGATACCATGCTTTTAAACAGCCAAATCCAAAGCCAGGAGGCGGCGGTAAAGGTTGCAAGGGTTGATTTTACAAAAGCAGAAACTGATTTTGAAAGAAACAGCAGGCTTATTGATTCTGATTCAATTGCGCAAAAAAGATATCAAGACAGCCAATTTGCGCTGCAAAAAGCAAAAGCGAACCTGCAAGTTGCACAAAGCAGTTTGCGCCACCTGCGTATCCAAAAAGAAAAAACCACGCTGCGTGCGCCCTTTGACGGGATCGTTACAGAAAAAAACATCGCAGTGGGAGAGTGGATGGGCAGCGGAAGCAGTGCAGCAAGCCTTGTTAAAGCCGGCGCTATAGAAGCGATCTTTCACGTGCCAAGCCAGTACGCCGATACGCTCCAGGCGGGAAAAACGTACGCCCTTGAAATCGGGGGCAAAAGGGTTATGGCCACGCTGCATTCCAAGATCCCAAGCGGCGATGCCATCAGCAGAACATTTCCTGTAAAATTCACCCTGCACACGCAGGATTTTGTCTACGCGGGAATGGAAGCGGTTGCGTATTTGCCGCGAAGGCAGCAGGCCAGCAACCTTGTCGTACCGCGTGATGCGGTAATCAACCGTCTTGGCGGGATGGTGATGTTTGTGGTAGAAAAAAACAAAGCAAAACCCGTTCACGTCAAAGTCATCGGATACGGCGACACGGTCGTCGCCGTTGCAGGCGAGGGGATCAAAGCGGGTATGGACGTGGTCACCAAGGGCAACGAGCGCATTATGCCCGGTCAAAGCGTTCAAATCATAAACAGGTAGGGCGCATATGAATCTTGTAAAATTTGCCATAGCCAATCCCGTTACCATCATCGTGGCGGTCCTGCTGACGCTGCTGTTTGGGCTGCTGTCTCTGGATCGGCTGCCCTATCAGCTGACCCCCTCGGTGACAAAACCCGAGATTAAGATTCAAACGGTGTGGGCAGGCGCTTCGCCTTATGAAATCGAGCGTGAAATCATCGAAGAACAGGAAAGCGTGCTTAAAAGCCTCAACGGACTGCAGGAGTATGAAAGCAGTTCGCGCGATAATATGGGCGAAATCACGCTGACATTTGAACTGGATAAAGATATCCAGGAAGCCCTGCTGGATGTGTCCAACAAGCTTGATCAGGTACCAAGCTATCCCCAAAACGTCGATAATCCCGTCATCCGTACTACGTCCTCCAGCCCCGTTATCTGGATGATGCTGCAAACAACGAAGGATAATCCCAGGCATATCGATACTTACAGTACCTACTTTGATGAAGATGTTAAACCCTATCTTGAACGCGTCGAGGGAGTTTCGGATATGCTCAGCGGGGGCGGAACTGCCAGTGAAATGCATATTGTTATCGATCCGGGCAAGCTTGCTTCATATAATATCAATATCAACGCCCTGTATTCGGCCCTGGCGGCAGAAAATATCGATATCAGTTCTGGGACAAAAGATATTTCGCGGCGAAGCTACCGCGTGCGCACGGTAGGCAAACTGGATTCCAAAGAAGCGATCGAAAACGTCGTGATTTACTCTACCAGAGATAAGATCGTGCGGGTCAAGGATGTCGCAGAAGTCAAAGACGGTTACGCCGATAAAAACACGGTGGCGATGTTTCTTGGCAAAGACGGTCTGGGCGTGGGGGTCCAGCCCGATCCGGGAGCCAATATCGTAGAACTTACCGACCGGGTGGAACAGGAGGTGGACAAGCTCAATAAACAGATGCTTGGCCCCAAAGGATTGCATCTGGAGTGGGTGTATGATCAGCGGCCCTATATCGTGGGCGCTGTGGATACGGTGACGCGCAATATCCTTATCGGCGGGGCGCTGGCTGTTTTTGTGCTGATCATCTTTTTGCGGAGTACGACGCCCACGGCGGTGGTGGCAGCAGCCATTCCCATCTCCGTTATCGGTACCTTTATCCTGCTTGATCTGATGGGCAGAAGCCTCAACACTATTTCGCTTGCGGGCATCTCCTTTGCGGTGGGGATGCTCATTGACAGTGCGATCGTGGTTTTAGAAAACATCGACAGGCACAGAAAAAGCGGCGAGGATATTTTAACCGCGGCGTACAAAGGCACCACCGAAGTCTGGGGCGCGCTGCTTGCTTCTGCGTCAACGACGATGGCGGTGTTTTTACCCATCATCTTTTTGCAGGATGAAGCCGGGCAGTTGTTTAAAGATATCGCGATCGCGGTTGTCGGGGCGGTGACCTTTGCGCTTTTTGTCTCTATTACCGTAATTCCGATGCTGTGGCAAAAGTTTTCGCGGTTGAAGCAGGGAGGGCAGAAAGAAGGCGGCGTAATAGCAGAATTTGGCCGCAGATTGGCAGAGTTGATCATGAGCGGCGTGCGCCTGTCTTTGAAAAATCTGGGTACCAGGCTGGCGACGGTGGTGCTGCTTTCTTCGCTGTCGGTGGGGATTATTTACGCCCTGTTTCCAAAGATGGATTATCTGCCCCAGGGCAATCAAAACTTTATTTTAAATATTTTCATTCCCCCGCCGGGGCTTTCGTATGAGCAGCGCCACAGCATCGGGGACAATATCATGGCGCAGTTACAACCTTATATCAACACTCAAAAAGACGGGTTTCCGCCTATTGACCGGGCATTTTTTATCTCCTTTGGCGATTTTACGCTGCTTGGGGTGACAAGCGGCCATGAACAAAGAGCCAGGGAATTGATACCGCTGTTAACGCCCATTGTCAACTCACAGCCGGGCGTCATGGGTGTTAGTATGCAAAGCGGCGTGTTTGAAGAGGGTATCGGCGAGGGCCGGGTGGTCAATCTTGATATCAGTGGTGAAAAGTTAGAAAACATAGCGGGCAACGCGGCCAAACTGATGGGAGCGGGCAATGAAGCCCTGCCCGGTGCCCAGGTGCGGCCGGTGCCGTCGGTGGAGTTGATCTATCCCGAGTTTCGCGTGCTGCCAGATCGCGACGCGCTCAAAGCCGTAGGCATGAGTACGCGTGATCTTGGTATCAGCGTGGATGTCCTCATGGGCGGCAGGATCGTAAGCGATTTTGAACGCCTTGGGCAAAAAAAGATCGATATGGTGCTCAAAGCCGACCCCGGTATCGTCAAAACGCCCCAGGATGTGATGCATACCCAGATCGTTTTGCCAGATGGATCGCTGACGCCGGTTTCCTCGGTAGCATCGTCAAAGGAAACAACCGGGATCAGTGAAATCCGCCACTACAACGGCGAGCGCACCATTACCCTGCAGGTAACGCCGCCTGAGGGGATGACCGTGCAGGAAGCGATGGAAAAACTGGGGGCGATGACAGATCAGATGCGAAGCGCGGGGCAGCTTGAGACAGTGGATGTGAGTATGAGCGGGACCGCCGATAAGCTCAGCCAGACGGTGAAAATGCTTGGCGATAACTTTTTGCTGGCGCTTTTAATCGTGTATCTGCTGATGTCGGCTTTGTTTGGAAACTTCCTGTATCCGCTGGTGATTATGTTTACCGTTCCGCTGGCAACGGCCGGGGGCTTTATCGGGTTGAAACTGACCGATACGTTCCTGGCGCCGCAGCCGTTGGATGTGCTGACGATGCTTGGTTTTATCATACTGGTGGGGATTGTTGTCAATAACGCGATCTTGATCGTGCATCAGAGTTTGAACTATATTAGAAATTACGCGATGGAGCATAAACAGGCGGTGCTGGATGCGACCAGAAGCCGGATCAGACCCATCTATATGAGTTCGCTGACTTCCATCTTCGGGATGTTGCCGCTGGTACTGATGCCCGGTCCCGGAAGTGAGTTTTACCGTGGACTGGGATCTGTGATCACGGGCGGGTTGGCGCTGTCGACCTTTTTTACGATCTTTATCACCCCCGCACTGTTGATGTTTTTCATCAAGATGGAAAAAGTGGGCAAAGCCAAAAAGG
>JBNJFE010000089.1:0-4059 GCA_051746505.1 Campylobacterota bacterium
GCCCAACTCTCATACGCCATCTGCTTTACTTTGTCTATCTCATCTTCAGGAGCGCTTAGCCCCTGGATATAGCTGTTGTCATCATGAAAGATATACACCCTTGAAAGCATCTGCTCAAAAGGCAGTGACGCTTCGCCAAAACGCTCGCCGTACCCCTGTGTTGAGACGACCACGCCGTTGCCCCAGTTTTGGCCGCTGTCGTTGTTGGGATTATAAAAGTACACTCGCATGATCCCGTTTTGATCCAAAGCCACCCTGATAAGCGTGATCGCGTGCCAACCGACAAAAACCCCGTTGCTGTCGGTTACGGCCAGACCCGCGGGCTGCGGGTGGATAATGGGTTGGTTGCCGTTATAGAGAGGATGGTAACTGTTATAAAACTGTTTCAAAAAGCGGTCGTATTCCCGCAACCGCCCCGTTGCAATATCCACCGCGATCAAAAACTCTCTGCCGACCCACCAGCCGTGAAACTCGGGGTTGATCCACTTGTGAGGATCCTGCCCTCTGTGGGCGCACATCCTGCCCATCTCGTTATAAATCCTGTCCAGATGCGGCACAAGCAGCACCGATACCGCGCCCGTATCCAAAGCCGTTGAACTCACTAAACCGTCCGGTAGCTGCGCAGAGAGAATCTTTTGCCCCTCAAAGTGCATAGCGATACTGTCGGTACACGAAACCTGCGCTATAAGATAAAGCAGATAATCAGGCTGACTGTAGGACCACATGGAGATCGCTCTTGCGGACTGACACGTGGGGTTATTGCCCTGCCCGATCCCAAGCGGCTGCCCCAGAAGCGACAAAGTGGCACTGAGCAGATGGACCTTTGGATCAAGAACGTCCCCGAAACGCAGATACAAAAGCTCTTTGCTGTACGCAGAAAGTTCCAGCCGCATCTGCCTCCACAATGACGGCGCGATCGAGGGGGAGTACAAAATACCTCTTTCTATAAACAACGCCAGCCCGTATATACATTGCGCTGTCTGCACAAAAACCGCTTCCCGGATCAAGGCGGTGATGAGTTCCTGATAACTTCGAAACACGTCAAGCCCGGTACTGCTAAGCCCCAGAGCATCGGGGATAAGGTTTTGCTTCTCATTTTCCACAAGCCAGGTAAGAAAGAGGGCATGATAATCAGACACCAGCCCCACATCGTGCATACTTCGGGCAAATCCGTACGCTTCCTGCTGCAAAGAGCTGTCGTCCATAATAGCCAGTCTCGCCTCATATCCCGCCACGCCCGGATCATCCTGACAGCCGTGGGTCGGACCAAAGAGCGCGCTGACCAGCCGGTCGGCACCGATGCCCGTTTCGCCCGGACTGCCCCTGCCCTGGCTTAAAGCGATCGCGATCTGGGTGACCATGGATTTGACCGTATCAACAAGCACCGGCCGCTGGGAGAGTATTCTCCATATTTCATCGATCAAACTGCCCAATATATCTTCAAACCCGATCTTGTTCAGGTGAAACTGAAACAAAGCGGCGATATGACCGCTGAAATCTCCAAGCCGTTCTCTGAGCACTTCATCGCCGCTATCAAAAACGATGCTGAGATTCAAAGCCATCACCTGCGTGAGAAAATGCTGCGCCTGTTCGGGTGCGACGCCGGGTTTGACAAGTTCATGATTGGCTATAGCCAAAAGCCTCAGCTGACTGAGAATCTCCAGTGTGATCAAACCTTTGTCTTTGCTTTCCAGGGTCGTTTTTACAAGGTTTGGCAGCAAAACTTCGGGATTTTCCCAGTCAGTCCCCTGAAACAGTCCGGCCTTATCGCACAAAGGCGCAAACCCGTAGAGCCGTTCTAAGCCGTTTTCCTGCTGCAAAAGACGGCCCGAAATCTCCAGGACCGCGTTTTGATACCGCGCCTTGTTAAATCCGCTTGCTTCACCCAGCTGCCACAGCGCGTGTTCTAATTTTTCTTCCAATGGTTTCATAAATGCCTTTGACTAGATATAAAAATCTAAATCTTCCTGTCTTTTCAACAGGTCTCTGAGTTTGTAGGGATCGTCGCCAAAAAAGTATATCAGCCCCCAGTGCGTTCCAAAAGCGCTTCTTTTGGGAACCTTGTTCTGCATAGGCGATTGCAGTTCGTGAAACTCAAAGTACTCGTGATTTTGGGTTTCTTCTGGGATTTTGAGTTCATTGACCACCCGCCTTCTGGGATACACGCCAAAGCAGCCGGCGTACCCCTTGGCGTCTACGACCTCTTTTGGGAAAAAGGCGTCAATCTCTTCCTGCGTCGTATTTGGATCAAACATCAAAACAAGCCCCTGGTACGCGTTAAACCCGTACGCCCGCTCAATCAGTTCAAAAGCGTTAAACCCCGGCGGCCGGTACGCTACTTCACCAAAGTACATCGATCCGTCGCTGGTGACAAAATACTCCGGATGGATAAAGCCAAAGTCGATATCAAACGTTTCGATCAGTTTTTCGATCTCCTGGGTCACCCGCTCCCGCCATTTTTCCAGATCAGGCGTTGCCGGGACAAAGACTGAATACCCAAGCGTGACATACTCGGAAATATTTAAAAACTGGATTTTTCTATCTTTGATAAAAGCTTCCACGGCAAATTCCCAGCCGTCCAGATGGCTTTCCATCAGGGTGGGAAACTCATCATCGGGGATCATATCCACATCATCAGGCGTCCTGATCACCCGGTGTCCCAGACAGCCCGCCTTGTCAAAAGCTTTGAGGTGGATAGGGTCGTTTGGATCGCCGTCAAGCTTTAAAAGCGCCTGATTGACACGGGTTAAAAACCGCAGCACGTCCCCTTTGTCCTGGGCTTCCTCAAAAATACCGACCCTGATACCGCCAAGCTGCGCGCGCCGTTTCATCAGCGCTTTGTCGCGAAAAAGCAGGGATTGGCTCATCAGCCTGGGCTTTTTCATCAAAACAGAATTTATCGCCCCGGCCCACTCGACGGTTTCTTCAAAAAGGGGGATTGCCACGTCAACGCCCATTTCCTCCAGTTTTTCCGATATTTCAAAAGAGCGTTCGTTCAATCTTTCAAAATCCCAGCTCACATAAGGAATATCGTGTTCTTTGGCATATTCTTCCGCCCACGCGGGAGCCACGACCACATACCTTCGGTCAAATCTTTCAATGGCATCAATCGCGTTCAGACTCCAGCCCAAAATAGCGATATAGCCTTTATTCGGATCTTTTTGCATGACATTCCTCTCTTTTTAAACGATTTTATCATTCATTATAGCGTAGCACATTGCTTTTTACAATACGGGGATTTGGTATAATCACTGTAAAAAAGGCACATCTTGAACAAAGAGTTTATTTTATTTGACAATGACGGCGTACTGGTTGAAACCGAAAACTGGTACTACCAAGCCAGCAAAAAAGCACTCAAAGAGTTTTTTGACTATGATATGGGCTTTGAAGAGTATATGGGCATCATGACAAGAGGCGGCGGCGTTTGGTCGATACTTGATGACGCAAGCCAAGAACAAATCATAAAAGCCAGAGATAAACGAAACGAATATTATCAGCACTATCTGCAAAACGAAGATATCGTCATAGGCGGCGTACAGGACGTACTTGCCCGCCTGTCTGAAAAATACAACATGGCCATCATCACCACCGCAAGGCGCGTGGATTTTGAACTGATCCACAAAGACAGGGGCATCGTGGATTTTATGGATTTTGTTTTGTGTGAGGGCGAATACCCAAGAGCCAAACCCCATCCCGACCCGTATCTGAAGGGTTTAGAACGCTTTGGCGCTAAGCCCTCTCAAACCGTGGTCGTAGAGGATTCGCAACGCGGATTGACCGCCGCGCACGATGCGGGCATTGAGTGTATCACGGTACACAACGACTTTACAAAAACGCAGGATTTTTCCAAAGCCACCCGTAAAATACAATCGTTTCACAACCTTTTAGACTTGCTTTAAGGAAATATTAAGGATGTTTCATGAAAATCTTGGCCGCACTCTTTAGCCTCTGCGCATTTGCATTTTCTGCGCAAGTTATGTTTGAAGAAAAAATCCCAGACGCCCAGCACGTCGTCATAGAACAGGTGCATAAAGCCTCCGGCGTCATATGGGCTTTGGA
>JBNJFE010000090.1:0-3957 GCA_051746505.1 Campylobacterota bacterium
CTCAGATCACAATCTTTATCATAATATACGTTCAATCCCATCAAGAGTCCTTGTCAATTAGTTTTGAGTGATTATATCAAACTTTGTGTTATAATATTTTTAATTCAACACATTGGAGCAGCACTTGATACCCATAGCCATACAATTGCAGGATTCTGCCCTGATCACCGACATAGAAAAAGAAGATTTGCCTATTTACGACCTGCTGACTCAGCTTGGCGCTATCAAGCAGGAAGGTGAGAGGGTCAGCCTGCGCTCAAACTTTCGCATCGGCAAGGTTTTTTGCCTCAAAGAAGGCGGCGCGTACCTCATCTCAGAAGAAGCAGCGCATACTGATCTGTATATTGAAAACCACAACCTCCAAGACGCCCAAACCGGCGATATCGTCGTAGCCAAAAAGCTGCTGGCCAAGAGAGGCAAGCCAAGCGGCAAAGTGATGGCGGTGCTGGTACACGACTCGCTGCACAGCGTGTGCTATAAAAAGCAGGGACAGATTGTTAATATCAAAACCCAGCTTCCGGTAGAGGTCGATGCTGACATCAAAGAAAACGACGTGATCAAGATCAAAGCAGACGGGCGCTATGAACTGCTTGGCAATCTGGAGGACCCAAAAGTCGATGAAAAGATTTCGCTGGCGCTTTTTGACAAGGTCGAAGCTTTTGATGAAGAAGCCACCAAGCAGGCCGAGGCCTACGGAGGGGAAGTGGACGCTTCGATGTATCCGGATAGAAAAGATTTGCGCCACCTGCCCTTTTGTACTATCGATCCGGTTACGGCCAAGGATTTTGATGACGCCATTTACTACGACGGGGCGCAAAACGTGCTGTACGTGGCCATCGCCGATGTCAGCCATTACGTCAACTTTTACGACGCGATCGACCAGGAAGCTAAAAAAAGAGGTTTTACAATTTATCTCCCCCACAAATCCATCCCGATGCTGCCGCGGGTGCTGAGTGAAAACCTCTGCTCGCTCAACCCCGAAGTCGATCGCCTGGCGTTTGTGTGCAAGATGGCGCTGGATAGAAACTACAACGTCCAAAACGCACAGTTTTTTGAAGCCCTGATCCATTCGCAAAAACGCTTTGATTATGACCAGATCGATGATATGCTTAACAAAGGCGGCTTTGAAAAACCCTTTGATTTTGTCAAAAAGCTGTACAAGATCACCCAGATTCTTCGCCAAAGACGGCTGAAAAAGGGCTTTGATTTTGCTTCAGAGGAGTTAGAACTGAGCCTGGATGAAAACCAAAAGCTGCAAAGCCTGCATATAGAAGCCTCCACGCCCTCACATAGCCTGATCGAGGAGTGTATGCTGCTGGCCAACATCGCCGCAAGCAAAGTCAACGACACCTCCATCTACCGCGTCCATGACAAACCCGATCTTAAAAAGCTTGAAGAACTGTTAAATGAGCTGGCGACGGTGGGGATTTTTATCGAAGAATACGAAGACGCGATCGATCTGATTATTCAAATCCAGACCAAAGCAAAAGAGATCGGTATGGCCAAAGAGATAGATGAGATGCTGATCAAAAGCCTCAAGCAGGCCAGCTACAGCAGTGAGAACATCGGCCACTTCGGGCTGGGCTTTGCCAGCTATTCGCATTTTACCTCCCCGATACGGCGCTATTCAGACCTGATCCTGCACCGCCTGATCAAAGCCAAACTCTGTAGCGATCACAGGGAACTGGACTTTTTGCTCAGAAACCTCAAACCCATCTGCGCCAGAGTCAGCAACTTAGAACGCGAATCGGCCAAAGTACAGTGGGATTTTGAGGATAGAAAGTTCGCCCGCTGGGCCGCGGACAATATCGGCGGCGAATTTGAAGCTAAAATCGGCAAACTTGACACGTCCGCGGCAACGGCGATACTGCAAGAGAACAAACTGCAAGTCAGTGTACGCAATGATGACTACGGCCTGTTTGACAGGGTCACGGTCAAACTCACCGATGCCAATATCGCTACCTGCAAAGTCTTAGGAGAGGTCGTTGCCCACCAAGACGCTAACGACTGATCACGGCCAAATCCCCTACAGCGTGGAAAAAAAGCCGCGCAACAGGCATACCTACCTGCGTATCAGGAATGACAGGGTTGAAATAAAAGCAAACGCCTGGACAACGCAGCAAATGATCGAAAACCTGCTGCACAAAAACGCCGCACAAATCATGACCCGCCTCCAGCGGGAGAAAAAATATTTTTACCTGGGTCAGGAGTGTACAGAAGCTCTTGACACAGAGTTTTACACACATGCAGGCCGCAAATACCTGCCCGCGCGCACGCAGGAGTTGGCACAGACAACGGGGCTGCTGCCACAGGCGGTGAAGGTAACAAAAGCAAAAACAAGATGGGGAAGCTGCAGCGGCAAAAACAATATCAATCTCAGCTGCTACCTGATGAAGCTGCCAAAAGAGGTGATTGATTATGTCATCATCCATGAACTCTGCCACATCGTTCACAAAAACCATTCAAAACGGTTTTGGAGGGAAGTGGCAAAGCATGAACCGCTGTTTCGTCAAAAGATAGCGACTCTGCGCCGTATCGAGGCGCAAAGTGTTTAAGTCTTAAACAAGACCCTGTTCGATCATCGCATCGGCTACGCGTCTGAAGCCCGCGATATTGGAACCAAGCACGAGGTTGTGCGGCTCGCCGAACTCTTCGGCGGTACGTGAAGCTCGTTTGTGGATGTTTTTCATGATGCACTCAAGCTTTTCATCGACCTCTTCAAACGTCCATGTATTCATCGAAGCGTTTTGGGCCATTTCAAGCTGGCTGGTCGCTACGCCGCCCGCGTTTGCCGCTTTGCCGGGACCAAACGCGATCTTGGCGTCCACAAAAGCGTCCACCGCTTCGGGGGTAGAGGGCATATTGGCCCCTTCGCTGACGCAGTAGCAGCCGTTTTTAAGCAGCTCTTTGGCGTCTGCTTCGTTAAGCTCGTTTTGCGTCGCGCTTGGAAACGCCGCGTCACAGGGGATAGACCATACATGGTTGCGGCCTTCGGGGTAGTCGCTGACGGGAGTGTACTTGGCGTTTGGACGCTGTTTGGCATACTCGGTCAGGCTTACGCGCTTGACCTCTTTGAGGTCTTTGAGCAGTTCCAGATCGATACCGTCTTCATCGTGGATCATACCCCGCGAATCGCTGCACGCGATCGCTTTGGCACCCAGCTGATGCAGCTTTTCGATCGTATAGATTGCCACGTTGCCCGAACCGGAAACAACGCACTTTTTACCCTCCAGACTTTCGCCTCTGCTTTGGAGCATATACTTGGCAAAATAAACAGCGCCGTAGCCCGTGGCTTCGGTACGGACAAGGGAGCCGCCCCATTTTAGGGATTTGCCAGTCAGCACGCCTTCATATCTGTTGGTTAGTTTTTTGTACATACCAAACAGGTAGCCGATCTCTCTGCCGCCTACGCCGATATCGCCTGCGGGGACGTCGGTGTTAGGGCCGATATGGCGGTAAAGTTCACTCATGAAGGCTTGGCAAAAGCGCATGATCTCGTTATCGGATTTGCCTTTTGGATCAAAGTCGCTGCCGCCTTTACCCCCGCCGATCTGCAGGCCGGTCAGGGCGTTTTTAAAGATTTGTTCAAAGCCTAAAAACTTGATCACGCCCGCGTTGACCGTGGGGTGAAAACGAAGACCGCCTTTGTACGGGCCAAGCGCGGAGTTAAACTCGATGCGAAAGCCTTTGTTGACCCTGATCTGCCCTTTGTCATCAACCCAGTTGATACGAAACAGGATTTGGCGCTCGGGTTCTACGATACGCTCGATAATACGGTGGTCTCTGTACTGGGGGTACTTATTGATGAGGGGACGAAGCGATACCAGCACTTCCTCTGCAGCCTGGTAGAATTCGGCCTGTGCCGGACTTGTTCTTTTTAGGTAGTCAAATACGTCTTTTACGTATGGCATTTACTCTCCTTGTGACAAATTTGTCATATTTTAGCAGGTTTTGGCT
>JBNJFE010000091.1:0-3940 GCA_051746505.1 Campylobacterota bacterium
GGTGCCTTTTGTCAGCTTTTTATCGCATTCGTACCCGTACATATTGGCCGTAGCGCCGCCGACATCACTGATGATGCCTTTAAAGCGCGAATCTTTGGTAAAACTTTTGGCTTCTTGCAGGATCGATTCCTGGCTTCTTTGGCGGATGGTTCGTCCCTGATGCACGCCGATAGCGCAAAAGTTGCACTCGCCCCAGCAGCCCTGATGGGTGGTGATGGAAAACTTGATGGTATCTAAGGCTTTGATCTTGCCTTTGTGCATGGGGTGGGCGTCTCTTTGGTAGGGCAGGGCGTAGACGTTATCCAGTTCCCGGGTGCTGAGGTGGTGCTGGGGCGGATTTTGGATCAGGTAGCGCGTATCGATCTGCTGGGCCAGTCCGGCGGCGGTGAGGGGATCGTTGTTTTGATAAAAGGTATCAAACATATCGATAAAGGCGTGTTTATCTTTTTTGCACGCTTCAAAGCTTGGCAGGCGCACGTAATCTTTGGGCACTTCTTTGCTGCTGTAGCAAAGGCCCCTGATGTTTCTGTAATCGCCGCCTTCTTGCAGCGTTTTGGCAAGTTGCAGCACGCTTTTTTCCGCCATGCCGTAGAGGATGATATCGGCTTTGGCGTCAAACAGGATCGGCCGGCGCAGCTTGTTAGACCAAAAATCATAATGGGTTACGCGCCGAAGGCTGGCTTCGATCCCGCCTAAAACGATGGGCGCGGTCTCTTTGTAGTGGCGGCGGATGAGGTTGGTATAAGCCATCACCGCACGGTCGGGGCGCTTGGTGTTTTTGCCTCCGGGCGTGTAATCATCATCGTTTCGAAACTTCTTATTGGCCGTGTAATTAGCCACCATCGAATCCACGCTGCCTCCGCTGACGCCCCAGAACAGTCTGGGTTCGCCAAGACGGGTGATATCATCGTTTTGAAGGTTTGGCTGAGCGATGATGCCCACGCTGTAGCCCGCATCTTCAAGCAGGCGCCCGATGACGGCGATGCCGATATAGGGGCTGTCGATATACGCATCACCGGTGACTAAGATCACGTCAAAGCGTTCAATGCCCAGACGCTTTTTCTCCTCAGGCGTGGCCGGCAGGAAACGCGTGTTAATACCCCGCCTTTAATCCGCTCATATACGTCGTCGCAATCTGGATGGCTTTAGCCTCCAGCCGATCCATCAGTTTTTCGATGCGGTCTTTTTCATACCAGATCGCGCTGTCTACCTCCGCCATAGTTTCCAACTGCTTTTTTGCCTCGTGCATTGTCATCACTTCATCGATGAGACCATGCGTTTTGGCTCTGTTTGCGTTGTAGATATGGGCATCGGCAAATTCGTCACTGTTTGTGGTATTGAGGTCCCTGGCTTTTGCCACGTCGGTGACAAACATTTCGTATACGTCATCGGCGATCTGCTGCAATTCGGCGCGTTCGGCCTGGCTCCATTGGCGCATGGGCGTGCCCGCTTCTTTGTAGGTGCCCACTTTTACGCTTTGGGGGCTGATGCCCGCTTTGTCCAATAGCCCGCCGAAATTCATCCCCTCAAAGATGACGCCGATCGATCCGATCAGTGAACCGGGGTTGGCGTAAATTTTGTCGGCGTGGATGCTTGCGTAGTAACTCCCGCTTGCCATCGTACCGCTGGCATAGGCGATGACAGGTTTGTCGATACGCTGCAGGGCTTTTGAAATCTCGATAGAGGGCGGAACCATCCCGCCGGGGCTGTTGACATTGAGCAAAATCCCTTTGATATGTTCGCTCTTTGCCGCCTTTTGCAGCTGATCTACTACTTTTTGATGGTCTAAAATCATACCTTCTAAATCAACCTGCATCAGATTGGCCTGAGGCTTTGAAGGACCGCCGCTTGGGGCAAAGAGCAGGAAAAGCACCAGCAAAAAGATAAGAGCCTTAAGGTGGTTTTGGATAAAGCCCAGCGTGTTTTTGATACCGGTAAAAAGTCGTTTGATCATGAGAAAAATCCTCTTTTTAACCGCGATTATACCATAGCGGTTAAAACAAAAAATTAATGCTACTTGTTTGCTATGAAACAGCAGTAAAATAATAAAAAATTATTAGGGTAAAGGGGAGTATTGTGAATTTTACACTCAAAACACGGATACTGGTCTTAATCGTCGTTCCTATGCTGGCCATTTCACTGTTTTTTATTGTTATGAGCAAGCAGATGGGTGATGCGATCAATGAAAACGGGGTAGAGTCTTTTGAGACAAACAGTTATAAAAGCAAGGAAAAAGAGTTGCAAAGGCTGCTTGAGATCGCTACGGACGTGGTGCGAACCTATCATAAAAAAGCGCAGCAACCCGGAGCCGATGAAGAAAATCTCAAGCAACAGGCTTTAAACGCGCTTGCGCAAATCCGGTTTGGCCACGCAGATACCGGGTATTTCTGGGTCAATGATAAAGACGCGGTTATGGTGATGCATCCGACCAATAAAGATTTGATCGGCCAGGACCTTTCGGGCTTTCAAGACAGCAACGGCGTCGCCCTGTTTCGCGACTTGACGCGCAAAGCAAGTGACAAAGGCAGCGGATTTGTGCGTTACGTGTGGGATAAGCCCGGAGAACAAGGCAAGTTTGCTAAGCTTTCCTACGGTCAAATGTTTCAACCCTGGGGTTGGGTGATCGCAACCGGCGTTTATATCGACGATATTGAAAAAAACGTAGCCACAATGCGGCAAAAGGCTAAAAGCATTCAAAACGAATCTTTTGGCTATATGCTTACGCTGGCCGCAGCCTTTTTAACGGCGGTCATCGTATTTGCGCTTATCGTGGTGATGCGCTCGATTGTCTCGCCTATCAACAGCCTCAAACTGGTAGCCAAAGACTTGTATCAGGGTGAGGGGGATTTGACCAAGCGCCTGCCCATTAAAGGCCGCGACGAAATCAGTCAGGCAAGCGAGTACGTCAACGGTTTTATCGCTAAGATCGAAGAGTTGATCGCAAACGCCAAGCAGTCATCTTCTGAAAACGCCAGTATTTCCCACCAGCTTTCCACTACCGCCACGGGCGTGGGCAGCAACGTGGAAAAATCGGTGGACGTCATTGATGCGGCAAGTGCCAAAGCCGGCGAAATCAAAAACGATATAGTAAAAGCGATCGAAGATGCCCAGGAGAGTAAAAAAGAGGTGGTTGCAGCCAACAGCAACCTTGGCAGCGCCAGGGACGAGATAGTGGCGATGAGCCAAAAGGTGCAGGATTCAGCACACACGGAAAACGAACTGGCTCAGAAAATGAATGAACTCAGCGACCAGGCGGGTGAAGTCAAAAGCGTGCTGGACGTGATCGCCGATATTGCAGACCAGACCAATCTGCTGGCGCTGAATGCAGCCATAGAAGCCGCCAGAGCGGGAGAACACGGCAGAGGCTTTGCCGTGGTTGCCGATGAGGTGCGAAAACTGGCTGAGCGTACGCAAAAATCACTGGTAGAGATTAATTCTACCATTAGCGTGATCGTGCAATCTGTGACCGAAGCCAGCGATTCGATGAACAAAAACGCCGAATCGATCCGAAACTTGGCATCGGATGCGGATATGGTGCAGCAACGCATCAATGAAACCGTCACGGTTGTAGACCGCGCTTCCAACGCTACGGATAAGACCGTCGGTGATTTTGAACAAACAGGCAAAGAGGTTGAGCAGATCACGGCTCAGGTCAGCCAAATTAATACGCTTTCATCCAACAACGCCAGAAGCGTCGAAGAGATCGCTTCAGCGGCTGACCATTTAAACGCGATGACCGATGAACTCAATAACAAACTGGAAGATTTTAAAACAAGCTGATGTTTTAAGGCTCTATAATACTAAAGCCCTCAAGGCGGGACAAAAGTGCGTTTTGTGGATCAAAGCCAGGCAGTTTGCTGCCGGGCGTAAGCCCCGTAATAGCAGCTTTTCCGACGATAAAACGCCCTTCGTTGCCCCGCCAGTCCCGAGTGGGGATACC
>JBNJFE010000092.1:0-3897 GCA_051746505.1 Campylobacterota bacterium
ACCGTGGGAATAAAAAACACGTTTCGCATCCGCGAGTACCGGCCCCGTGGGGTCAGGGCCACCTCTTGCTCTCCATCGATCATAAACGTATCCAGTATCATTTCCCCGCCTTTGTTTAAGCCCCTTCGCAGACTTTTGAGCGTGCCGATGGGATCGATACGGTGGTACAGCACCCCAAGGCAAAAGATCAGATCAAAGGTTTGTTCATAAAAGGGAAGGTGTTCCACGCCAAGAAGTTCGTAGCGTATACCGCTTTGGATGAAACGGTCTAAAAAATCAAACTGGCACAGATTCAGCGCCGATGGGTCAAACCCCACCAACTCTTTGGCTCCCTGCCCGCTCATACGAAACAGATAATACCCGTTGTTGCACCCGATATCGGCGACACTTTTGCCATCCACGTCAAAATGTGGGGCAAGCAGATTGTACTTGAGAAAGCTTTGCCATTCGCTGTCGATAAAAACGGAGTTTATCGCAAAAGGCCCCTTGCGCCAGGGAATCATCATCTTGGCCGTTTTTTCAATCACCGCGTCATCCAGATCGGTCGTTATCTCTATCGTATCGCCCAGGCTGACGCTGCTTGTACATGCCGGCAGCGCATCCAAAGCTTGCCTGATCGGGGCGATATTTTTCCATCCCATCCATTTTTGCCGCTCTTTTTTAATCGCGTCTATATCCATATTAACCTCCAAAAACAAAAAATTTGCTAAAATTTCGCCCACAATGCTCAAAGGGGACGATTTTGCTGAAAAAGAAAACCAAAAACAAAATGATAAGCCTGCGCATCGAAGAGGACCTGCTCAAAGACTTTGATTATTTTGTCAAACAGCGATACGCCCTGTCACGCAACGAAGCGATCGAACAGCTCATGAAACACTTCAACGAAAAAGAAAAGCGCAAAAAGGGAGCCGATACGACAACATCCAGGCTGTTTTAATCGCTTTTTGCCAGTACCAGCTCCCTGTAGGTTTCATCCTTTTTCAAAAGCCCCGCTTCATACAGAAACTGTGAGGGTTTAAAGCTGATCTCCTTGATCGAGTCAAACTTGGCAAAGGAAAGACTCAGCCTATCTTTTGCCCGCGTGGCCGCCACGTAAAACAGCCGCCGCTCCTCTTCAATGGAACCGGTTTTTTCCATCAGTTTCCTGTTTGGAAAGCGCCCGTCCATCAGATCGATCAAAAACACTTCGCTAAACTCCAACCCCTTGCTGGCATGCACGGTCAGCAGGTTCACACCCTCCCCTTCGCTGAGCTCGCCGCCGCCTAAAACCATAGCGTTGACAAACTTGTCGATACTGTCATAATGCCCGCTTAGATCCAGCAGCAGCTTGGCTTTTCGCTGTATGCGCTCTAAGGCTTCGTGCTTTTTTTGCTCATCGACCTGCCCGCTTTTAAGCAGCGCGCGTTTTTTGGCGATATCGTCAAAGATATAGCCAAAGAGTTTGGACTCCCTGATTGCCGCAACGGCACTTTTGGAACGCTTGATATGGCTAAGGCGCTTAAAAAGCAAAATAAACTCCTGCATAAAATGGACCGATTCGGTTGAGAGTTTGGGATGTTTGAGGATGGGGTGGGCCAAAATCGCCTCATCCAGTCCCATCTTGGCAAACTTGGTTACAGAACCAAACCCGACCTCATCTTCAAAAAGCGCCAGCTGGACGTTTTTGACCCGGCGTTTGCTGGGCAGCGTTTTCTGCACGGGAGAAAGCACCCCCTTTTCCAGCGATCCCTTTCCAAAATGCACGAAACTTTCATAAAACTCTTTGGCACTGGCACCGCCCACCCCTTTGGCGTATTCAAAGATATGGATAAAGCTCATCATATCCTTTGGGTTACTCAAAAGCGAAAGCAGATTGAGCACGGCTTTGACCTCCTTGGAGTCAAAAAAACTCGTGCCGCCTTTGCGCCGGCATCCAAGGCCCAGTTCCCTCAGGCTGGCTTCCACACCGTCGGCACTGGCGTTGTTGCGAAAAATCACGGCGATATCATCTTTTGGCGTAAAGCTGAGCTTGATCTTGTGCGCAATCGCCTGATATTGTTTAAACAGTTCGTCATAGATCAAAAGCTTTGGTTTATGGGCCGCTTCGTTGCGCCCGACCTGCAGCGACTTGGGGTAGATGCGTTCATTGTTGGATATGACATTATTGGCCAGGGTCAGGATGAACTTGGTCGAGCGGTAATTTTTCTTTAGCGTATGGACCTTTGCCCCTTCATATCTGGCCGTAAAGGTGGCGATATTATTGATATTGGCCCCGTTAAAGGCGTAAATACTTTGGTCAAAATCCCCAACACAAAACAGCGAGCCAGGCTGCATCGTATTGATCAGGCTCTCTTGCAGGGTATTGGTATCCTGGTACTCATCTACAAGTATTTCGCTAAAGGGCATCCGCTGCTTTGTCACAAGCGTTTTCATCTTTAAAAGCAGATCGTTAAAACCCACAAAGCCAAACTCCTCCTTGGTGGCTTCAAACTCTTCAAACATATGCACGTAGATATCAACTAAGCCTTCATGATCGGGGTATTTTTGCAAAAACCACACATCAAACCCCTCAAGCGAGCAGTTTTGATACAGCGAGTATAGATCAAAAAGAAAACTTGCCGAAAACGGTTCCACGCTGCTGCCAAAGCGCGTAAAGTTTCGTTTTTCATATATACTGCGAAAAAGGGTTTTGAGTTCGCTTGGCTGCTTCAGGATCACTTTGTCAAAGCGTTTGAGCCACCGGTAGCTTACGGCGTGGAAGGTTCCCGCTTCGATCTTTTTAACCTCATCCATCGCAAAATAACGGCCAAGCCTGGCGACCATCTCCGCTGCTGCTTTATTGGTAAAGGTCAGCAGTAAAATCTCGTGGGGTTTGGTTCCGTTTTGTAAAAGATGCGCGATCCGGCCTACAATCGTGGATGTTTTGCCCGTTCCGGCTGAAGCGATAATGAGGTTGTGGCCATCAGAAGCGGTGGCAGCGGCAAGCTGCTCACCGTTGAGGTTTTGTAGGGGCATCTATTTGTGGCCGATGATATAATAGGTCTCTTTACCCTGAACCTTTTTGACTTCTACTTTGTATTTATCCGCCCAGCTTGTAACCTTTTCATTAAACTCGTCTACTAATTCTTTTGTTGTCTCATCGCATTTGATCTTGAGTTTGTCCACGGTGTTTGACAGCGCGATAAAGCCGTGCACGTGGCGCAGATAATCACCCAGACTGATAATGTGGGAAGCAAACTTTTCAAATCCTGGCGTATTATCCATTACTTTTTGCATCTGTTCGATCTCGTGCGTACTCTCACCCATGCCAAGCTGTTTTACAAGCACTTCAGGCGTTATCTTCATATCCATTGTTATCCTTTTTTGTCTGATTCTAAATGAAATCATATTGTAACAAAACTTGCATTTAAAATCGTATTTAAGAGAAATTTTATCCTAAATGAAGTATACTCGCTTTGTAACCAAATCATAATAAAGGATGAATAATGCCAAAGATTAACAGATATGTAGATATTGACCAGGTAGACAAAGAAGCCAAGAAAGATTTCATCGACAGACACTCTCCCTTTATCCACTGTGAGAGCGAAGCCAAAGCCGGCGAACCCTTTGCGGTCACGGTCAAGATGGGCAACGAATACAGCCACCCCGATGATTTTGACCACTATATCAAAAGCATCACGCTGTTTGACAAAGAAACACAGCTAACGCACGCTGATTTCGTCGCGGGCGCTCTTGGCAACGAAAAGGGCCACCAAACGGTCACGTTTCACATCGTAGCACACAAAAAGATGAAACTGGTAGCCCACGCATACTGTACAAAACACGGTATCTGGGAAAGCGATCCGGTAGAGGTAGCTGTTAGCTAATATCTTCTAAGCCCTGTTTTCAGGGCTTTGCAAGGGGCCCACATCAAAGGGG
>JBNJFE010000093.1:0-3819 GCA_051746505.1 Campylobacterota bacterium
CACCAGTGGCGCCAGCCGTTAAACGCGCTTAGCATCAATATCCAGAATCTGGATGATGATTATGACGAGGGGCTTATCGATGAAGCCTTTTTGGAAAACTTTATCGCCAAGCAGACAAAAACGATCGAATTTATGAGCAAAACAATCGAGGATTTTCGCAACTTTTTCAAAACCGACAAGCAAAAATCCGATTTCAGTGTCCACGCGGTCGCGCGCAGCATCCAGCACCTCCTTGGCGCCCAGCTTGCAAGCCATAATATCACCCTTGATATCAGCGGCGGGGATTTTACGCTGCACAGTTACCAAAGCGAAATGCAGCAGGTGCTTTTAAACATCATCAGCAACAGTAAAGACGCCATCGTTGACAATGGTTACAAAAACGGTACAATACAGATTACGACCGACGCCGACGACAAAAAAATTACGGTTTGCGACAGCGGCGGGGGTGTGGACGAAGCGACGCTGCCCCGCATTTTTGAACCCTACTTTACCACCAAGGACCAGGGCAAGGGAACGGGTATCGGGCTGCATATGACCCGTATCATCGTGGTAGAGCATATGGGCGGCACAATCAGGGCTTTTAACACGCCAGAGGGCTTGTGTATCGTTATGGATGTAAAGGAGAACAGAGAATGAAGATCATACTGACGGCATTTTTGCTGCTTGGCTTTGCATGGGGACAAACCTACACGGTCGGTTTTGCCCAGGATACCATAGAAAACAACGATTGGCGGGCGATGCAGGTGATGCGCGTCAAACAGGCCGCGTCCAAATACGATTTTATTGATCTGCAAGTAACCGACGCGGGCGGCAGTATCGCCAAGCAGATTGCCGATATCGAAAAGTTCATCAAAAAAGAGGTGGATTTCATCATCACAAGCCCCATCAGCGCGGAAATCACGGCAAAGGTTTTGCAAAAAGCCGTTGACAAAGGTATCAGGGTTGTTTTACTCTCCAGAGGGATCACCACAGACGCGTATACGACCTTCATCCGTCCCGACAACACGCAGATAGCCAGACAGGCCGCGTCATACATGCAAAGCCGCCTGGATGAGGATGCGACCGTTTTGATGCTTGAGGGCGTCAGCGGAACAACCGTAACAGCGCAGCGGACACAGGGATTTATGGAAGTTATTGACAAACACGATGATATTACCGTTATCTCAAGAAGTGCCGACTTCCTGCGCAGCGAAGCGATCAGGGTCACCGAGGAACTGATGGAACAAAAGGTCGAATTTGACGCGATCTATTCCCACAGCGACAGTATGTTAGAAGGGGTGCGCAAGGTTTTGGACAAAACAAAACAAAAAGAGCTCTTAACCGTCGGGATCGATTATATCGCCCCGGCCAAACAGGCCATCATCGAGGAAACGCAGGATGCCAGCTTTACCTACCCCACGGCGGGGGCCGAGGGGATTGAAGCGATAGTGAAAATGATACGGGGTAAAAAAGTGCCAAAAGATATCATTATCGATCCGGTGATGGTCACCAGAGAAAACGTTCATGAGGTCGAGCCGATTTTTTAAAAGGTAGATAATGTCACTGCATACAAAGCTGTTTATACAGTTTGCGCTGCTGATCGCGGCTATTTTGCTTTTGGGTTCGATTCTGTATATCCGCAGTATCGATTCGGTCTTTGAAGATCGCACCGCCCAAAACAGCGCTCAGGATGCGATCAAGGTCAAAGAGTATATCAAAACGAAAAAAGAGGAACTCAAAACAGCCGCAACCAGGATCGCAACCAATGAAACGCTCAGGGTTTCGATGAATCTGCTTTCAAACTACCAGGACAAAAACAATTACCAGGCCATTATTTTTGACGTGGAAAAAAAGAAACTGCTGGATCTGATCCAAACGCTGCTGCCAAAAGAT
The DNA here is from genome assembly GCA_051746505.1 of Campylobacterota bacterium. GTDB lineage: Bacteria > Campylobacterota > Campylobacteria > Campylobacterales > Sulfurovaceae > TCS-49. The sequence goes on from JBNJFE010000093.1 coordinate 1,873, forward strand.
GTCCAGGAGATCGCTCTGTACAACGCCGACAGAGAGTTGACGCTTCGTCTGCGTGCGCAGGGAGTGCGGGAGTTTGTAACCTTTGATGACAAAGGCCAAACCTACCTGCAGCGCAACAACCAGAAAACACCCCTGCCCGCACGTCCCAGACTGGCCAAAGAGCAAACGCAGACTGCACAAAACAGTTACGACCGGGGCGAGTACCGCTTTATCCACACAGCCCCCGTCACCGAAAGCGGCCGTACAGTCGGTTACATCAAAGCCATCAGCTCACTTGACCGGCAGGATTTGCAAAACCTTCGAAAGATTTTTGTCTACGACGGTTACTTCCAGCTGCCAGAGGACACGGTGATTTTGCCGCGGGGACTGGATGAAGAAGCGATCAGGCGTTTACAGGCTTCGCATGAATACGATATTTACAAAACTCCCATTCTTACCGATCCGCCGCTGAGGCTGCATCATATTATCGACAAAACCTTTGTCCAGGCCGAAAAAAACACTATGATCATGCAGATGGGCGTTATCGCCGCCATCCTGGCAGCCATTGCTTTTTTGCTGTCGTGGCAGTTTAGCAAAAACCTCATTCTCGCACCCCTGAACAAGCTGCAGAAAGCCGTGCACGCGGTGCGTCACAACGAGTTTCAAAAAATCGAAGATATCAGCGATGACGAACTTGGCCAGGTTATTCGTTATTTTAACGAAGTCTTTGAGAAGATGGCCAAAAACTACGGACTGTTACAAAGTTACCAAAAAGCCGTTGACGCTAAAAACATGGTTTTGATCTTAAACGCCAAGGCAGAGATAACCTTTGCCAATACCAACTTTTTGCAAAAAAGCGGCTACGGCATAGACCGGCTCAAAAAATGCGGGATGAAAAAACTCATCGTCAACAAAAACCATATCCTTAAAAAAATATGGCACCATCTCAACGGCAAAAACGTTTGGCAGGGCGAGTTAATCAACCTGGATAAAAAGGGCAATACCTACTACACCCACAACGTGATCAGCCCTATTTTGGACAAAAACGGCAATATCACACGCTTTATCTCTATAGGCAGTGATATTACAGCGCAGAAAAAGCAGGCACAGGAGTTGGAAAAACTCAACCAAACCCTGCAGCAGGAGGTACAAAAACAGGTACAACAGGTTACGCAAAAAGACAAACTCCTGCAAGAACAGGCCAAGCTTGCGGCCATGGGCGAAATGATCGGCGCCATCGCGCATCAGTGGCGCCAGCCTTTAAACGCCCTTAGCATCAATATCCAAAACTTGGACGAGGATTACGCCGACGGGTTAATCGATGAAGATTTTATCGACCGCTTTATTACCAAACAAACCGGCACCATCCGTTTCATGAGCAAGACGATCGATGATTTTCGCAATTTTTTCAAAACAGACAAGCAAAAGCAGGAGTTTCATGTCAAAAAAGTCGCCAAAAGGGTCAAAACCCTACTGCAGGCCCAGCTGCAAAATAACAATATCCGCTTTTGTATCACCGGGGAGGATTTCACGCTCTATAGTTATCAAAGCGAAATGCAGCAAGTGTTTTTAAACATTATCAATAACAGTAAAGACGCCATCATCCAAAACAGCGACCGCGGAGCGATCCTGGCCTTCTTTGACGCCGCAGCGCAACGCATCACCGTCAAAGACAGCGGCGGCGGAGTCGATGAAGCCACCCTGCCCCGTATCTTTGAACCCTATTTTACCACCAAGGATCAGGGCAAAGGCACGGGGATCGGCCTGCATATAACGCGAACAATCATCATCGATCATATGCACGGCCAGATATCTGCCAGAAACGGTTCCAGAGGTTTGGAAGTTATGATCGATTTTAAAAAGAAAGGTAAAGATGAGTCATGATGAAGACAGCATCGTCAGCCAGATGCGCATACTGTATGTAGAAGATGATGCCGATACCAACGAAGCCATGAGCGCGTTTTTAAA
>JBNJFE010000094.1:0-3811 GCA_051746505.1 Campylobacterota bacterium
AAAACGCAGGGCAGCTGGGGTGAGATGGTACTGGAGCGCGTACTGGAGCGAAGCGGTCTGCGGGCGGGGCAAGAGTATGTCAGAGAACAGCAGCTGCAAAACGAGCAGGGTAAACGCTACCGTCCCGACGTAATCGTGAATCTGCCAAATGACAGGCAGGTTATTATCGATGCCAAAACGTCGCTGAGTGCGTACGAACAGTATGTTTCAAGTCAGGAAGAAAGCGAGAAACAAAGCTTTTTAAACGCGCATGTCGTCTCAGTCAAAAACCATATCGACACTCTGGCGCAAAAAAGCTACGAACAGCTCAAAGGTGTCAATACGCTTGATTTTATTTTCATGTTTATCCCGGTAGAAAGCGCGCTCATGGCTGCGCTGGAACATGATACGCAGCTTTTTGACCACGCGTTTAAGAAAAAAATCGTGCTGGTCAGCCCCACCACGCTGCTGGTAGCCCTGCGGGCGGTAGAAAACAGTTGGCGGTATGAAAAGCAGGCCCAAAACAGCGCCGAAGTGGTGCGTCTGGCTGAAAAACTCTACGGCAAGGTCAGAGGTTTTGTCGATGATTATGAAAAGATCGGTACGCATCTGGGACGAGCGCAGGCAAGCTATGACGATGCCCGCAGCAAACTGACCTCGGGCCGTGATAATATCATCCGCCAGACAGAAGTGTTTAGAGAAAAAGCGGGCATCGATCCGGCCAAACAGATTCCAAAAGATATGGTTGACAGCGCGATGGTGGAAAAATAACTGCATGAATGCACAAAAAACAACTACATATGAACGCAAATTCCTATAAAATGGTATAAGAATTTTTTAAAGGATGGAAATATGATCTATACTGTAACCGGTGCTGGCAGTGTACTGCTTGCGCTTGCTGTTGTACTTGGTATTTATGAAATGACGACCATTGCCGTTGTTATTGGGATTGTCGGGCTTGTTATGGCACTTGCCGGAGTTTTTATGTTCGCCGATGCGGTTGCGAAGCTGCACAATCAGGTAAAGGAGGGCAACTTTCAAGAGTTGCCGCCGCTTTTTGCCAATCTTGATCTAAGCGCTATGGACAAAGATAAAAAAGCAATGCGGGAACTTGAATCAGAAATTGACGCCGCCCAGCAGGCTATACAGGGAAACGGCAGTGCGCGCGTCAGTCATCATGGATTAAACTCACTCATTTCTGCCTGCACAGAGTACAAAGACAATGCCAAAAGTCTGCACAGGGCAATCGAGAGCTTTGCGAGAGATTTTGAAATCGACCCATCCCTTCCGCGTGATATCGCAAACCGGTTAGAGGATAAAAAGAAAAGCCTTGAGGGGGCAATCGCTAAATCAGAACTTGAAACACTTCGGCCGCAGTCTGAAAGACTTGATGATGTGGTCTCCTCACTTTCAAACGCTGTTTCCCAGCAGGCTGATTCGCTCTCAAAAAGTTCTGAATCCATCGAGGACCTCAGCCAGTCTGTCGCGTCAATGGCTGATGAATCAGGTGAAATCACTTCTCAGGCTGAAGAGATCAAATCTATCATTTCTATCATCTCCGATATTGCCGATCAGACAAACCTGCTGGCGCTAAACGCCGCGATCGAAGCGGCCAGAGCAGGCGAACACGGGCGAGGTTTTGCCGTAGTTGCCGATGAAGTGCGTAAGCTTGCTGAAAAAACGCAAAAAAGCCTCTCTGAGATCAATATCAATGTACAAACACTGGTTCAGTCCATGAATGATATCAATGAAAAGATCCAAAACCAGAATAAAAATGTCGAAAACATTACGGAATCGATGAGCACGATTCAAAGCACCACCAATGATTCAGTCAGCGTGGCAAGTGATGCCGATACCGTCGCGTCTGAGCTTATCAATACCCTTGAAAACTGGATGGGAGATACCCCTAGCAGCGGTTACAGCTCTAATTCAGGTGCTTCGGTCCGTTTTAACTCCGGTGCGTTAAAGAAAAAACTGGGTTCGATGAGTCAAAGAGATATGGATGAACTCTCCTTTGGCGCGGTCGAAATAGACAGAAACGGCAAAATCCTTCGCTATAACAAAGCAGAAGGACAGATCACGGGCAGAGATCCAAAAGAGGTAATCGGTCAAAACTTCTTTAAAGATGTCGCTCCCTGTACCGATTCGCATGAATTTGGCGGTAAGTTTAACGAGGGCGTAAGAAAGGGTAGTCTGGATACGATATTTGAGTACACGTTTGATTACAAAATGCGTCCGACAAAAGTAAAAGTCCATATGATCAAAGATCCTGGCAATAACTCGTACTGGATTTTTGTCAAAAGAATCTAAATGTCTTTGAGACTGCAAAAAGACGATGTGAATATCCTGCTTCGCTCGATTGTCTCGACTGAGCTTTCCAAACAAAACAGTACCTATTTTCCCCTCTATCCAAACTTTTGGGGCAGAGGGGAACTAACCGCTTCTCCTTTTGGGCTGGATTCTTTATCTCTTGTCTCTTTGGCTACGACCGTTGGTGATTATTTTGGTGTAACGCACAGCGGATTGGAAGAAAACTTCATACGCTACCGTGATCTTGTCAGCTGGGTTGATATCGTTTGTGATTCGCTGGATGAGTATAATGAAGGGATCACTTTCTCTACGTCCGGGACCACGGGCAAGCCCAAAAAGGTATTTCACTCTATGCAGTCGCTGGAGCGTGAAGCGGCGTATCTGGCAAAACTGTTACAGGGAGCAAAAAGTATCAACGCTTTTGTGCGCCCCCATCATATCTACGGCTTCTTATACTCTATTATTTTGCCAAAGTTTATGAACCTGCAGGTTTCATGGAATGAACCGCTGCCGGCAAAAGCGCTGTTTGAGACTCCAAAAGACGCGCTTTTAATCTCCACTCCCGCGTTGTATGATGTCATAAGCAAAAAGCAGGGCAGCTTCCATCCAGGTATCACGGCGGTTAGTTCCACACAGCAGCTGCAAATGCAGACCAAAGACAAGCTTTTTGAGAGGGGTATTGAAAATATCATCGAAATATACGGTTCTTCGCAAAGCCTTGGAGTAGGGTACCGGCGTGGCAGACGGGAGTGTTTTACACTGTTTGATTATCTGAATAAAAGCGGGCTGCATGATATTCAGGACAATCTGGAATGGGAAAATGACAGAGAATTCCTCCTCAGAGACCGGCTGGATGCGCAGATAAAACACCGCGGCTTACTTGTGGATTTAAAACAATACCAAAAGCAGGTTTCACAGATGGATGGCATTGAAGAATGTGACGCCGTTTTTAACAAAGGTGAACTAACCGCCTTTATTACACCGGCGGATAAAAAAAGGGCTATGCAAAGTATTGCAACCATGCAAGCAGTCAGACCCGATAATATTGTGTGGATTGAATGAAGTGTTTACAAATAATTTGCTACAATAGCTTAAAAAAAGGAAGATAAACCATGAAAAAACTGCTACTGTGCGCGGCTTTTGCGGCGGCTGCTTTTGCCAAAACGGCGGTGTTTGAGACTACGCAGGGAAAGATCGAGTTCAAACTCTATGAAGACAAGGCTCCAAAAGCGGTGGAAAACTTTAACACCCATATTCAAAACGGGTATTATGAAGGCGTGATCTTTCACAGAGTGATCCCCGGGTTTATGATCCAAAGCGGCGATCCTACCGGCACCGGAAGAGGCGGCGAGTCGATCTGGGGGAAACCTTTTGAAGATGAGTTTGCGCCCAATCTGGTCTTTGACAAACCCGGCCTGCTTGCCATGGCTAACCGCGGACGCAATACCAATACCAGCCAGTTTTTTATCACCACCGCCGCAACGCCCTGGCTCAACGGACGGCATACGATCTTTGGCGAAGT
>JBNJFE010000095.1:0-3604 GCA_051746505.1 Campylobacterota bacterium
AAATATTATAACACAAAGTTTGATATAATCACTCAAAACTAATTGACAAGGACTCTTGATGGGATTGAACGTATATTATGATAAAGATTGTGATCTGAGTATTATCAGAAACAAGAAAGTAGCTATGATCGGCTTTGGCAGTCAGGGCCACGCTCACGCTGAAAACCTCCGTGACAGCGGTGTGGAAGTATGCGTCGGTCTCAGACCCGGCGGCAGCAGCTGGAAAAAAGCCCAGGCCAAAGGCTTTGAAGTACTTAGCATCGAAGACGCTACGGCAAAAGCAGACGTGGTGATGATCCTGCTTCCCGATGAAAATCAGGCTGATATTTATGAAAAACAGATCGCTCCAAATTTGCAGGACGGCGCTACCATCGCCTTTGGCCACGGGTTTAACATCCATTACGAACAGATTACGCCCGCAGACAATATCAACTGCATGATGGTTGCTCCCAAGGCTCCGGGGCACACGGTTCGAAGCGAATTCGCAAACGGCGGCGGTATCCCTGATCTCATCGCGATCAGCCAGGACCCAAGCGGCAACACCAAAGAGTTGGCGCTAAGCTATGCTTCAGCTATCGGCGGGGGCAGAACGGGGATCATTGAAACCACGTTTAAAGATGAGACCGAAACGGACCTCTTTGGTGAACAGGCGGTACTGTGCGGCGGTGCCACGGCACTGGTACAGGCTGGTTTTGAAACGCTTACCGAAGCGGGATACGCGCCTGAGATGGCGTATTTTGAGTGTCTGCACGAGCTTAAACTCATCGTTGATCTGATGTATCAAGGCGGCATCGCCGATATGCGCTACTCCATCTCCAATACCGCAGAATACGGCGACTACGTCAGCGGCCCCAGAGTGATCGGCGAGGAGAGCAAAAAAGCGATGCAAGATATCTTAAAAGAGATTCAAAACGGCAAATTCGCCAAAGATTTCGTCGTGGAAGGCCAGACGGGTTATCCAAGAATGAAAGCCGAAAGAAAGCTCACCGAAGCTTCGCTTATCAACCAGACAGGCAACAAACTCAGAGAGATGATGCCCTGGATTGCTGAAAACAAGATTGTCGATAAGGACAAAAACTAATCTTCGCCGCTTTTGCGGCAAGATTGGTCCATGCGTATGGCAGCAAAAAAACACACCCACAAAACCCCTCACAAAAAGAAAAAAAGATCCAACACCAGATGGCACAAAAATGTGCTATTTGCTGTTGTTATCTTAGCTATCGTGACCCTGGTGGGCTTTATCAGCGGATGGCTTGGCTATGAGATCGGCAATACTTCCGTGGCGCCCCAGGCAAAAGAGCAGGTCAAAGGTGAACTGCAAGATGCCAACAAAGAGATACAACAGCTTCGCAGCCAGCTCAAAAGTTACGAAAAGGCAAAGAAACTCGCCGCGCAGAAAAAAGAAGACGTGGTGGTCAACTTTCTTACGGAAGCGGGCGATTACGGTATGGATGAAAGCGTATCTCCGCCCCGCCCCGAGGCCAAAAAAGACAGGCCCGATAAACCCCTGGTGGCTATCGTTATCGATGATGTAGCCTACAGCCACCAGCTGGAGCGTATTGAATCGCTGCCAATCAAGGTTACACCCTCCATCTTCCCGCCGGCGGTGGATTTTCGTACCACGCCGCAGCTGGCAAAAGGTTCTAAACATTATATGGTCCATCTGCCCATGGAAGCCAAAAGTCACCCAAAATACGCGCTGCCCGATACGCTGACTACCGATTACACCCAAACGCAGCTGGACCGGCGTATCCAAAAGATACGCCGCTGGTTTCCAAATGCCGCTTTTATCAACAACCACACCGGAAGCGCGTATACCGAAGATGACGCGGCAATGGAGCGGCTGTATAAAAGTCTGCGCCAAAACGGTTTTACCTTTGTAGACAGTCGGACGACGTCACAGACCAAGGTCCCAAAACTGAGCGAAAAACACGGCCAGGCTTATATCTACAGAGACGTATTTTTGGATAATAAGCTCAAAGAAGACTACATCATGGGCCAGATCAAAAAAACCGTAAGCATCGCCAAGGAACACGGCAGCGCAATGGCTATCGGCCATCCCCATGCCGTGACGCTGCAAACCCTGGCCAAAGCCAACGGCGAGTTTGACGGCGTTGATGTGGTTTATATAGACGAATTTGCGCAAAAGGCGTATTGAGTTTTGGCTATCAAGCAAGCCCGCTTTAGTATAGACAAACTCCAATCAATGCAAAAACCTCCCAGGCAGCTGTATTATATCGGCGATACGGGGCTGTTAAAACGCCCGGCCGTGGCGATCGTGGGAGCCAGAAAAGCCAACCAGTATGCCAAGCAGACGACCTTTTCATTGGCTGCGGCACTGGCTAAAAGAGGCACGTGTATCATCAGCGGCGCGGCGATGGGAATAGATGCGATGGCCCACAGAGGCGCCGGGGCGAAAAACACGATCGCGGTGGTTGCCAACGGGCTTGATATCCGCTATCCCAGGGTCAATGCTTCTCTTATCAAGGCGATCGAAAACGAAGGGCTGGTAATGAGCCAGTTTGAAGAAGGCTTTGAAGCAAGACCGTGGAGTTTTCCGGTGCGAAACGAACTGGTCGTAGCTCTGGCCGATGCGGTCGTGCTGGCCCAGGCCGATGAAAACAGCGGCACCATGATCAGCGCAAAGCTGGCTATGCAGCAGGGCAAACCCCTCTACGTACTGCCCCACCGTCTGGGCCAGAGCAAAGGGACGCAGCAGTTGGTCAAACGGGGTGAGGCTGAACTCATCTACGATCTTGAGGAGTTTGCCGCTTTGTTTGGCAGTGACGACATGGCAGGTAATGCAGACGATGCACTGCTAGAGTGCGCTAAAGCAAACCCGACTTACGAAGAGCTTGTGCAGCGCTTTGGCGACAAAGTATTTGAGTATGAATTTGAGGGCAAGATCGCTGTTAAAGAGGGCAGGGTGGTGACGTTGTGAGACTGGCTTGTATCGATGTGGGATTAAAGCGTATCGGGACGGCAATAAGCCCAGATGGCAAAGTCGTTTTACCCCAGGATGCAGTGCTTCGCAAAAACCGCAAGCAGGCCGCCGCCGATGTGGACGCATTCTTGCGGGAGTGGGGGATCGATACGCTTATTGTGGGTCTGCCCAAAGGCGGCAGCAGCAGTGAAGAGATGCAGCGGCGTATCAAACATTTCGTGTCACTTTTAGGTTTTGAAAAACAAATCATCTTTTTTGACGAATACGGCAGCAGTGAAGAAGCCAAAGAGCAGACAAAGGGAGTTTTTCGCCATAAAAAGGATGGCAAAATAGACTCAATGGCCGCAAAAATCATCCTTGAACGCTATATTTTTGATAAAGCCGCAACAAACTCTTGACAAGGGTGATAATTTTATATATAATTTCGCCATCAATTAAGATACCTAATCCGGCATAGCTCAGCGGTAGAGTAGATGACTGTTAATCATTTGGTCCCTGGTTCGAATCCAGGTGCCGGAGCCACTTCAATTTAATCCCCTAAAATAGGCACTTTCAGAGCATAAAATTTTAGAGTAGCTATATGGTAGCAAGTCCGTTTACCCAGTGCAGTTTAGGGCCACAGATTTCTCTGCGTACCCTCGGTCGTTTAGAGTTCTAACT
>JBNJFE010000096.1:0-3566 GCA_051746505.1 Campylobacterota bacterium
TTCGATATCGCCTGCCCCCATGAGCCGCTTGACGATCCGCTCGGGGATAAAGGTATCCAGATCGGGCATCTTTTCGCCGCTGCCGATAAAGCGAAGCGGCACGCCCACCTGATCGGCGATACCCAGAGCTACCCCGCCCTTGCTGTCGCCGTCGTATTTGCTGAGTATGACGCCGGTGGTGCCAATCTCGCTGTTAAACGTTTCAGCCGTTCTGATAGCGTCTTTACCCGTCATCGCGTCTGCGACATAAAAAACTTCATCGGGATCAAGGATTTTTTTGACCGATTTAAGCTCTTCCATCAGTTCTTCATCAATCGCCAGCCGCCCGGCGGTATCCACGATCAGTACGTCATAGAGTTTATCCTCAGCCATCTTGAGCGCTTCTTTGGCCACGTCCTGGGGGCTTTTGTTCTCATCAGCGACGATATCGACTTCGATATCACCCGCGATCTGTTTGAGCTGATCCACCGCTGCCAAACGCTGCAGGTCACACGCGGCAATGAGCACTTTTTTCTGGCGCTGCTTGAGATAATACGCAAGCTTCCCGGTCGTTGTCGTTTTACCGCTGCCCTGAAGACCGGCCATCAGTACGACCGTAGGGGGCTTGGAAGCAAAGACAAACCCCTGGTTACCGGGTGCGGTGAGTATCTTTGTCAACTCTTCTTGCAAGATTTTGAGAAAGTTTTCTTTGCCGATTCCCGTTTTTTTTGTTTCCAGCTCAACCGTTTTGATTAGGTTTTTAACCACTTTGTGATGCACGTCAGATTTCAAAAGCGACTTTTTCAGCTCGCCGGTAGCCTTTTTGAGGGCTTTTTCATCATCTTTAAAGCGTATTTTATTTATGGAATTTCTAAACGAATCGGTCAAACTGTCAAACACGCGGGTGCTCCCTTTTTTGCAAATATAGTTGTATCAAAATAATTTGAAATTTTACCACAAACAATTGTATCAAAACTTAAATTATCACGCTAATTGTTCACGGTGGTCAGCCCGAGGCTGCGCCACGCGTTCATACCGCCTCTGTACCACTGTATCTTTGCGGCCGGATAGCCTTTTTTCAAAAGACTTTTGACAAACCAGCCTGACTGGGGACACCATGGCCCGTTGCAAAAGACAACCAACTCTTTTGCGTTTGTAAAATCATGACTCTTGCCGTCAGTTTCAACGCCAAGCTTTGCCATCGTCTGGACATAGCTGTCTTTTAAAAGTTCCATATACTCCAGACTGCCGTGGTCGATATTGACCGATCCGGGGATTGTTCCGGTCTCTGCCCATCCGTCACCTCTGGCATCAACAAGTAGCTTGTCTGCATCCTCCTGCGCGGCTTCTAAAAACGAAAGTACTTCCAGTTCGCCGATAGTGGTTACGTTTTCAATTCGCATCGGCTGTATCCTGCCGGCAAAATTAGGCAGTTTGGCAAAACAGGCCTCTTGCACTCCACCTTGCTGCCACGTAGCGTCCGGGGAGGTGGGATGCTTGCACTCGCTCACGGCTTTTCTTTGGATTGTAATCTGCTTGCTTTCATTGCCAAAATCATGGGTCACGGTAACCGGATGTATATTTTTGCCGGCAAAAACGAATATAAACGCTGCCGCTGTTAAAAGGAATACGCGCATTTTCTACCCTTTTTCATTCATTATATCAAAACGCGGTGAAATCTTTGGGTTCTTTGCACGTAAACTCATAATCAAGCAGCTTAATATAGCCCGCGTGCAGCAGTACCCGGCCCGCCTTGTAGCGTGAGCCGTAGCGCTTGTCGCCGATGATCGGATGGCCGATACTTTGCAGATGCACCCGGATCTGGTGGGTCCGTCCCGTTTTGATCGTAACACCGACCTTGGACTTTTTGCCGTGTACTTCCAGGGGTTCGACGATGGTGTGGGCCGGTTTGCCGTCACTTGCGATCTTGCTGTATGCAGCGCCTTTTTTAACCGTCTTGATCGGCTTTTTAATCTCCTGGCCAAGAGCCACGATGCCCTCGACCCAGGCGGTGTATTTTTTCACGACCTTGCCGGCTTTAAACTGGCCGATGCACTTTTGCCGAAACTCCTCATCTTTGACAAAAAGCAAGATACCCGAAGTCTCTTTGTCCAGCCGGTGCAAAAGCACGGCGCCCTCAAACCTGATATCTTCGCTGTTTACAAACGGAGGCTTGTCCACGGCGATGAGTTTGTCATCTTCAAAAAGCACCTTGGGTTTTGGCGGATTTTTGACGCTAAAGCGCGTTTTTGAGCCCACTTCCACCCGGGCGATCTCAAGTTTTTCATTATTGATACTTACAAGCCCCTCGTCGATGAGCTTTTTGGCTTGCTTGTTGGAGATGCCTTCCTGTTTGGCCAGCAGTTTATATGCCTGCATGTTTTATTTCCTCTGTGACGCTTTGCAGGTCAAACGACCCTTGTAAGCGTGAATTTTGTATTTTCTCGTGTGCTTGCAGTGTTGCTGTTAAATCGTCTGTAACTTTTATATTTTCAACGGCTTTGTAACTTTGATGTTGGTTAAAAAAATGCTCGCCGCTGATGATCTTGCAGCCAAAGTATCCCGGTTCTATAGGATTATGGCCGCCGATTTTGGCAAAAGAGCCCGCCAGTACCACGATATCGCTGATGGCGTAGATGTTGTTTAGCTCCCCCATCACGTCAACCAGCACGATATCACTGTCAAAATCAGCCCTTTGGCTGAAGCGGTGGTAACTTTTTCCCCCTCTGTTTTGACGCAGATACGCATCCACGGCTTCAAAACGCTCGGGATGGCGGGGCACGATGATAAGCTTTGCCTTTTGGGGCAGCTGCAGAAACGCTTCCAGCGCCAGCGCTTCCTCACCCTCGTGCGTACTGCCTGCGGTGATGAGAAGTTGTTTTGGTTTCTCATAGGTTTTGCTCACCCTTGGCAGGTTGGAAAGCTTGATGTTGCCAGAAATTTTAACATTTTTCGCCCCCAGCGCTTCAAGGCGCTGCTTGTCCACCCGGCTTTGGGCAAAAACAACGTCGATATTTGCAAAGATGCGTTTGTAAAAAAAGCGCATCTTTTTATAGCTGCTATAGCTTTTATCATTGATACGCGCGCTTAGCAGCACGGTTTTTGTACCCTTTTTCTTTGCCAGCGCAAAGAGCAGATACCACAGCTCGGCTTCCAGTACCACCAGCGTATCATGGCGCCTCATCCAAAAAAACAGCAGCGGCTCAAAAGGCAGGTAGCGCGTATTTGCTGTAAAGCTTTTGGCTTTGTCAAAACCGGTCTGGGTCGTTGTGGTAAGACCAAATGAGTCAAACTCTTTTAAAAGCGTGCCAAGGGAAGCAATCTCACCCAGTGAACACCCGTGAAACCAGCATTTACAACTTTGCAGCGGGGGGTTGTCTGCCAGAAAAAAGCGCGCCGGCAGAGAACGTTTGTACTTTTGCCTGCGGGAGAAAAAAAGTACAAACGGCAGAGAAAGCAGATAAATACAAAACGCTAAAGCGCTGTAGAGGAAAAAAAATAAACTCTGCATAGTTATTTTTGAACTGCTTTTTGATCGATTTTCAAGCTTTCACACACCCGGACAAAAACATCCCAGGCAAAATCGA
>JBNJFE010000097.1:0-3503 GCA_051746505.1 Campylobacterota bacterium
ACGATAACGCAAAAAGGGATTTTGCCTTGGATAATTACGAATACTCAGAAATCATAAAAAATTTAGAAGAAAAACTGCAAAACATAGAAGATATTATCGACCCCCAAGCGCTGGAGTCCAGAAACAAAGAGATCGAGCAGATGCAAAACGATCCCGCGTTTTGGGAAGACAGTTCCAAAGCCGCAAAGATCGGCCAGGAAAAGACCCGCATCGAAAAGGTTTTAGCCAGCTTTCATACGCTGCAAACGGACCTCAAAGACGCAAAAGAACTGTTTGACCTGGCCAAGGAAGAAGAGGATGAATCCACGCTGCAGACGCTTTTTGAAGAGGTGCCAAGACTGCAAAAAAGCATCAAAGACCTTGAGATAGCGGTGATGCTTGACGGGCCCCACGATGATTCCAACGCCATTGTCTCCATCCACCCCGGAGCTGGGGGAACCGAGAGTCAGGACTGGGCGGATATGCTTTTTCGCATGTATATGCGCTGGGCCGAACGAAGAGGTTTTGGCGTGGAAATCCTGGACAAACAGGCAGGTGAGGAAGCGGGCATCAAAGATGTCAGTTTTCTTATCAAAGGCGAAAACGCGTACGGTTATCTCAAAGCCGAAAACGGCGTGCACCGGCTGGTGCGTATCAGCCCCTTTGATTCTAACGCCAGGCGCCACACCTCTTTTAGCTCGGTCATGGTCAGTCCCGAAATCGATGATGACATCGAAATAGAGATCGAAGACAAAGACCTGCGCATCGACACTTACAGGGCCAGCGGCGCGGGCGGCCAGCACGTTAATAAAACCGAAAGCGCTATCCGCATTACCCACCAGCCAAGCGGGATCGTGGTACAGTGCCAAAACGACAGAAGCCAGCACAAGAACAAAGCCACGGCGATGAAGATGCTCAAAAGCCGGCTGTATGAGATCGAACTTGAGAAAAAACAGGCCCGGGCTGACGGGATGGAAAAAAGCGAAATCGGCTGGGGCCACCAGATACGAAGCTACGTACTGGCCCCTTACCAGCAGATCAAAGACAGCCGGAGCAATCAGGCTTATTCCAACGTCGAAAACATCTTAGACGGCGATCTGGATGATGTGATCGAAGGCGTACTCATCGCCGGACAGAAATAAGGAGTGAAGATGCATGATGATCTGACCAGGCGCAGGATCGGTGTGGAGATCGAATACTCCAATATTGCGCTGCCTGATAGCTGCGCTATTATCCAAAGCCTCTTTGGCGGCGTCACAAGCAAAACGTCTCGCTACGAATACGATGTCAAAGAAACGTCACTGGGGGATTTTCACCTCGAACTGGATGCGATGTTTTTAAAAAAGATGGCCGTTGATCCCACTTTCGGCAAGATTTCACGCTTTTTTGGCAGGGAGGACAAGGTCAACGACCTCATCGAAAAAACCGCCGCGAAGATGATCCCTTATGAAGTGGTCGCCCCGCCCATTCCCATAGCCGATCTGGACAAGATTGACCAGCTTGTGGACAAGCTGCGTTTAAACGGCGCCCTTGGGACTACCCACGCTTTTCAGTACGCTTTTGGCGTGCATCTGAACGTCGAACCGGTCAATATGGAGACAAAAACGGTGATGCAAACCTTTCAAAGCTTTTTAATGCTGCAGCCCTGGCTGGAACGCCAGACCGAAGTGGATATCACCCGCAAGGTGTCACCCTTTATCGAAAGCTTTGAGAAAGATTACCTCAAACTGTTGATGAGCGCGCACTACAAGCCCAAAAAACATGACTTTATCAAAGATTATATCTCTTACAACCCTTCAAGAAACCGTATTTTGGATATGCTGCCGCTGTTTATGTACTGGGATAAAGACTTGGTGCGAAAATACCTGCCGGATGAAAAGATCAACGCCAGACCGACCTTTCACAACCGGTTACCAAACTGCAAGATTGATCTGTTTTCATGGAATATTCACAACGAGTGGCGGCTGTGGCGCATCGTAGAGCTGCTGGCCCAGGATGAAGCAGCCTTTGAAATGCTTCGCAAAGATTTCCTGCGCTATCTCAATGATATCTTTTCTTCTAAAGATGATTACCTGCAAAGATGCCACAAATGCGTCACCGACCTGTTATCGCGGTAACGGGCCCCAGGCGGGGAGGGATCGCGCGCTTTTTTATTGCCCTGTGCGTGCTTCTTAGCGGTGGAATCCCTAAGCTGTTTTTAGAAAACCGCGACCGCAAAAACAAAGACTTTGACGCCCTCATCATCAGCGGCGGCGATGATCTCAACCACAGCTTTTATGAAAACGAATTTTGTGATTTGGAAGATATCATTTCATGGAAGCGTGACGCGCTGGAATACAGTCTGCTGCATAAAGCCTATAGCGAGGATAAACCCGTATTTGGCATCTGCAGGGGGTATCAACTGATCAATATCTACTTTGGCGGGCGGCTGCACAAGGATATTACGCTGGAGTACGGGCGCATCAAATACTCGGTGCTGCCCTGGAAGCGTATCGTCGTAGAAAAAAACACGCGTTTTCACACCCTGTTTGATTTAGACCATATCAAGATCAACACCCTGCACCATCAGGCGGTGCGTCAAATTCCTTCGCGTTTTGCTGTCACGGCCAGGGATTTTGACGGGATGATCCAGGCGATTGAACACCGCTACAAGCCCGTCTTTGGCGTGCAGTGGCATCCGGAGTATCTGTTTTACATGCCAAAGCAGCTTGGCATATTCCGCCGCCTTGTCAGACTAGCTCAGACTTCAGCAACCTGACAAGATCGCCCGCGTCCATCGCGTAATCAGCGCCCTCAAACTTCCCGGCCGCAAAACTCAGCGCCAGGCTGCCGGTGATGGCCGCTTCTTTGGCGCTGTATCCCTGCCCCAGCAGCGAAACGATCAGCCCGCTGAGCACGTCGCCGCTGCCGCCCTGGCTTAAGCGGGCGGAGGCAAAGGGATTGACATATACCTGCCCGTCTTTGGCTATGAGCGTATATGTGCCTTTAAGCACCAAAACCGTGTGGGGATAGGCCCTGCTAAATTCTCTGGCTGTTTCAAAGCGCTCAGCCTGGATCTCTGAAACGCTTTTTTTGATCCCCGTATGTGCCAGCAATCTGCTAAATTCTTTGGGATGAGGCGTTAATACCACCTCACGGCTGCTTTGATCCAGCAGCGTAAGCAGGGTTTTATTATCCAACCCGTCCGCGTCCAAAACAACCCGGCAGGTTTTATCCACCACCTCACTTTGCAAAAACTGATCTAAAAATTCGCTGCCAAGGCCCATGCCAACCGCAAGAGCCGTGCAGTTTTTGCTTACGTGCGTATCTTTCATCAAAAACGGCGGAATCTGCACGCTTTCGTTGGTTACCAGACTCACCAGCCCCGCCCCGAAATTCATCGCCGCCTGCGCTGCCAGGATACCCGCGCCCTGCTTTTGCCCGCACAAGACGTTGACATGGCCAAAATCACCCTTGTGTGAAGCTCTGCCTATCCGGTAAGGCGGATAAAAATCGCTTTTTTGCAGCACAAACGTTTGGGTCTT
>JBNJFE010000098.1:0-3494 GCA_051746505.1 Campylobacterota bacterium
GATATGTGGGATACGATACAAAGCAAAAAAACATGGAAAGGCAAAATCAAAAACCTGGCCAAAGACGGCAGCGAGTATATCGTGGACGCCACTATCGTACCTGTTTTGGATCGAAATAATACGATCATTGAATATATCGGCTTAAGAAATGACGTGACCGAGCTGGAACAGTACAAAGAACTGCTGCAGGTTGAACTTGATACCACCTCTTCGGGCTTAAAAGAAAAGGTCCATACTTTGGCTGAGTATGAAAGAGCTATCGATGAGAGCAACGCTTTTACCAGAACCGATACCAAAGGCAGGCTGACTTATGTCAATGATAAGTTTTGTAAAATAAACGGCTACAGCAGGGATGAACTCCTTGGCAAACCCCACAGCGTGGTGCGCCATCCCGATATGCCAAAAGCGTTTTTCAAGCGCCTGTGGGATACGATCAAAGCCAAGAAAATATGGAAAGGCATTATCAAAAACAAAACCAAATCGGGTAAAGCCACGTATATGGATACCACCATCATTCCCATGCTGGACGCGGGCGGCAGGCTTGTGGAATATATGAGCATCCGCCATGAAGTGACTGAGCTTATAGGATTGCAGCATGAGATCGAAGATACCCAAAAAGAGGTTGTCTATACCATGGGCGCCATCGGCGAAAGCCGCTCCAAAGAAACAGGCAACCACGTCAAGCGGGTAGCGGAATATTCCAAAGTACTTGCCAAACTGTGGGGTATGGAGGAACAACAAGCCCAGATGCTGCGCCAGGCGTCTCCTATGCATGATATCGGCAAGGTTGCCATCCCCGATGCGATCTTAAACAAACCGGGCAAACTTGACGCCAAGGAGTGGAAGACGATGCAAACCCACGCAAAGCTGGGTTATAATATGCTCAAACACTCCAAGCGAAAGCTGTTGCAAACAGCCGCGATTGTAGCTCATGAACACCATGAGCGCTGGGAAGGCGGCGGCTATCCCAGAAACCTGCGGGGCGAAGATATCCATATCTACGGCCGCATCACAGCCGTAGCGGATGTATTTGACGCCCTTGGCAGTGACCGCTGCTACAAAAAGGCGTGGAGTTTGGATAAAATACTGGATCTTTTCAGGCAAGAGCGGGGCAAACAGTTTGATCCGGTGTTGATCGATCTGTTTTTAGAAAATATCGATACCTTTATACAGATTAGAAACCGATATAGAGATTAAGGAGATGCTTTGTATTATCCCAAACTTATAGAAATAGCCACTAAGGATGTCATTACCGTCAACACCAAGGATACGGTAGCAAAAGCCGTCTCCTTGATGGATAGATACAATATCCGCGATATCATCGTAACGGCTGAGGGTGAGTTTTTTATTCTAACAGCTACGTATCTGCTGCAACTGGAACTGGAGAATATAAGCTTTTCTACCCCCTTAAAGCAGCTGCCTTTGCACAAAGCCGTGGTTGTAGATGAGCAAGCAACAGTCCTTGAAGGGCTCAAAGCGATCCAAAACGAAGACGGTTATATCTGCATTGCCAAAGAAAACGACCTTCTTGGTATCGTCAGCTACAGCGATCTTTCACGCTCACTCGATCCAAGCCTGCTGGCAAAAACCCAGACCATTGAGCAGCTTTTGCATGATACCGATCCTGTTTTTGCCTCCAGGGATGAAACCCTTAAAACACTTATGCCAAAGCTTGCCCAAAACAGGCAGCGCTGTGCTATTATCGATCACGAAGGAATCATTACCCAAAAGGATGTCATCAAAGCGCTCAAAAACGGTCATGATCACAACCTCAGCGTTACTGAAATTATGACCTACCCTATGTTTAGCATCAGTGCTAAGCTTAATATTTCTGAAGCGTTAAAAATAGCGCAGGAAAAAAAGTACAAACGCCTTGTTGTCAAAGCAGAGAATGGCCGTATCCTTGGTGTGGTAAGCCAAAAGGATTTGATCAATATCTACTATAACCAGTGGTATGAACTGCTCAAACAGCACCAGCAGGAATTGCAAGAGCAAAACACGCAGTTAGAACTCATCGCCGATGAGATGCCTCGGGGCATGATCGTGCTTGATACCAAAGGACGCATCGCCAGGATCAATGAAAAAACAACACAGCTGCTTGGCTACAGCCAAGAAGAACTCCTTGGCAAAGAAGCGCTGCATGTGTTTGAGTGCGCGGCTTATGACAATGACAGCAATACGCTGTACTGCCACAAAGAAACCGGATACGTCCAGCCTACACAGTGCGGCGTTTTTACAATGCTTGCACAAAACAGGCCGTTTGAAATGCAGGAGCATTTTATCACAAAAGAGGGCAGGGTGATGCCAGTAGAGATCTCGGCTAAACCCCTTGGAAATAGCATAGGCGATATGCACGCTATTTTGCTTTTTGATGACATCACCAAACGGCTGCAAAAACAAAAAGCATTGAAAATGGAGCGCGATATGCTCATAGGCGGTCCCGAGCTGCTTTTTATCTGGGAAAACAGAGACGGTTGGCCGGTTTCGTATGTTTCGCCAAATGTCAAAACGATATTGGGCTACAGCAAGGAAGAAGTCCTTGAGAGCGGATTTAAATTCATAGATATTATCCATCCCAAAGATAAACCCCAAGCAGCTGAAGAAGTTGCACAGTATGTAGGTGAGGGCAAGACGCAGTGGGAGCAGTTTTACCGCGTAAAGACCAAAAAGGGGCAATACCTGTGGTTTTATGATTTTACCGTGCCTCAGTATGGACCAAACGGTGAAATCGAAAACTTTCGGGGCTACCTGCTGGATCAAACCCAAAAGGTGGAGCTGGAACTTGAACTCAAGCGCATCAATGAAAATCTGGTCTCAGAGATCCAGAGCCAAAGTACGCAGCTAAGCCAAAAGCAGGATATGCTCATAGCCCAGGGCAAGCTGGCGGCCATGGGTGAAATGATCGGTGCTATTACACACCAATGGCGCCAGCCGCTTAACGCGCTCAATATCAGTATCCAAAATTTGGATGATGATTATGAAGATGGGCTTATTGACCGGGCGTTTATTGAGGATTTTATCGCCAGACAGCTCAAAACGATCCGCTTTATGAACCAAACGATTGATGATTTTAAAAACTTTTTCAAGCAAGACAGCCAAAAGTCGGACTTTTCGGTGCTGCAGGTCGTGCAAAACGTGCAGAACATTCTTGGCGCGCAAATGAAAAATAACAACATTACTCTTGAGCTTACAGGCGAGGATTTTACGCTGCACGGCCACGAAAGCCACCTGCAGCAGGTGATGATGAATCTGATCAACAACAGCAAAGACGCCATCATTAGCCGGGGCAGGGAAGAAGGAGTTATTACGGTTTCGCTGGACGGGGGCAAGAGTGTCTGCACCGTCTGCGATAACGGCGGCGGCGTGGAAGAAGCGGTACTAAAGCGGATGTTTGAACCCTATTTTACCACCAAAGACGCGGCTAAAGGCACGGGAATCGGACTGCATATCAGTAAAACCATCATCGAAGAACATTTTGGCTCGACTATCCAAGG
>JBNJFE010000099.1:0-3472 GCA_051746505.1 Campylobacterota bacterium
TTTTCGTTTTTGTAAGTTATAATGTTACGATAAACAACTACGCAGGCAAGGCGGTATCGTGACAAAAGCGGTGTTTTTAGACCGTGACGGGGTGGTCAACCAAGATTACGGTTATGTGCATAAAAAAGAGGATTTTGAATTTATCCCGGGAGTATTTGATTATTTGCGTCATGCGGGGTTTCCCGCGGTCATTATCACCAACCAGTCGGGTCTTGGCCGGGGGTATTTTACCCAAAACGATCTTGATGCAATCAACACCTTCATAGAACAAAGGTTTGCCAAAGAGGGTGTGAAGCTTTTGGGGATTTACTACTGTCCGCACCGCCCGAATGAGGGGTGCAGTTGCCGCAAACCCTCGCCGCGGATGATCAGGCAGGCTGCCAAAGACCACGGTATCGATCTTGAAAACTCGGTCATGATCGGAGACAAACAAAGCGATATCGACGCTGCAAAAGCCGCCGGCGTGGGCAAAAAGATCGCTTTTAGGTCCCGTTTAGACGGTGCTGATATAATTGCGTATGATTTTAAAGATTTAACAGAATAAAGGACGTTGATGTTTGATAATAAAACCGTAGTCATCACAGGAGCAGCCGGGTTTATCGGAAGCAATCTGGCCCTGACGCTGCAAAAAAAGTATCCAGGCTGTAAAATAGTGGCTTTTGATTCCTTTCGAAGCGATGCGACTTTCCCAAACGGCAATCCCACCAGTCTGGGCCATTTTAAAAACCTCATAGGCTTTGAGGGCGAAGTGATCAGCGGTGATATCAACGACGCTGCCGATCTGGCAAAGCTGGAAGCCATAGAGTTTGATTATATGTTTCATCAGGCCGCGATATCTGACACGACGGTGATGGATCAAAAACTGATGGTTGCTACCAACGTCAACGCGTTTAAAGACCTGCTTGATATCTGTGTGCGAAAAAACGCGCACATGGTGTATGCAAGCAGTGCCGGGACATACGGCAACTCCCCCGCACCCAACAGCGTCGGAATCGGCGAGGAACCCGAAAACATTTACGGTTTCAGCAAACTGATGATGGATAATATCGCGTATGAGTATATGAAAAAAACCGATATCACCATCGCCGGGCTGCGGTATTTCAACGTCTACGGTCCGCGCGAAGTGTACAAAAGCAAAACGGCGTCCATGATCTTGCAGCTTGGCTTGCAGATGCTTGATGGCAAGAATCCAAGACTGTTTAAATACGGCGAGCAGAAAAGAGATTTTGTTTATATCGATGATGTGGTACAGGCCAATCTCAAAGCCGCAACAGCTGGCGTAAAGGGCGTGTTTAACGTAGGCACGGGCAATGCCAGGATGTTTAAAGATATCGTGGCCGCACTCAATGACAATCTGGATATGAACAAAGAGATAGAGTTTTTTGACAATCCGTACAGCTTTTACCAAAACCATACCGAAGCAGACATAGACACTACCTGTCAAAAACTTGGGTATAAACCGCAATTTAGCCTCGAAGCGGGGGTCAAAGCGTATTGCGACGAGATTATAACAATACATGAAAAAGGGATTTTTCAATGATAGAACTCAAAGACAGAAACCCGCGCGTGATGGTCATCGGCGATCTGATGATCGATCACTACCTGTGGGGCGATTGTGACCGAATTTCGCCCGAAGCCCCTGTGCAGGTGGTAGAAGTAGACAGTGAAAGCATGGTCCTTGGCGGAGCCGGCAACGTGATCAACAACCTTAAAACCATGGGCGCCCGCCTGCGGGTGGTCAGCGTGGTCGGTGATGATGACAACGCCAAGAGTATGCGCTCGCTTTTGGATAAATACGAAGACCGCCTGTTTGTGCAAAAGGGCAGGCGTACCAGTAAAAAAAGCCGCCTGATCGCGCAAAAACATCAGGTGGTGCGCTTTGACAATGAAAGCAAAGATGATATTACCAAAGAGTTGGAAAATAACATTTTAGAGTATTATAAAACCGCTATCATCGACGTGGATATCGTGCTGCTGTCTGATTACGGCAAAGGGGTGCTGACTGAGCGGTTGACAAAAGAGTTAATCAAGATTGCCAAGCAAAACAATAAAAAAGTCCTGGTTGATCCCAAAGGCACTGATTACAGCAAGTACAAAGGCGCCTACCTGGTCACGCCAAATAGAAAAGAAGCATCTTTGGCCACCGGTATTGACGCTAAAAAGGATTTGACAGGCGTGGCAAAAAAGCTGCGTGAAGAGCTGGAGCTGGAATATGCCGTGATCACGCTGTCTGAAGACGGCATGGCGGTGTGCAGCGATGAGATGGAGATCATTCCTACCGTGGCACGTGAAGTGTATGACGTCACGGGAGCCGGTGATACGGTCCTGGCCGCCCTGGGCTTTGCGCTGGCGTGCGGTTATGACGTGGTCACGGCGGCAAAATTTGCCAATCAGGCCGCGGCCGTTGCGGTGGGCAAGCTTGGCAGTGCCACCGTCAGCATCGAAGAGGTGATCGATTATGAATCGATGCTGCATAAAAGCAGCGGGGATGAACATATCAAAACCTTTGCCCAGATCAAAGAGTTTGCGGCCAATTACAGAAAGCGGGAGAAAAAGGTCGTCTTCACTAACGGCTGTTTTGATATCTTGCACCTTGGCCATATCAAGTATCTCGAACAGGCCAAGCAGCAGGGCGATGTGCTGATTGTTGGGCTAAACAGCGACGCATCGGTCAAGCGCCTCAAAGGCGACGACCGGCCGGTGAACCCTCAGTATGACCGCGCGTATCTGCTGGCCAGCCTGGAAGCGGTGGATTACGTGGTGATCTTTGACGAGGATACGCCCTATGAACTGATAAAACAGATCAAACCAGACGTGCTGGTCAAAGGCGGCGATTACAAAGATAAGCAGATCGTTGGCAGCGATATAGCCGGTAAGACGGTACTGATTGAGTTTGTACAGGGTAAATCCACCAGTGCCACGATAGAAAAGATAAAGGGTTAGGCATGCTAAAAACGATCGAAAACGAGATGCTTTCACACGCGGAAGTCTTTGAACAGACTTCGGCGAATCTGACCCATAGTATCTATACTGCCGCGATTTTATGCGTGGAGGCTTTGAAGCGGGGCAATAAAATCCTTGTCTGTGGCAACGGCGGAAGTGCCGCGGACGCGCAGCATATCGCCGCAGAACTCACTGGACGCTACAAGACCCAGCGCCGGGCGCTGCCAGCTGTCGCGCTTACTACAGACACCTCCGCGCTGACGGCAATCGGCAATGATTTTGGCTTTGAGCAGGTTTTTAAAAGACAGCTTGAAGCCCTGGGGCAAAAAGAGGATGTGCTCATTGCCATCTCCACAAGCGGCAACAGCCCCAACGTTATCGAAGCGCTGAAACTGGCGGGGGATATGGAGTGTAAAACCGTCGGCTTCAGCGGCAAAGGCGGCGGGGCGATGGATGCAATGTGTGATATCAATCTTGTCATCCCCTCCCACGATACCGCCCGCATTCAGGAGATGCATATCATGATCGG
>JBNJFE010000100.1:0-3394 GCA_051746505.1 Campylobacterota bacterium
CCCGTTTGAATGCCCAAAGCCTTGGCTTCATAACTTTTGGCAACGACCGTACCTTTAAAATATCCCTGTTTTGTATCCAAAAAATTTGTCCGCGCGCTTTGGCAAAAAGGGCAGGTGCAGCCGGAGGCAAAGCGTGTGTGGCCGCATTGATCGATATGCTGCATATGCAGATTTTGGTATTTGTCATAAAGCAGATTGGGCATAAACGAACCGCTGCCTTTGTTGATACGTTTGGTTTTGATCTTTTGTTTTTCAAAGATGGCCGTATCCACGCTGTTGACCGCAACCACAGGGCGGCCTTGCAGGTAAGGGTGCTTGATACGTTCACAGCTGACAAAGAAACAGTCAAGATCGATATGGATATACATCATCTTCCTTGTGTAAAAAGTTAATAATTAACCAATAAATCAATTAAATTATCACATAAGTTAACTTAAAACAACAATTATGATTTGTAAGATGAATTTTTGTATAATAGGCGTAACAAGAGTTTTTGGAGTTGCGATGAAAGATTTTTCCAGGGTCCTGTCCAGGATGAAAGAGTTTATTGAAGGTGAAAAGATCACGGATAAAAGCGTGGCAAGCCTGCTTGGGGTCAAGCCCGAGTATCTTTCACGCTGCAAAGCCACGGGTCATATCCCCTATGAAAAGGTGGTGGGCTTTTGCCGGCAGCGCGGACTGGATCTGAATTACATCCTTTTTGGCAACAGCGCGGGCGTACAGCCAGACGATGATGACAGAACCGTGCGGATCAAGCTTTTGCACGATGTGTTTGGTTCCTGCGGGGGCGGGGGCGAAGTGGTCAGTGACGAGCATGAGTGGCTGCGACTGGATAAAACAGTACTAAACAATCTCTGTCCCACCGTCAATCCCAGACATTTAGAAAGCATCAAAGCCGTAGGCGACTCGATGGAACCCGCGATCAAAGACGGCGCGATCGTTTTTTTTGACAAAAACGATACCAATATCAACAAAGCCGGCATCTTCGCGCTTCGAAGCCGGGGCGGTATCTTTATCAAGCGGGTGTTTTTAGGCATAGACGGCTCGGTGGAGCTCATTTCGCAAAACAGTATTTATCCGCCAGAACGTGTCGATATCGATGAAATTTTCATTATCGGCCGCGTTCTTGGCACGATCGAGCGGGTTTGACGTGATAGAAAAAGTGATCGATTTCGCGCTGCGGCGGCCGATACTCAACCACATGCTGCTGCTGTTTCTGGCGGTGACGGCGGTATTTGCCTACATCAATATCCCAAAAGAGATTTTTCCGCCTTCCAAGATGGATTCGGTGACGGTGACGGGTCATTACAGCGGGGCCAGTTCGACCCTGCTTGATACGATGGCAGTGGGCAAAATCGAAGAGGATGTGATCAACCTTTCGCAGACGGCCAAGGTGACTTCAGTGGTTAAAAACGGCTCTTTTATCATCACCGCCGAACTCAAAGACGGGTACGAGGCAAATGAGGTGACCGATGATATCAAAGATATCGTCACCGCTACCAAACCCGATCTGCCTACGGATATGGATGAACCCGTCGTCAAAGCCGTGGAACTCAGCTTCCCACTGATCAATATTTCTCTTTTTGATGAGAGTAAGACCAAAGAGCAGATGCTTGAAATTGCCGCTAAGATGAAAACGCGCCTGATGGGCTTTGAAGATCTCAGCGAAGTAATCATCAGAGGTGACAGCGATCTGCAGATAGAGATCACGCTGGATGAACAAAAGCTGCAAGCCTACGGCATAGACCCCGGTGTTTTGGTAAACGCTCTTTCTTCCATCTCTTCGATCTATCCGGCAGGGTTGATTGAGGAACAAAAACGCCACTATTATCTTTCTACCGCAAACGGTACGACTGACGCCGGGCAGCTTGCTGCTACGCGGATAAAGGTCGGGGGCAAGGTTTTGACGCTGGGCGATGTAGCAGATGTGCAAAGCGTGCTGTCCACTCCCGATACGATTTCACGCTTTAACGGCAAGGAAAACATCACCGTAAGTATCAGCAAGGGCGAAGAGGGCGATTCGATCGAACTGGTCAAAGCGATCAAGGGTGAACTTGAAGAGTTTTTGCAAGCGTATCCCGGAGTTGAGTACGGTACCTTCGCCGACACTTCTATCTGGGTGAAAAACCGGCTCAACAACGTCGTTTCCAATATCGCTTTCGGGCTTATTCTGCTTTTTGCCGCGCTGTTTTATTTTATCAATTACCGTATCGCTTCGGTGGTGGCTATCGGTATCCCCACCAGCTTTGCCATCGGGCTGATCGGGGCGTATTACGTGGGCTTTAGCCTCAATATGCTGACCCTGCTTGGCGCCCTGATCGCTCTTGGGATGCTGGTGGATGAAGCTATCGTGGTGGCAGAAAACATTTACCGCCACATGGAAGAGGGCAAAAGCCGCCACGAAGCCGCAATAGTCGGGGCCAAAGAGATGTTTCCGGCGGTACTGACGGCAACGGCGACCACGATCTTTGCGTTTTTGCCGATTCTGACCATGACCGGATCGGTGGGCAAGTTTATGCAGGTGCTGCCGGTGATGATCGTGATCTTGCTGTTAAGCTCGCTTTTAGAAGCGTTTTTCTTTCTGCCCCTGCATGCAAAGCAGCTGCTGAAAAAAAATATAAAAGAGCGCTCAGGCGGAATCTGGGAGTTTAACAAAAGGCTTTACAGGCGCGTATTGGAAGCGGTGCTGCACAGACGGCTGCTCTCTTTGGCTGTCATCGTGAGCGTCATTCTCGCGCTGACGGCGGTACTGGCAAAAACGATGAAGTTTGAGTTTATGGCTCCTTTTGACACGACCCAGATTTATATCACCGGATCGGTGGGACCCGGACAGACCCTTGCGCAGTGTGAAGAGGGGGTCAAAACCGTCGAAGAAGCGATTATGCAGCAGATTCCTTTTGATAAAGAGATGGCGTCTATCAGCTCTATTGCCGGGCTTAAGCTCGACGGCCAAAACAAGCCGATGATGGAACCCTTTTATTTTCAAGTTTTTGTCAATCTGCATGAAAGGGCACCGAGCAATTTCGTAGAGCGCTATATCACGCCCTATCTTTCGCCAAAATACGACGACAGCGATATGATCAGACAAGACAGTGCTTTTGTGATGAAAAGCAGGGTTGATAAAGCGCTTAAAGGTTTGCAGCAAAGCGGCCGTTTTGACGAGCTCAAAGTCTTTGTGCCCCAGACCGGGATTGTCAAAAACGATATCGAGATCGCTTTTAGCGGGCAGCAGGAGGCGGTCAAAGAAGCTATAGAACGTACCAGGGCCAAGCTGGAGGGCATTAAAGGCGTCAGCGACGTGGACGATGACTTGATGCAGGCCAATTTCGAGTTGAAGCTGCGGCCAAACAGCTACGGCCAGAGTCTTGGAATCGATGAGGGGTATCTGCTGCAA
>JBNJFE010000101.1:0-2970 GCA_051746505.1 Campylobacterota bacterium
AAACCGCCCCTTGGCAGCCGAAAAGACCGCCACCACAGCTTAGGCGAGGGTGAGATCGGCTGGGATGCGTTCAAATTCATTATGCAAGATGAGCGCATGGATGATATCCCGCTCATTTTAGAAACGATCGATCCCACCATCTGGGATCAGGAGATAAGAACACTCTATAATTTCACAAAACAATAAGGAAAGCAATTTGGAATACGTGATCGATTTTGTCAAAAACGATGAAGTAGACAAAAGCAAAATTTTTAAAGATTTAAACTGCACGGTCGAACAGGCCCAGATCCTGCAGTATTTGACGCTGAAATATATCGGCGGCAACGAAGATGTCGTGGTTTTGGACATGCTGCAGGCGATGTATGATAAAGAGTATGAATACCTCAAAAAGATCGAAGTGGTCAAAAGCCTGATCGATCTTGGCTGGCTGGTCAAAGCCAACTTTTTGCAGGTCAAGGCCGAGGAAGCGACGAATCTGGAACTGCTCAATGCCAACATCAGCCTCTCTACGGCGTTTTTCAGGTTGCTGGAGGAGGGCTCGCTGGAAACGGCGATGCCGGAGGTCAAAGCGTATACCGATCACTTAGAGTATCTGCAAGATCAGTTTTACCGCGTGGAGCTTTTGGTGCAGCTGACCAATCTCCGGGCCAATTACAGCGAGGATTCGCCCAATATCAACCGGCTTAAAAACAAGCTTTCACTTTTGAAAAAACGTATCGGCGACCGGCTGGCCCAAAGCGAGGAAAAGATCATTGTCGAAGAGTTTTTTGCCAAAAACAAGCTGGATGAAAAAGAACAGGTGATCTTTTTGGCCCTGCTGCGTGAAGAGTACGCCGGCAGCGAGGGCAATCTGCGGGAGATGAATTCGCTTATCGAAATCGTCAGCTATGATGAGTATGAGCGCATCAAAAACAGAGCGCTGCTTGAAGACGGTGCCAAGCTGCTGGAACAGGGGCTGATCAATTATGATGAAATCCTCAATCCCTTTGGCGGGATCAGTAGAAGCTTTTATATCGATGATGAAACGCTGCATGAAATCATGCATCCCCAAAAGAAAAAGAAAGTGGGCAAACTCAAACTCAACAGTCTGGTCGAAAGCCAGGAGATGTTTGAATATATTGAGCCAAAAACCACCATCGATGACGTGGTATTAAACGCCCAGACACGAAAAACGCTGGAAACGATTCTGAAACAGATGGATAAAGATGTGCACAGAAAACTTAAAGAGTGGGGTATCAAGGAGAAAAAAACCGTCGATGCGCGCATCATTTTTTACGGCGCGCCCGGTACGGGCAAAACGATGACGGCGTATTCGCTGGCCAAATCGATGCGGCGGCCGGTGTTAAGCTTTGACTGTTCCAAAATCCTTGGTCAGTACGTGGGCGAAAGCGAAAAAAACGTGCGCGCGATCTTTGATAATTTTTATGATCTGAGCAAAAAAAGCAAGAGCGATCCGGTACTGCTGTTAAACGAAGCCGATCAGTTTTTAAGCGCCAGAGGCGGCGTAGGGCACTCAACCGACAAGATGTATAACCAGATGCAAAACATCTTTTTAGAACAGATTGAAAAGTTTGAGGGCGTGTTGATTGCTACGACCAACCTGCTGCAAAACCTGGACAAAGCGTTTTCAAGACGCTTTAACTATAAACTGGAGTTTAAAAAGCCCGGACTCAAACAGCGGGTGCAGCTGTGGCAGCTGATGCTGCCTGAAAACGCCGACTATGAAGACGGCTTTGCTATCGATACGCTGGCTTCGTATAACCTCACCGGCGGTCAGATCAATATGATCATCAAAAACACCGCCTACAGCGTCGCGATCAAAGATGAGTCGGTATTTAAGATGGAGGATTTCAGATCAGAGATTAAAAAAGAGCTTGGCAGTGAGTTTGAAAATGAAGCCGCAATGGGCTTTGGCGTAGATTAATCTGCTGTTTTATTGTCTTGAAACGGGCTATTTTTAAGTTGAAACTTGTTATAAACCGATACTTTTTATGTAAGGAGATCTATGGCTAAAGTAAAGTATATGACCAAAGTCAAAAAGATTGATCAGCTCAGCGAAGAGAAAAAAGCGGCGCTTCAAGAGGTGGAGAAAAAGTTTGTTTTCCGCTCGAATGATTATTATAATTCGCTGATAAACTGGGACGATCCCAAAGACCCGCTGCGAAAGCTGGTCATCCCCGATGAGGAAGAACTCAGTACCTGGGGTGAGCTGGATGCCAGCGGCGAGCACGCATATACAAAAGCCAAGGGCTTGGAGCACAAATATAAAGATACCGCGCTGATTCTTTTTAACAACGTGTGCGGGGCGTATTGCCGCTACTGTTTCAGAAAACGGCTGTTTATGAACGATAACGACGATACCGTGCGTGATATGACCGAAGCGATCGAATACATCAAAGATCATCCAGAAATCACCAACGTACTCATAACAGGCGGTGACCCGCTGGTTGCTTCGACAAAAAAAATCCGCCCGCTGATTGAAAGCCTGCGCGCGATCGATCATGTCAAGATTATCCGCTTTGGTACCAAAATGACGGCGTTTAATCCGTACCGTTTTTTAGAAGACGAGTCGCTTATGGATATGATCAGGGAATTTTCACTGCCTGATAAAAAAATTTATTTCATGAACCACTTTAGCCATCCAAACGAATTGACACAGCCTGCGATCGAGGCAGTCAACAAGCTGCAGGAAGCCGGGGCGGTGTGTACCAATCAGACGCCGATGCTACAAGGGATCAACGATGACGTGGAAGCGCTTCGTCAAATGTTTGAAACGCTTTCCAATATCGGCGTGCCGCCTTATTACATGTTTGGCGTGCGCCCGACTCTTGGCAACGAACCCTATACGCTGCCCATTGAAACCATCAGCGAAATCTTTGAAAAAGCCAGGGTCCAAACCAGCGGCTTAGCCGGCAGAGCGCGTTTTGTGATGAGCCATAAAACCGGCAAGATCGAAGTACTTGGCACCAC
>JBNJFE010000102.1:0-2879 GCA_051746505.1 Campylobacterota bacterium
CTGCTACCGTCGTAGGCGTCCCGGCCGTACACACGAAAGCGCTAAAATCTTTTGTGCCAACAAAGCGTTTGAGCGCGTCAAATTCCTGTTCATACGCACCGATGCCGTATTCTGCGATGCCTACAATCCCGATTTCAAAGCTGTGTATCCGGGACCTTCCGTTTTTAGCGATAATAATCTCGGTCGATCCGCCCCCGATATCAGCCAGCAGCAGCGATTGTGTCCCAAAAGAAAGTTTCTCCAGACGGTTTTGGACCGCATCCAGGGTCAGTGACGCTTCCTTTTCTCCTGAAATCACGCAAAAATCGATACCGGTGTGTTTTTTAATCTCTTTTAGCACCGCTTTGGCGTTGGCTGCTTTTCGAAGCGCCTGGGTCGTAACCGCCCTGACCGGATGCGCGTAAAAATGTGGCGGCATCATCAAAGCCGCGTCGATAATCCGCCCCAGCGCCTCCTGACTGATGCGGCCGCTTTTTCGCAATCCCTGGGCGGTCCGGACCGTTTTCTCGTAACTGCTGATGATATCTTTTTTTTCACAGTCAAACAGTGCCGCGCGAAACGTGTTTGATCCCAGATCGATAGCGGTGATTTTACCCATCACCCATCTTTACGATATCTGCGGGAAGTTTCTTTTTTACCCAGCTTCTGTCATCGCCGATCTGCATCATCATATCAAAGTTGATTTTGCATCGCGGACGCCGGCTTTGAACAACCTGCCCGGTATCACGTATCTGGGTGTCGATACCAAAAAGATACACATAATATTCTACCGCCCGCTTTATGGCCGTATCGGGTACCTTCTCATCCCGCGTGCTTTGCAAAATGCCGTTTGCGTATGCCAGCTTAAGCAGTTCAGCGATCTTTGGCAGTTTAACCGGGATTTGCACAAACTTGGCAAAAAGTTTATACACCTCTTTTGCCTGTGCCCGGGAAGCGTAGATTTCTGCTTTATACACCCGCTTGGCCCAACTGTTTTCAAGCCTTTCGATCATATCGCTTTCTTCTAAAAAAGGGTACTTTTCCACGACTTTGTACAGGTGGGCAAAGTTTTTTTGCGCGTAATCGTGCATCGCCTGCGCGTACGCCGTGGCATGGGCATAAAGCTCTTTGGAGATATCTTTTTTGCCGGGGAATTCGGCCAGTCTTTCACTGAAGCGTACCGCCTGGGCATAATCGCCTTCTTGCAGTTTTTTTCTGGCTTTGTTTTCAATATTCTGCGAAACCTGCACCAAATGCTCATAATCTTCAAAGTTTTCCAAAAAGGGGTGTTTTTTCGCCAGCAAAAACGCTTCGTTGTAATTATCTTCGGCGATCTTTTTTTGAAACAGGGTGATTACCTGACGCTGTTCAAAGATGGAGCGGATCAAAGAAGCCTTGGAAGCAACCCCCTTAAAAGGCAGCAGCAGCCTGGTGGCTTTTTCCTCGCCCTCTTTTGTACTTATAACCTCTTTGACCTCATCCAGCACCGCTTCCCATGTTTGTTCCATCTTTTGAAAGTACTTTGTCTGCTGCAAGATGGGATACTGGGTAGCGATGGAATACGCCAGCGGATATTTTTTCAGTACCGCGGCTTTTTTAAAACGCTCATACGCGCCGTAATCTTTAAAAAGCCGTTGCGTCATCAAACGTTTGTGCGACTGGGCCTGGTAGGGTTGCAGCAGCTGTTTGGCTTCATCTTTACTGCCCTGGGCCAAAAGTTCGCCGGCCATGTCAAAATCAAACTCCCACTCCTGTTCCAAATCCCTGTAGCTCTGTGTATAATACAGCATCGGGTTTTTATCCAGCAGCTCATATACCCGGGTAAGCTTTTTCTCCCCAAGCAGCTGCTGCATCTGGTTCTCCTCTTGAAAAAGCGCGAAAAAAAGCAGCTGCCCGTTTTTCAATCCAAATGTAAGCGTATCGTTAAAACTGCTGTATTCAAGGCTGTAGCATCTGTGTCCAAGCGTAATGAGCCCCGTATCAAGAAGCTTGTAGCGCTGCAGGTCATAAACGCACACCCGGCGGCTTTCATCCACGGCAAACAAAAGCCCGTCCTCACGCCCGGCCGCAAGAGCGGTCACTTCCGCGCGCATCTTTTCAAAACGGTGGATCACCCTGGCCCCGGTATAATCCCAAACCAGAATCTGGCCCTCTTTATCGGCTGACACCAAACGCTGCTTTGATATAAAAACGACTCTGGTCACGGCCGCCTTATGCGACCCCAGGGTGATTTTTTGGTTCATAGAAGAGATGTTTGTCACATAAATTGTATTGTCAAAACCTCCGCTTGCCACCCATCTGCCGTTGGCGCTGAAAGCCAGGGTGCTGACATAATCACTGTGAAAGGGCAGGGTCAACGCGATCTTGCCCGTTTTCATACTCCACAGATAAACCCGGCCGTCCTGACCGCCTGTTGCAAGGTAGTGGCTTTTTGGCGCAAATACGCAGCTTTCGGTCATCCCCTTGTGGCGCGTGATGGTATACAGCAGCTTTTTTGTTTTGGTGTAATAAACCGCCTGGGCTTTTTGATCTTGGTCATACAGGGAAACAAACGCGCCGTTTGGACTGATAGCGGCGTTTTTTATGCTAAGCTCGTTGGCTGTAACGAGGGTTTTGAACCCGCCGACAAGATCAAAGGTACGCAGGTCATACACCCGCACACTGTTGTCTGTTCCAAGCGCGGCGAGTTTATCCTCCCCGACACTTTGCAGAGCGTGTATCCCGCTGGGGGTGGAAACTCTGTGGTCGGGGCGCATCGCTACAACTCCTCTTTAAACTTGTAACCGTTTTGCTGCAGCCTCTGACGGATATGTTTCTGATGCTGGCTGCCTTTGGTTTCAACCGAGATGGAAACATACGCATCGCCGTATTTCAAATCCGTGGAGGTGCGGTCAAATCCG
>JBNJFE010000103.1:0-2541 GCA_051746505.1 Campylobacterota bacterium
TACCCGTGAGCAGGCAGCATTTCACTGTGGGTATACACGTTGATGCCCCTGCCCTGTGTCGCTTTGAGAAGCTTGTCAAGCATATCAAGATTGTGCCCGCTGACTAAAATCGCTTTGCCTTCTACTTTGTTTTGGCTTACCTGTACCGGTGTTGGTACGCCAAAGTGCCCAGTATGGGCATTTGAGAGTTTATCCATCACCTCTATGCCGGCACTGCCCACTTTCATCAGCTGATCGATATGTTCTTTGAAATTAAAATTCACGTTTGTCAGTGTAAAATACAGTGTTTCACTCATCACGTCATCCACGCCCTTTGTGGCGGTTGAATCCAGTTCATTCAAATGCTCCCGGTACGCGCTAAGCCCTTTAAGTCCAAAGATCATCGTATCCTGCAGTCTGGTCAAGTTGGCATCCTTGCCGCAAGTCCCTACAAGCTGGCCTTTACTGCCGCATCCCTCAGGTGCGCTCATTTCGCATTGGTAACAAAACATACTCATTTTTTCTCCTTATGGTGTTTGTGTGCCGCAATGATAAACAAAGACGACACGGCTGTCATTGATGTATATCAATAGGGCAAGTAGAGATTTTTTGCTATCATTATGCATACAAGATATGAAAAAAGGCAGAGACATGGTAGAAGTACAATTTTTAGGGCCCATCAACAAAGACCCCATTCAGCTTGATATCGCGACCCTGGGCCAGCTCAAAGAGCAGCTTGGCAACGATGAGAGTATGCGTGAATGGCTGAAAGAGTGCTCAGTTGCAGTCAACGATGAAATGGCAAGTTCACTGGACAAGGAACTCAAAAGCGGGGACGTAATCTCCATCCTGCCCCCGGTTTGCGGAGGTTAAAGATGTTGCAGCTTGTTAACGGTGCCGTGCCGGTAGAAAAAACGCTGGCGGCGTGGTACGCCGATCACCGTACGCAAAACTACGGCGCATACGTAAGCTTTGTGGGCACCATCCGGGCTGAAGACAAGATCGAAGGCTTAAGCTTTGATATCTACGAACCGATTTTAAAGCAGTGGTTTGATGCGTGGCAGCAAAAAGCAGATCAA
The DNA here is from genome assembly GCA_051746505.1 of Campylobacterota bacterium. Classification (GTDB taxonomy): domain Bacteria; phylum Campylobacterota; class Campylobacteria; order Campylobacterales; family Sulfurovaceae; genus TCS-49. The sequence continues at coordinate 1,059 of JBNJFE010000103.1, forward strand.
GCCGGGGCGTACCTGTGCATGACCCACAGCAGGGGCGACGTGGCCGTGCATGAAAGTTCCTATATCGCCGCAATTTTTTCGCCAAAGCGCCGTGTCGCGCTGGAACTGATCGATGCATTCGTCGAAGATTTCAAAGCCAACGCCCCTATCTGGAAGTATGACCTCAAAGAGGGCATTCGGATTTACGCCAAAGACCGATCGACTCCGATGGAGGGTGCCGGACTGCTTGGATAAATGTGCTAAAATTGCAATCAAAAAAGGTTGCAACAATGCACGCAAAAATTATACGCCTGGTTGAAGCAGGAGCGTTTAAAAATTTTATCATCGGTTTGATCATCCTTAACGGCATCACGCTTGGCATCGCGACCTCGGCGGATATGATGGCTGATTTTGGCACGCTGATTATATGGCTGGATCTGCTCATCATCACCGTTTTTACCGTTGAAATCGCGCTTCGCATTTACGCGTACAAGGGTGCGTTTTTCAAAGACCCGTGGAGTCTTTTTGACTTTTTTGTCGTCGCCATTTCGCTTGTGCCCGCCAACGCCGGGCTGTCGATCCTGCGGGTGCTCAGGGTGCTAAGGCTGTTTCGCCTGCTGACGGTAGTGCCCCAGATGCGGCTTATCATCGGCGCGCTTATCGGCGTGATCCCGGGTATATTTTCCGTTTCCATGGTGCTATTACTGTTTTTTTACGTCTTTGCCATTATGGCCACCAACCTCTTTGGCGGTGAATTCCCGCAGTGGTTTGGCACTCTTGGCAGTTCTATGTTCACCCTGTTTCAAATCATGACGCTGGAATCATGGTCGATGGGCATCGCCAGACCGGTCATGGAAACCTACCCCTACGCGTGGATCTTTTTTGTGATCTATATTTTGCTGGTAACCTTTATCATGGTCAATCTTTTCATCGGACTGGTGGTCGATGCGATCTTTACGATCAAAGAACACGATAAACAAGAAACCCAACAAAGCGGCACCGACCGCCTCAGGGAGGAGATAAGCGAGTTAAAATCGCTTGTTTTGGAACTCAAAGAGCAAAATCAGTTACAAAATGACCCAAAAAAGGGCTAAATTTGCCTAAAAAAGGCGATTTTGGCGATATTCCCTTGCATTCGTTATAAATTTATATTAGAATTTTGATATACTTAATTCAAAAAAGGATTTGACAAATGACAAAAGCAGAATTCGTAGAACTGGTACAGGACACGGGAGACTACAAGACAAAAGCAGAAGCCGACAAGGCTATCAAAGCGTTCACAGAAGCGGTTACAAAAGCACTCAGCAAGAAAGAAGACGTTTCACTGGTTGGTTTTGGTACCTTTGTTTCAACGCTACAAAAAGGCAAAAGCGGCAAAGTCCCCGGAACGGATAAAACCTACAAAACAAAAGACAAAATGGTCCCTAAATTCAAAGCGGGCAAAGGTTTGAAAGACTCAGTCGCAAAATAATTGCTTTTTTTCGGGGCTTCACTTTCAGAAGCC